>NZ_KI421421.1:570162-619076 GCF_000472285.1 Desulfuromonas sp. TF
AGCTCGTCGATCCCGGCGAGACATTTCCCCTCGAAACAGTCCGGCTCGAGGCCCTCCTCGCGGAGAGCCTCGGCGCAGTTGCCGCAGTCGACCCCTTGAAAATCCGCGCTCGCCAGGAGGAACGCGGTTAGCCGTTTTTTCCCGCCTCGAGCTCCTCCTGGTCGTCGTCGAGAAACTCTTTCGCCTCGACCGCGTGAGCGTTGACGAAAGCGCAAAAGTCGAGGCTGTGTTTCATCAGGAGCGCGCGGTTTTCCTCGGTAAAGGGAAAAGGCTCGCCGCCGACGATAAGGCCGGGATGATCCGGCGCGCCGATCTTGCGCCACCCCTTAACGGCGCGCTCGGCGAGCTTGAGGTTAAAGAAATCCTTGGGATCCGCGCCGCCGAGCCGCGCCGCCTTGTCGGCCTTGCGCTGGATCTCCTGGAGCTCCTGTTTTCCGACGAAGGCGATCAAGACCTCCGTGTCCTCGTCGAACTGGATCGCCTTCTCCGGCTTCTGATTGATAAAAAGACCTAATCGCGCCATAACAAAAACTCCTTTTCTCGTTTGGTTTAAGCCAGAGGATCGGCCGCGTTTTGATTGATCCCGCCGATCTCGAAAGGCTCGGTAAAATCAAAGCCGGCCGGAGCGACTTCGGCCGCGTGGACCAGGTACTCGAGAGGCTCCTTGATGATCCCGCGCTCGTCGGCCGGATCGTCGTTTAACGGCTGGAGGTGCGGGAGGGAGAGGGAAAACGTCCGCTTGTGCGCCGTCGCGCCGATCGTCGCGCCGGTAAAGACGGCGTCAAACTTCTTTCTCTTGTCGTTTGCCAGGTCGAGGAGAAAGGCGTTTGACGAATGGCGCGGAAACTGGAGCTTAAGCCGGACCTCGGGAGCGCCGTCGTTTAGCGGCTCGTCGATTAACTCCTGGACGTTTGGCTCGGCCGTCCGATATTCGCCGGTATGGACGCCGGCGAGCTTTCGCATATAGGAAAACTCGAAGCTCGACGGATAGATCTTGTCCCCGGCCGCGAGAGCGACGGCGTCGCGATCGTTCATCCTAAAAACGCCGTGAGCGAAGCGGACCGGATTCGCGACCTCGGGGATCGTGACGTTGACGAAGGTCGCCGGCGTGTTGACTCCGGAGACCGTGATCTTGTTTATCCCGATAACCTTAAGGACGAGCTGGAGCTTTCCCCCCGCGTCGCCGCGAAGGGTAAAGCCGGCGAGCTTGGCGCTCGGGATCTCCTCGACATAGTTTTTCATATCCTTGGCGAAGGTCCCGAAATATCCCTTGATATCTTTCGCCGGCCGGTATTTGTACGCATAGGCCGGATCCGCCCCCTGCTGGACCGGCGCGCCGGCGATCCCGCAGACCAGAGCGAGGAGCGGATCGAGGCCGTCATAGCGCAGATAAAGAGGGAGATCCCCCTCGACCGTGATCGCGCCGGGATCCCCGTCGCTCGAGTGATAGGTCCCGAGGGAGTCGTCGCTCTCGACCCCGCTATCCTTGCGGATCGAGGTCGGGAGGATCAAAAGGCCGTGACCGGCCCCACAGGCGACCGCCTGGCCCCATGCGACCGCCCGAACAAAAGCGGCCCTAATTTCGGCTCCTGAAATTCCATTCATAACGAAAAACCTCCTTTAAAAAATGGTGTTTACTTTTTGACCCTGGAGCCGTCGCGGACCTGCTCCGGCGCGGCCGGCCTGGTAAAGAGTTGATCGGGGAAAGGCCGCTCGGGGACCTGGTAAGCCCTCCCCTTAACGATCCGGCCGAAATCGGGATGATAACCGGCGTCCGCTTTCGCGATCGCCTCGATGATTTTCGGTTTTTCCTGTTTCGTTTCTGCCATTGTCAGACCTCCCATAATTTCGATTGATATTCGATCTCGAGCTCGACGTTAGCCGCCGCCCGAAATCCATTCGGATCGACCTCGATCGAAACCGACCCGAGCCGAGCCCAGGCCTCGGCCAGGCCGTCGAACTCCGGATCCTTGCCGATCGCCGCCAGGATATCGGCGAGAGCGGCCGTCGCCAGGTCCTCCGGCTTCTCGAGCGCCGGATCCGCGACCTTGACGAGGCCGGTTATCCCGACGGCGAGCTTGTATCGCTGGAGGCCGGCCCCCTCGTCCGACTCGTCGGCCGGCGACTCCTGGTCGAGAAACCCGACGCAAGGGATCTCCTCGTCGGGAACGTCGTCGGATCGGAAGGGATAGATGCGGACCCCCAGGTCGGAGGCGAAGGCGTGGACCTTGCCGGAGTGAGCCAGGACGACCTGGCCCCCGACGCGGATCTCGCCGAGGCGCGCCTCGATCTTTTTTCTAAGTTGCTCGCGGATCGTCATAATCAGGCCCCGAGATAAAGAGTCGTCCACCCTGGCGCGAGCTCGTCGGCTTTGGGCTCCTGGACGCGGTAAATTTTGCCGGTAATCGTCAGAGTCCCCCGCCTGGCGTTGACGCCGGCCAGGTCCTCGGAGAGACAGTGAAAACGATAAGCGCCCCCTCCGGCGCTCAGGTCCCCGAGCTTCTCGGCATTATAGGGGGAGCGAAAGATCCCCCGGATCTCGACGGCCGCTCCGCCTCCGGCCGGTTGCAGAGCCCCCGCGACGGAGAGCTCACTCTCGACCAGGTCGCGCGCGTCTTGCTCCAAAAACTCCATCATCGCGGATGCGCCTCCCGACAGGCCTCGAGCTCCTGGAGGAGGAGCTCGTTATTTCGATACAACTCGTCGAGCGTCCCTTTCGGGACCTCGATCGTCTCGCCCTCGGGGATCGGAACGTAAGAGCGCGCGCACCCGGTCAGACTGGACAGAAGCAAGAACGCTAAGACGACGAGCGTCGTCCTCATACAGCATTTCCCGAAAGAGCTCGATGTTTTCATTTGTCGTTTTTCTCCTCGCGCTCTCCTCCCGGCGCTCGACGGCGCCGGGAGAAAAGAACGCTTTCAAGGCAAAGAGCAAAAGCTCCAGGATCCCGCCGGCCAGGGAAAGCACGGCGCGCCCCTATTTGATCGCCTGGCGGCCGGTCGCGCCGGCGCCCTCGGATCGGCCGAGGACCGCCTCGATCCGCTCGCGGACCTCGACCGGATCGATTTTCGGGAAGGCGGCCATGACGCGCGAGGCCGCAAGATCGAGCTTGTCCGACCCGGTAAGCCGGAAACTCTCCCCCTTTTCCTTGAGTCGTTTCGCGGCGTACTCCTCGACGAACCCGACCGCGTTTTTCGCGGTCGCGAGGATCAGGTCCTCCTGGTTTTTCAAAAAATCGAGCTTGAACTTGTCGCCGGCCTTCTTCGCGAGCCATGAAAGCAAAAAGGAGAGGAGAGCGACGGCCAGGGGAGCAAGGACGTCGCGGACGAAGGAGAGAACACCCGCGACGACCAGGTCGCCGCCCTCCTCCATTGCATAGCACGGCGCGACCAGGAGGGGGAACGCGGCCAGAGCGAGGACCAGACACAGAACCAGGACAGAGAAAAACCTTTTCATTTGTTGAGCTCCTTTCCTTGTGTGTAGTAATGGAACCGGCCCTCGATCTTCTCGACATAGTCGAAGATCTGGACCCAATCGGGATTCTTGCCTTTGACCCGGCACTCCGGCCGGACGAGCGCCTCGCGCGCGACCTTCCAGAGTTGCCACTCCCCGGCCGGCCGGCCGGAGCGAACCCATTCCGAATAGGAACCGAGAAGGCCGGAGGCGCTCCGCGAAAGCTCGAGCGCCTTATTGATATAACCTCGGCCTCCGTTGTAAGAGGCCAGAGCGAACTTAAGCCGCTCCTCGAAAGTCGGGATCTCGCCAAAACGGCCGTAAAGGAAAGCGAGGTACTTAACCCCGTTGTCGATATTGCCGACCACGTCCGCGCCGTCGAGATCCCCGTCGATCTCGAGATCGGTCGCCGGCATGAGCTGGAGGAGGCCCGCCGCTCCGACCGGAGAGACGGCGTCGGGACGCATCCGGGATTCCTGCCAGACTTGCGCCTTGATCCAGAGCCAGGCAAAAGGCCCCAAATCTCGCAAGAGCTCCGGAAAATGAGCCTCGATCTCTCCATAAATCACCAGGTCGAAACGGTCCTCGGGTTTCATGGTTTGCCTCCCTTGTCCAGAGCCTCGCCGACCTTGAGCGCCTCATGCACCGGCACCCCGGCCTTAATGGCGAGCTCCCGAACCATTGAGCGGATCTCTCCCACCGCCCGGCGGGTTTCGCAGTTGGCACAGTCCTTTTCCGTCCGGTAGCGAGTGCCGACCGTGCTCCGATTGAGCAATCGAGGAACCGCCCATCCGGCACAGGCGCTAAAGACAGAAGCGAGGACTATTTCGACGGGCATACCATTCTCCAGAAAGGCGGCGAGGACCTGGACGGTCCCCGCCGGCTAGAGCCTTCCTTATTTCTGCTCGAGAGCCTTCTCGCGCTTTTCGAGAGCGGCCTCCCTCTTGTCGAGCGCGTCGGCGCGATCCTCGAGCACGGCAAGGCGCTTCTCGAGATCGGCGAGCGCCTTGTCGCCCTTCTTTCCGCCGCCGGCGGATCCGCCGGACTTGCCGGCGTCCTGGTCCTTGGTGGCCGCCCTGGCCGCAACCTGGTTCTTGACGAAGGCGATATTCTCCTCGGTCGCCGGCAGAGCCTTACCCATGCCGACCAGGGATAAGAGCTCGTCGCGAGCCTCCTTTTCCGTCTTTTCCGAGGGGAGCTCGATAACCCTCCCCGGCTCGGCGAGTTTTCCCCGGATCTTCGTCGGCCGGGAAATGACGATCGCATTGATTTTTTTCATCGTGGAAACTCCTTGTCAGGAAAGAGAGAGAGCGAGGCGACTTTCGCCGCCTCGCCGGTTTCATTGCTTACAGAGCCGGATTGATCTCCTCGCAGGAGGCGAACCCTTGAGGATGGCCGAGAGCCGTATCGGCGAGGAGCGTCGAGGTAATCTCGATCATCCCCTGCTTCTTGAGCGCGTAGGGATCGGCCAGGATCTCTAGGACGCCCCACTCCCCGATATAGAGCTCCTCCCAGTTGCCGAAGATCATCGCCGCCAGGATCCCGTTAGATCCGCCTTTCGAGAGGTCGGTCGGGACGTTGGTCGAGACGCCGGCTCGGTAGCCGTTGAGCTCTCCGATTCCATCTTTCATCGCCTTGTCCGGCCAAATCGGCTGACCGGAGCCGGAGAACTTCTCGAGCTCCTTCGCGCGCCCCTTGACCTGCGGAGCGGTCAGATAGGCGAGTTTTCCGAAATCGGCGTTGTCGATCTCGACCTCTGTCTCGAGCCCGACAACGACCGGCCAAGACAGCGCGCCACCGTCCGCGCCGATAACGACCGCGCCGATCCCGGTCGTGTTGAGGATCCCGAGCGGCTCGTTTCCTCCCGGTCCGTTAATCGCGGCCTTATCCAGACCGCCGGCGTTGACCTTTCCGAGCATCTGGCGGACATGGTTCTCGATCGCGAGGGAAGTCTGAGCGATAAGCTGTTTCGAGAAAGGGACGGTCGCGATCGCCTGGCGCGGCCTGAGCGTGGTTTTCCCCCACATGCCGGTTGCATCCGTATCGGCCGCGTCGGCACCGGGATTCTCGCCCGTCCAGTTGAGCGCCGCCGTCTTGAGCTGGCGCGGGAGGGGGACCTCTCCGACAAGGTTGTCGAGGACCGTCGCGCCGAGCTGCTTGACCAGGGAGCGCGCATAGAGGTACTCGATCAGGGTCATCGCCCCGCCGCCGACCGTGACGAGCTCGGCGCCCTGGCCGGCGTCGCCGGCGGTCATGGGAGCGCGGACGCCGACCCGGATCGAGGTCGGGACGAAAATCCCCTCCGTCTCGCGGCCGAGCTTCTTCCCGATCTCGTCGGAGAGCTCGCGCTCGAAACCGCCGTCGCCGCCAAAGGCCGCGTAATGGATCGCGCGCTGGAGCGAGAACTGGCGATCCTCGCCCTCATTGAGGCTGAGACGGACGGGATCGGGGACGTCGGCCGTCTCGGTCGGCGCCAGGCGCGCCAGGACCGCCCCGCGAAACTCCTCGACGCTCTTTCCGTTTTCGCGGAACTGGCGCGCGAGATCGCCGATTCCGGGGACCTTGCGGAACTGCCCCGCGATCGTTTCAATCGCGGCGATCCGCTTCCTCTCTCCCGCGACGACTTCCTCGCGGTTGACCTCGATCCGACGGTCCCCGCCGGAGGGATCGCCATTCCCGGTGGCCGCCCTGGCCTCCGGACAGGTGCAGGCCTGGCCGTCCTGGAGCTCCCTTTGACAGTGTTTGCATTTCATTTTTCTTTCCTCCTCTTCTCGGGTTGAAAAAATAACCGTCTCGTGGTCGAAACTTGTATCCTCCGAGCGGCCGACTCCGACCGTAATGTCGGCCGGCATGGATACGCTTGAAATTTCATAGGGCTCCCAATCGGTCGCCCGATAGGTGCAAAGCCCGTTTTCCTCTTTCTCGAGAATCATTTCGTGAATCAGGTAGCCAACCGAGATATTCGGCCGGATCCCGTCCGCGATATCCTGGAGGAGCTCCTCGCCGCGATCGCTCCGGCTGAGACGGACGACCGTCCGGCCGGTCCGGTTGTCGATCCAGACTTTTTCGATTACTCCTCGCTGGTCGCTCGCCCTGTGGTCCATCAGAAAAGGACCGCCGGCGCGGACCCGGTCCCACCTCACCGCCTTGGGACCGTGATCGAGGATCTCGACGCCGAACCATCGCTCGACGGGAGCCTCGGAGGAGAACGAAAACTCGACCGTCCTTCCCTCCAGGTCGACCGCCTCGCGGTTGAGGGAAAGACTCCGAAAGAGCTTTCCGGTTTTAAGTCGCGGGCTGTTTGCTGGCATTTTTTGCGCCTCCTTCCAAAATTGTCTTTAAGTCCAGACCGTAAGAATCGAAAAGCCGCTCCTCCTCCTGGAGAGTCTCCAGGTGCTCCTCGAGATCCTCGCCCTGCTCGGCGAGAACCTTTGTAAAGGATTTTGTCCGCGCCTTAAGGGCTCGCTCGTTTGCCATCTGGTCCTTGAGCGGATCGACCCAATCCCACCCGCGAGCGCGCCAGAGCGCCGCCAGGAGACGCTCGATCTCCCAAATCTGGAGCCCCTCGACGCGGTCGCGGATAAGCGCGTTTCGCAGCCAGACGGAAAAGACCCGATCGAGGAAACTCTCGATAACGAAACCCTGGAGATCGCGCCAGACGTCGCGCGCCTCGAGCGTCCCCTGGCGGATTGAGCTGAACGAGACGCCCTCAAGGTCGTTTGCGAGACTGTGATAAGAAACGCCGAGGCCGGAGGCCGTCCCTCGAATAAGCGCCTTGATGAACGGATCGAGATCGCCGTTGGGAAACTGAGGATTCCATTCCTTGAAATCCCATCCGGCCGGGAGCTGCTGGAGGACCCCCGGCTCGACCTCGTCGATAAAGTCCCCCTCCTCGTCCTCGAAATCGCCGAGGAACTCCCCCTCCCCAGGCTCGACGACGCCGGACCGATGGATATAGAAACCCATCTTCGAGGCGGCCGTCCGCGCGTTGACCAGAGCGGCCTCCTCGAACTTGTCGAGGCTCTCCATCCGTTGACAGGCCGTGTGAGCGGTAGGAACCCCGCGCCCCTGGCGAGGGGACTCGACCAGGTATTCGTGAATGATCTCCTCGGCCGGGATCCGCTGGTATTTCTGCGTGATCGAATAGCCGGAGAGCCCCATGTCCCCCGGATGATCCCGAAACAGCCAGTAAGCGACCGGCCGGTCGAGCTTGTCGTATTCGACGCCGAGGCGGATCTGGTTTCCGTTTGGCGCCTTGCCGTTAAGCCTTTCATCCAGGTGGTCGGCCTGGAGGAACCGGACCGCGAAACCGAAATCGTTATCAAACCCTTCGACCAGGTGGACGAGAACCTCGCCGTCCTTGGCGAGCGTCTCGACATAGAGCTTTGAGGCGTCGCGGCCGGAGAGCTTCCCCGTTACGTCGAAAACGCCTTTTTTGTTGAAGCGTTTCCAGGCTCCTTGAATTTTCCGCCGGTCCTGCCGGCTCGGCTTGCCGGCCGCGTCGACCGCCTTCGACTGGAGGCGGATCCCCTGCGGTCCGACGACATGGATCTTCAGGAGCCGGAGGAAGTGCTTGAAATAGTCGTTATTCTCCGCCAGGTGCCGCGACTTGGAACGCAAGACACGGAGCGAACCCCTTAGCTCGGCGTCGGCCGAGAGCGAGGTCATTCCCCAGGAGCCGAGCCGGCCGCCCTTGCCCGCCTCATAGGCGCGCGCGCCGGCGTGTCGCTTGCGGATCATTGCGCGGGGAGAAATTCCCATCAGTTGCCGCCTTTCGAGATTTCAGGCTTGAGAGGAAAACAGAACTCGCCGCCCTCGACCGGCTCCTCGGGGAGCTCCTGGTCGAGAGGCAGTGCGAAATAAAAATAATTCGGCTTGCGACAGGCCTCGATCGCGGCCTCTTTCGAGGTGAAAACGCCTTGGACGTCCCAGGCCATCGCGCGGCCGACGACGCGCCCGACCAGGTAGAGCCGGCCGGCGCGGACGGCCAGGATCCGGCGGAGCGTCCCGCGCAAGAGGAAAAAGACGATCGCCAGGCCGGCCAGGTTGAGCGCGAACCAGGGGAGCCAGGTCGGAAGATGAAAAGAGACGTCCATCAGAAAGAAACCCTTATCTTGTTTCCGGAGCGCCGGCCCTTTTTACGGCCCTCGCTCTTGAGGTGGTTATTCCACTCGACCCGGTACCGCCGCCGCCACTCCAGGAGATCGAGGGGAGGGATCCGGTCGATCCGGACGCCGTCGATCGTATAGGCGAGCTGGTCCCGCGTCGCCTTGCCCTCGAGGACCGCCTCGATCGCGTCGAGGACCTTCTTGACGTGCGGCCGGAGATCGGTCCCGTCTGCGATATGTGTCGGATCGGGGAGGATCTCGAGCTCGACCTGGTCGATCGTGTACCGCTTGCCGTCCTTTGCGACCTGGAGGAACATCCGATAAACGCCGGCCAGCCAGCTTGCCGAAGTGCCCGAGTCGACGTCGACCAGGTGGTCGTCGTCATCGGCTGCCGTGGCTATGTCGATTTGTTTAGGTCCGCGAAGGGCGTAGGAGAGGGACCATCCGGCCGAGGCCGGATAGTCGGGGAGGGAGCGTTTCCAGGAGATCGCGTCGCCGGCGATGATTTGGGAGGGCTCGTTTTCCATAGCCCGATTTTCGGACGGGGACGATTATCCGTAAACCGGGCTTTTCCCGGCATTTCCGGGCATTCCGAAGAAAACGAATTGCATCCGAATGCTTGACCGGTAATTCAACTCAAGCTACATTTTGATTTGCAACCAAATCCAGTTTCCAAACAAGTGCAGCAATGATTCGAGTTGAACGAGTATATTAATTCAATTTCAGAGGACATATGGAAGCTTCAAAGAAGTTGCAAATAACAACAAATTCTATTAGAGAACATGGCTTTAAGTTTTTAGAACTTATTCCTGACACAGAAGATTTAACTCTAATTACACTTAAAGGGCATTTGATAATTGAGGAGATATTATATTTCATTGTAATTAAACATTGCCAATTTCCTAAGTATATTGCAGAAGCCAGATTGTCTTTTTCACAATTGTCTAGCCTTACGAAGGCAATGATTAATGTTCCCATTCATGATTGTGTATTTCCTGCAATTGATAAATTAAATAAATTAAGAAATAATTTGGCCCATAACATCACTCCTGATAAAGCTATTAAACTGGCAAAAGAATTTGTCAATCTATGCGATCCACAGCGCAATAAAGATCTAACACTTCCTCAGCAAGTAAGATATTCAATTGTTTATGTATTGGGTCAACTTACTGCAATAGGTTCTGTATCGGAAAAATTAAAAGGCTTGGATCTCAAAAACGATATCAATTTTGTATGACAAAACCGCCCCGAGTTCATCCCGCCCGGCTCCGCTCAAGGCTTCGCCCCACCTTCTGAAACACCACACTTGAAACAGCAAAATCCGACTGAGCTCGGCGAAGCCAGGGGAATCCAAACGAGGCCGCCGCCTCTCCCTCGGATTCGAGGATAACCTCGACCTCCAGGACAACCTCGTCGAAAGATGGTTCCATCTCGACCTTAAGTGACTGAAAGCGGGGATCTCCCAGACAGTCACTCCCCGCACCGGCCTCGGCCAGCCAGACGGAGGGCCGCCCGAGTGCCGCGCCCACGTATCGGAAGACCTGAGCCGCCGCCATGAAATCCGCCCCCGGCCCCCTGGACACCTGAAACCGGAAAGGCCGCTCCGCCTCGCCGGTCAGGAGGAGTAAACCGTCGACCTGGAGCGTCCGGCCGTCCCGATCGGGAGCGATGGAAAAGGCGAGCCGGCGAAACCGCTCGTCATTCAGAGCTTCCCCGCCCATCTTCACGCTTGCACCTCGAAATAATCGTCAACGTCGACCAGGTGCCGCTCGATATATCCCTCGATCGATTTCCCCGTTATCCTCATCCCCTTTTGCCCCGGCGCGCGGTTGTGGGCCTGGAGCTCCTTGATTTGGACGAGGGTGTAAACCGTGTCGACGTGAACGCTCAAAAGGTCGGCCACTTCCGAGACACGGTAAAGGACTTTCTTTGACTTCCAGACCACAACACACCTCCTTTATTTCTTAAATCCACCGACAAAAGACCCGCTCCGCGATCGCCGTCGACCTCGCGCCGTCCGCGTCTTTGAATGGGACTCGCCGGCCTGGTCGCTTTCCTCTTTCAGGTCGTTCAAGGCCTTAACCATCTTTACGGCCGTCTCGGCGACCGTCTTTGCGAAGTCGCTCCCCCCCTCCGCGACCTCCTCGATTTCCTCCTGGTCGACCTGGTCGGCCGGATCCTCCTCGAGGCCGAGATCGAGGGCGCCCTGTGCGTTTTCTTGCGCTTGGCGCTCCAGGTCGCGGACGAGCTTTTCGAGATTCGGATTGAGGATCGAGAGGATCGCCAGGTTTCCGACCCAGAGGTCGAGCGTCTCGTTTCTCTCCCTTGTCTGGACAAAGACCCGCACCGGCCGGCCGCGATAGTGCTTAACCGACGGCTTTTCGCTGATAAGCTGTTTGTAATATTCCTCGTCGTACTTCTGCGGAAAATGGATAAAACCCTCCTCGCCCTGGTCGAGATTCAGGCGCGAGAAAATCGTCTCCTTTGCCGTCTCGGTCCCGACGATGAAAAGCGGGATCTTCCCAAGGTTGCTCTTTGTCGGCCGGCCGACGATCCCCTTGCCAGGGACGCTCGAGCCCTTTGTCCCGTAGATCCTCCGGTGATAGCGTTTTTTGACAAAGGCGTAAGCCTGTTTCGTGTAATGTCCCCCGGTGTCGACTCCGGCCGAGGCGATCCGCATTTTCGCCCCGCTTTCGTGCCGCCACTCGCGACGGAGATATCGGTCGAGCTCTTGCCAGACACTCGGGAGAACGGGGACACCGGGGATAATATGCCGGTCGATCGACCAGGCCTCCTCGCCGCGCCCCCAGGCGACGACCTCGACCTCGAGGCGGTCGTCTTGGACGTCGGCGAAGGCGGTCAGGACGCCGGCGCGCATCGGGACGGCCGGACCGTAATTCTCCGCCCTGGCCTGGATCTTTTCCCACTCAGGGACCTCGCCCTCCTCCTCCTTGTAGGCCTCGGCCGCGTACTGATTGAGGAAGTTGATCCAGGCTAGACGGTTGACGATCTTCCCCTCACGGACCGGCCGAGCCTCCACATAGGCGGCCGCGCACTCGGAGAGCGAGACAAAAGGGGAATACCAGGCCGGAAGGTGAAAGCCGACCGATTTCGGATTCTTCGCTTTTTTCCGAGCGACCCAGGACCCCGCGCGGACCGCCTGGTCGCGCCGGTGATCGTCCCAGGCCTCGCCGCAGTCGGCGCACTCGTACCAGGCGAGATTCCCGTCCTTGATCGCCTCGGGATCCTTCTCCTCGGCCGGCCACTTGATCCGGTCAAAGGTCATTTTCTGCCACCCTCCGCAGAGCGGACAGGCGACCCAATAGTCGCGGATCTCTGAGCACGCGTTAAGCGCGAGCCAGATCGGACCGGTCGTCAGAGTCGGCGTCGAGCTATCGACGATCTTTCGCTTTCCTCGATAGACATTCGTCCGGACGAAAGAGAGCTTAAGGGGATCGGTTTCCTTGCCGCATTGCTCGGCCCATTTGTCGATCTCGTCCCGAAAGAGGTATCGGATCGAGATCATGGAGAGCATCGCCGGCGAGCTCGCCCAGGAGAGATACCAGTCGGCGCCGTTCTTGAGATGGACCTCGTAGGTCTGCTTGTCGTCGGGATTGTCGGTTATCAGCTCGGCCAGGCGCGGCGAGTTTTCGAGCATCGAGAGAAGCCGGTTTTTGCTCACCCTCTTGCAGAGGTTTTTATCCGGCATGACGACCAGCGCCGGCCCTGGAGCGTAATCGGTGACGTAGCCGAGGAACCCGTTAGCGATATCGGTTTTCGCCGTCTGAGGCGTCCAGCACATGACGACCCGCTCGACGGACTTTTCGCCGATCGTGTCGAGGACCTCCGGAGCATAAGGAACCGTCTCCGGCCGCCAGAGCCCCGGCCGGCTCCCCTGGACGACGACCCGGTTTTTACTGTTCCACCGGCTCGGCGTGGTCGGATCGCGCCGCTTGAAAATGCGTCCTTCGCCTTCCGTCCAGATCGGCCGGCCGGTCGGCTCGGTATATTTGAGCGCGGCGTTACTCATCGCCAGGAGCACCTCCGGTCAATTTCGGTTTCGGGTAGTCGATCGGCCGAGAATAGCGATCGAGCCACTCCAGGACGAACTCCTCGCCGCGCTCTATCAGAGCAGGGACCTTTTTCGGATCGCCGGCGACGAGCTCGACGATCGTCAAGGCATGAACCGACCAGAACGTCTCGAGGTCGGATTTAAGAAAAGCGGCCCTTGAGGAAAACTCGCGCTCCATAAAGGACTTTTCGACGTAATCCCCCCGGAGGATCGCGTTTCGGATCCGCCAGTTTTCCGCTTGCTCCTCTTTAACCGCCGTGTCGGCGACCTGTTTTTTACGTTGCGCCTCGGCGCCCTCCTCGTCTCCGTCGCTTCCGTCGAGCCGGCGCAGATTGCCGCGAGCGTATTCGTCGAGGTCGGCCGCCAGGTAATAGCCGGAGCCGTCCGCGCGAGGGAGGACCTCGCGGTCCCTGTGCGCGTAGAGCGTCGAGGTCGACACCTTCCATCCGGCATCTGTTAAATAATCGGCCGCGCCGGCGATCCCCTTGATCCGGCGCGCTCCCGGCTCGACCGCGCCGGCGAGATCGGCCTCGGCCTCCTCGAGAGCCTTGGTCGACTCGCGCCAGTTTTTGAGATTCTCGGCGGTCGGCGACTCCTGGACCTTCTCCAGGTTGACCGCGACGGCTTTTCGTAAAATCTCGATAGGCGTTCCGGTCATTTCCCCCGCCCCCCCCGCGCGAGCGCCGCGAACTTAAGCCGCCAGAGTCGGACCGTCTCGGGATCGACGGAGGCCGCCCTGGAGATCTCGACCAGGTCGACCTCGAGCGCCAGGAGATAGGCGATCAGGACGATCTGACTCGGCGAGATCTGGACCTTATGGAGAGCGGTCCCGGCCGTCGCCGTGAAGAACTTCCCGCACTCCCGGCAATGGACGCGGCCGAAGGATTGGAACCGCGCCAGGCTCCGCCCCTCGAGGACGAGGCCGCACCGGGGACAGACGGCCGGCCCTGGATGGATCCAGGCGAGGACGATCTCGCCGCATCGCTCCGGATCCAAGAAGTCCGCACCGAACGCCTTCGCGACCTCGGCCGGGAAGGAAATCCCCGTCGGTCTGGCCCGGTCAGATATTGCGGTCGTTTCGAGAGATTCCATTTTTCCAGCCTTCAAAAAAGTCCAAAAGTAGACGTTTATCGGGCGCTTGCTGCCCGTATGGCTCCAGGTCGTCAGGAGGACCCGAACCGCCTCGCGACCGCGCGGTCGATGTGATGCTCGAACCGTTGCGGAAACTTCTCCTCGACGACCTGGACGATCGCGCGGAACACCGGCTCTTGCTCGAACATACTCGGGACCGAGATAACCCGCTTCTTGATGATCGGGAGCCGGCCCTTTCCCGCGCGGACGAACACCCCCATATGCGTCGCGCCCTTTGTCCCGGCCGCGACCGTGGCGATAAAGCCGGAGGGGATTCTCTCTTTTTTCCCGCGCTCGGCCTCATAGAAGACCCCGCCTTGTCCTTTCGATCTCTTGAGGACCTTAACCCCCGCGCGGCTTACGACCTGATTCCCCCGGACCCACCGCGCCCCGAAATGCGTCAAGTCGATCGGCCGGCCCTTCGCCTGGAGAACGACGGAGAGATCCCACTCGTCAGCAAAGCTCGAGATCCTCACCCGCTCATTGATAAAGCCGGCCTTGAGATTCCACCTCGCGCGGATCTCTTTCCTCGCGGCCGTGTTGCCCTGGCGGCCGGAGTCGTTAAGCGCCAGGCGCGCCGCCGGACGGACGAGGTCCTCGGAGAGATACTCGAGCGCCTCGCGGAGCTCCCTATCGCCGACCTGAATCCTCATTACTTGCGCCTCCTCTCGTTTGTCCGGGCTCTGTCCGGGCTCTGTCCGGGTTGTTTTCTTTCACCCGGACACGGTTTTTATTTGCAGTTTCGGCCTTTTATCCCTTTTGTCCGGGTTGTCCGGGTAAAACCTTAAAAGGAATAAGAGAGAAAAACCCCTCCGCTCTACCGTCTTTCCATCCCTTCGCGCGCGTGCGCGCATGCGTCATACCTTCCAATTCGCCCGGACAGCCCGGACATTCCCCTAAATCCTTATCTGGTCGGCGTTTTTTCCGTCCGGGTTGCCCGGACACGGCCCGGACAGAGCCCGGACATTCCCTTTTTAGACAGCCTCGCGCTCCTCCGGAGGGGGGGGAGGGGGGGAGCCGCCGGCGGCGAGCTCGGCGCGCTCCTGGAGCCCGATCCCAAGATAAGCGCGCGCCCGGTCGGCGTCCTTCATTCGCCCCTCGCTAACCTTGACGACGGTCCGGAGCGTCGCGCCGAAATTCGGTTTCGCCAAGGGCTTGTGTCCGTTCCTGGAGCAATAGGCCTTGTAAAGGTTATAGACCCGATCGACGGGGACTCGGAGGTCCTCCCCCGGCTCCGCCAGGCGGAGATCCTCCTCGAAAAACGCTTGGACCGGATTATTATGTCGCTTGTACGCCTGGAGGAACTCCCGCGACCTCTCCGCGTCGATAAAGCCGTCGTGCTCCCGCAGGAGCTCCAGGCCGGCAAGCGACCAGAGGAAGATTCCCGGCAGCTCGGAGAGGAGCTTGTCCTCGAGAAACTTGTCCTCCTCGGCGTCCAGGCCCGGCCCGAACTGCTTTGTAAATTGAATTCCCAGGATCCGCCGATAATAGCCGTCCGTATTGTCCGAGACATTCGGATAGAAATTCGAGGCAAAGGCCAGTTTGGCGTAAGGCCGATAGGTGAAGAAGTCCTTATGCTTGAAACTGGCGTTGACGAAATCGCCGGTCACGATCGCCTTGAACAGAGCCGAGCCGAAGGCGGCCTTTTCCGTCTCCGTCCCGATATTGAGGAGCTTCCCGTACAGCGTCGCTCGCTCGAAAGGATCCTCCAAGCGCGACATCTGGACGGCCGAGCAGTTGTGAGAGCCGATCATCGCCTGGAGGACCTTCAGGATCGTCGATTTCCCATCCGATCCCGGCCCGTGCAGGAGGAGGCATTTCCCATAGCGGGTTTCCCTGGTCAGGCAATACCCGAAAAACTGTTGAAGCTGAGTCCGGACCCGCTTGTCCGGGATAACCTCCTCGAGGAACTGGAGCCAGCGGGGACACTCCGCCGACTCCTCGTAAACAAAGTCGAGGATCTGCGTCGCGAAATAGCGCGGATCGTGCTCAAGGAAATCCCCCGTCTCGATATTCAGCATCCCGTTAGCCAGGCAGATAAGAGCATGATGATCGTCGAGCTCCCGCTCCTCCGGCAGAAGCGAGCGGAGATAAACCTGGCGCGCCGCGTTTGCCGCGTGCTTCGACTCCCCCTCCTCGCCGAGCATCGCCAGAGCGAGCGCCTGGAGCCGGTCGATATGGAACTCCTGCCAGTTTTTGCCCGACCATCGAAAGAGCCGGCCGGTCAGCGGCTCGGCGATAAACTGCATATCCGAGAGCAAAGCGTCGGCCAGGAGCGCCGGCCGGAAGGATCGGCCGCGATAGAACCGCCGAGGCCCTGGAGCGATCTCCCGCTCCGGCGCCGGCTTCTCGATCGTGACGGCCGAGGGGAGCAGGTCCTGGAGCTCCTTGATCCCCTGGCCGTGCTTGTGGAAAAAGTCCGTCAGGTCCTCGCCCTTGTCGACGGGATATTTCGAGCCGTGCTCTAGGACGAAGTCGCTAAACTCCTTTTTCGGATCCTCGAGCGGCTGAGTCGTCCCCTCGTACATGCGCGCCGGCCAGAGAAAGATCCGGACCGAGCGCGCGACCTTGGCGAGCTCTCTCGCCGCCTTCTCCGCGCCGGCAAGTCCCGCCTTGTCCGCGTCGTAAGCGATAATGACGTCACGGTCCTTGAACTTCTCCGTAAAGGCCTTTTTCCAGGTCCCCGCCCCGGCCGTCTGCGTCGTGACGTTCAGGCCGCGCGAGATCCCCGCGACCAGGTCCGGCTCCCCCTCGACTATCCATATCGGCCCGGAGCTCCAGGAGGGGGGAGGGGGGAGGAGGCGCGACTCGCCAAAGGTCCGAGGCTCGACCCCGCACTCGAAACAGAACCGGACCCCCTTTTTTTCCTCCTCCTTCTTCCATTTCCAGCCCGCGCCGCATTTCGGACACTCCGGATCGCTCCAGGAAATGACCTTGTAATTCTTCGCTCCCGGCATATAGAGCCGGATATTGACCAGGCGCCCCTCCTCGTCGCGGACCGGGATCGCGATCCGCTCCTCGTCCCTGTGCGACTTCCAGAGCCGGAGATCCGCGCGCTCGATCCCGGCGCGAGTCCACCCTCGACCCGCTTCCATCTGGCGGACCTTCTCAAGGGGGAGGGGGGGGAGCGCCGCCAGGAGCCGCTCCTCGATGAAATCGCCCGATCCCGCGTTTTGTGCGGATTTCGCGCCTTTTTTGGCCTCCGTATTTGCCCCAGGAGCGGCCTTTTTCGATCGGCCCTTGTCTTGGTATTCGCCCGACCAAGGGGGGAGAGTGCTCTCGATCCCGAACTCGCGCCGAAACTCGACCAGGCCGCCCGATCGCGCATCGAGGCCGCGATCGCGACACCAGAGATCCGCCAGGTCGCCGGACGCTCCGCACCCCAGGCAGTTGAAAGCGTCCAACTCCGGATTATAGGAAAACGAGGGCTCCTGGTCGTCGTGTAACGGACAGAGGCCGACAAGCTCCGGCCCCTTCTTTCCCCGCCTGGCCGACTTGACGACAAAGAGAGCGCGCGCGATCGCCTCTCGGCGCTCCTCGCTTAGATGATCTTTAGCGATTCCCATCCTCGCCCCATTCGTCCTTATCTTTCCTGCTCAGAGTCATAGCGCCCCCCTGTGCGACGAGGTCGTCTCCCGAGCCCGGTCCTCCTCGGGGAAAAGGCTCTCCGTCTCAGGCTCGACCTGGTCGACCTGGATCTCGGGGAGCGCCTCGTCCGAGGCCTGGAATTGAGGCGAGCCGCGAAACATCAAGACGATCTCCCGCGCGGCCGCCGCCCAATTCCTCAGAGCGGCATCAACGGCCCGGTGATCCTCCCGATCGAAAGCCGTATCGACAGCGCGGAACGCCGTCCGGAGGCGGTCGACCAGGTCCGGCCGCTCCTCGCGCGCCCACTCCATCGCGCCGGCCTCATAAAAAGACTGGATCCGGTCGAGCGTCCGGCCGAGATCCCGATAGGCGAGCTCGTAATGAAACCGCCGTCCCTCCGTCCCGAGGTCCTCCTTGAACCGATCGAGAGCCGCCTTAACCATGAGGTCCTCCCGGCCGGCCGGCCAGACCGCAGAAGCCGAACCGATTCCCGGCCGGCCTCTCCCGCTCGTACCGGGCATAGATCCGCCCCTCGTCCTCGTCGTAATCCGTGGCGACGATCCGCCACCCTTCCAGGACCGGAGGCGTCCAGGCCTCCATGAGCGCGCCGATCCCTCGCAGATAGCGAGACTCCGCCTCGGCCTCCGCCGCGAGCTCCTCAGGCGACCAAGTTCCCGCGCCGAGATAATCCGGCTGATCGGGATAGTCCGCCTCGAGATACTCGAACCGCTCCTCCGTCGCGCTCCGGTCGTTCTCCCCTCTCCATCGCCAGAACCCGCACCGATCGGCGCGGCAACAGGGAGAGAGCTCGAGCCCGTTGATCGGCTCCGGCCTTTGCGCGCCTGGCGGAGGCGAGGGGATTCCCGGCGACCAGGCCGGCAAGGCTCCAGAGGTTAAAAAGTGATAAAGCGCCCCATAAATCGGGCAAAGAATCCGGCTCCTCGCGTCCTCGATAGAGACAAACATTTTCGACCCCTTTCTCCTTACGGCCGGCTGTGATCGACTCCCGTCCAAGCGGCCCAGGTGTCACCAGACACAAAAACGGCTCGAACCTCCGAGCGCCGGTCCAGATCCCCCGCTATCCCCGCCAGGAGGAGAACGAGAGAAAAGAACAGAGCCGCCCAAAGGAGCGAGCCGAGATCCTCTTTCCTGCCTTTACCACCGCAATTCAACTGCAAACCTCCAAAATCACAAAAACAACAAGGAATTAAAAGACAACCTCAATTCATAATATTCGCCGCCGACCAGAGCCGCCGGCGCAAAAGCTTTTTCTTCTCCGGAGTCGGATTTACCAGGACGAGCCGGTCCTCGATCTTGCCGAGGAGGTAAACCAGCTTTCGGCAGTTGTCCCCGCAAAAGGCCCGAGGACGGCCGGTCTTCTTCGCCTCGGGGAGCTCTCGGCCGCAGAATTCACAGTTTCGATTCATTGCGCTTCGCCTCCTCCGCCGCCTGGCGCCGCTCGTAAGCGATCCGCGCGAGCTCCTCCATCCGGGGAAAGAAGACGTTGAACATATAGTCCCGCTCCTTCTCCGTGAGTTGCTCAAGCTTTACCTGGTAGGGCTTGCCCATTGACCGGCTCCGTTTTTTTGTTTGCCTATTGGCCTGCCTTCTGTCAGAATGCACCTTCACCTCTAACTATGGGAAATCATTGGATGCACCCAAGAAAGTCCGGTCTGACGCCCGAAGAACATCAAGCCTCGGTCGAAGAGCTGAAATCGCTCTTTGATCGAATTTTTAAACTTTCCATGCTCTCCATGAATGCCTACGGCAAATCCTCCGAGATCGGGAAAGCCGCACTAAAGGCAGAGTCCGCAACGAGAGAGTTTCTCTTCCACCTCGAGGACAAAGGCTAGCCTCCAAACCCGCCGCGCTTCCGAAGCCGCTCCAGTCCCTCCTCCAGCCAGGCCAGAATTCCCTCCCGCTCCTCGGCCAGCTTCCGGTCCAGGTCGACGCTCATATCTTCCCGCCTGAACTGGCGCGGACAGTGAACGACCAGGAGCCGGCGCGCAATCGCCGGAGGGTTCTCGGGGAGGTAGTTCAGCATCGAGACGAATTTCGTCTCCGGACGGAAAGAAAAATACGGCTTGTACTTGAAAGAGGCATTAAGAAGATCGCCGGCGATAAAAGCCTTGAGGTAAGATTGATCGATCCCCTTGGCCACGTCCTCGCAAGAAACATTCAGGCGCTTCTCCGAGAGATCCGCGCGGACAAAAGGGTCCTTGAGATGAAAGAGCGGATGATATCCGACTCTCTCACTCCCCAGGACGGACGCGACCACCGAGACCAGCACGCTTTTCCCGCTCGCGGCCGACCCCACCATCAACAACATCCGGCCATAGGTTTCAGGCGCGAGACAGCTCCCGAAAAACTCCTGTAAGAGCCGGATCTCCTCCTCGTTACCGACGACCTCCTCCAGAAACTTCAACCAATTCGGACAACTCGTTTCCATTCTTCCCTCCCTCTGCTCTAGGCCTTGGCCGCCGAAGCCTCGCGCGTAGGCGGCTTATGGTGTCCATTGCGCTCGCATTTCTCCTGCTGGCGCCGGTGGATCTCCTTGCGATCCTCCTCCGTCATGATCCCGGCGGCGATCAGGGCGAAAAACATTTCCTGAGAACAGCGCTCCACGTCGACGATCTGCTCCAGCTTGGCCTTAAAGGTCTCATCAAAATTCGGGACGCTGCGCGGATCGGTGCGGCTGAATATCTCCTCCAGGACCTCGGCGGCATCGATGGCCTCCGACGCCTCGCGCCGGAATTTGCCGAAAATGATTGCCGGGTCCCGACGGATGTTGTTCAGGTCGGGGAAGATCTTCGGGATGATCGATTTGTAGACGGGATTTTCCTCCAGGTAGTGCAGGAGGATGGAGGTATCGTTCAGGGCCTCGGAGATCCGGACGACCGTCTCGGGATCAGGGCCACCCTTGAGCTGGTCGTTTTCGATTTTCCAGATGGCACCTTTGGATAGTCCGATCATTACCCCGAGGGTTTCAGCAGTCATTCCTTTATTTTTTCTGGCCTCTACGATTCTTTTTCCCATCGACATTTTCGGCTCCGTTCTCGTTTAGTAAACAAATTAGTTCTCAAAAAGAAAACTGTCAATAGAAAAGTTTGCTAAAGGACAACATAGAGGCGCTTGAATAGGCATATCATCTATTTTAAATAGCCGAAAATGCTAGTTTGTTTGCTTTTTGTGAATCTATTTACTTTTTGTGAAAAAAGTTGTTAAATGTGCCCCATGAGCGATTTAAGAGAGGCGGTTGGCGAGAGAATTCGGGAAGTCAGGGAGAAAGCCGGGCTGAGCATGGAGGCTCTAGGCAGCATTCTTGGCAAAGGTAAAGGCGCTGTCTTTAAATACGAGAAAGGACAGTCAGACCCCGAGACCTTGACCCTTGCAAGGATCGCTGAAATAGGAGACGTAAGCCTGGATTGGCTAATCACGGGCAAGGAAAGGGTAAGGACTCAGGAGCCGGCAAGGCTTGCCGAGGGATTGGAAAAGGATCTTGTCCGCATTGTGATCGAGGCGGTCGAGGAGGGACTCGGGGATCTGCACCTGGAGCTAAAGCCCGACAAAAAGGCCCAGCTCGTTATCACTCTTTGCGAGATGTTCGAGGAAGAGAAGCAGATCGATAAACCGACGATATTGAGGTTGATTAAATTGGCAGCTTAGAGTAGGAGGGGCAATGAAATTTGAATTGATTATAACAAGACTTCACTTCGATATGGGTCTGTTTTCACATCAAGTTGAAGATAAAAAAACATATATAGAGGATTTGTTTTTTTATCTAAGCTCAAACCCTATATGGTATCCAGAAATAGAAGAAGAAAAATTAAAATATACAATTACAAACGCGAGAAGATTGGCTGATGATTTGATATGCTGTGATTTTATTAGAAAACATGATATCAAACATAACATTATCATCGATAACGAAACAAAGGAGATAGAGCAGCAGGTTGTTCAAAATGTCGTCGAAAATGTAAAAATGTATTACAATAAATCAGACATGCTGCTATTCTTCGAAGAAAAAACGGGTTACGGTCTCGACAGAAAAAAAGTAAAATTTTTAATTCAAAAATTAATTGGCAAAGCCACAGGAAGCAAAAACAATCCGGCAGATGTCGATATTACTTTTTTGGGAGAAGAAAGAAAGTTTAAGAACGAGGTATTAGGGCTAACTAGAATTTTGTCCTCAAACATGGTCCTGTTTCCGTCTAATCCATCTGCCAGAATTTGGGACGAAATTGATAAAGACCTTAAAGAAACCAATACAGAGAAAAGAATAATAAAAGACAAGGCTCCGCCCAAAGGAACTCTCAATTATGGGCAGGGGACAAAGTCTTATCAAATGTTAAATATGATTGAGGATGGATATGGGGAAGGATCAATTAGAGGCATAAGCGATACAGGCGAATTGGTTAGAATACATTCAAAAGATCTTGTTGAAAAAATAACGGTTAACGACAAAAAAGAAAATGACCTTATTACAAGATTACTTCTAAAAGTTAGTTATATACGAGATAGATTCAGGATAAATCACGATAATGAATAAAAGGTTTTTCCAAAATTTATATTTATTTATATTTTCTTGGGACTTTTTGTTGTCATTTTTTTTGTCTGGACTGTTTTTGATTCTTATATTTAGCAATGACAACCATAACCTTCTCTATAAAGATGTAAAAAACAATTTCCAATTATACATACCATTACTTAGCATCTTTATAACTTTGTTCACACTTTCTATGACCATATTGGTTACATCTACACCTGATGATTTTATTGAATATTTAGAAAGTTCTGGACAAGTATTTACTTCTCTTAAAAACTACCATTTTGTAGGATTTTTCATATATTTATATGCCCTTTTTAGTAACATAATATTGCAAAATTTTTTTATATTTAAATCGGAAATTGCTAATTTGATTGTCGATAATTATCATTTAAATCTTAACGTAATTAAGCACATATTAAGTCTTTTTTATTCAAGTAGTATATTTTTTACAGTATGGTCTTTCTTTTATACGATAAGTCTCCTTTGGCATCTATCAAAGCTATTAACCGTTAAGACAACATATTATAAAAAAAGAAAACACAAGGCTTGATTACCTTTGGAGGGGGAGCGAATGCCGCACGGCAGCACCTATCAGAAAAAAAAAGACGAAATCATTCGTCTCATCAAGGACTCGGCTGCACCTAAGCCGCAAGTCGATACACCGGCCGATCGGCCGCGATCGGCGCTAGTCTGTTTCCTGATATTTACCCTCTGCCTCCTCGGCACCACAATCCCCCACGCAAACCTCAACACCTTCTTCTCCATCGCCGCAATCACAAGCGGCCTGGTCTGGTTTCACCTCTGGTGGAGATCCGGCCGGCGCTTCAATTTCTCCGGATGGAAAACCGCCGCTCTCGCCGTCGCTCTCGTCTCCCAGGTCGCCGGCTGCGCCGGACTCATGATGAACGACCAGCCCCTCGACCTGGTCGCCCTCGGCATCCAATCCGACAAGATCAAGGTCGGCGAAGCCCAAGGCCTCGGCATCGCCGGCTTCGGCCTCCAGGACGTCACCCCTCAAGCCGCTATGCAGAACGGCAATATCCAGAAAGCAATCGGGACGCAGGAGCTGCGGAGTTATGCGCTTGTTTCGATGGTAAAGATCAGGGTTTATGGGGAATGATTCTCAGATATTCGGCTGCTTTATACGTTTTTGGGGAGCCTTAAATTGTCCAAGTTAAATCAAATTGTCTCCGACAACTGGCATGTAATAAAGCTGTTTATCCTGATCTTATCGGCCTTGGCCGCGTTTGTAACATTCGATCAATATATGGATACAAAAGTGGAAACAAGGATCAATGATCCTGCTTACATTTCCAAAATTTCAAAAGAGCTAAGGCCTTTTCTTATTTTTGACGACAATGGCACCGTCACTTACGATCATGGCGCAGCACAAGCTGTCAAAACCATTCACGTTGACAAAAAGGATAGAAAAATTCTAATCGGGATGAAAGAATTCACTCAAAATGCACCTTTGCTCATAACTGTAGGTGCAACCCAGTTCTCTTTTACTACCAAAAGAGAGAGAGATAATATCTGGGCTTTTCACATTTCAAATATTACGACAATGGATTGGGCGGCACCACCCGAGGCACTCTCTAGTACTTATGTATTAGAACTGCTGCAATAAGGAAGCGACTAAGGATCAGACAGCATCTATATCCTCATGAGGATAATTCGGAGGGCCTCAAATAGAATTCAGTCGCGCCAGAACGCGGCCGCACTCAGGAGGGAATCATGAAGAAAGCTGCAATCGCCATTATCGCCTTGTACCTCTTCGCACTGCCCGCTTTCGCCCAAAATATCAACGGCGAATATCCTATCTGCAAGACACAGCAGGACATCATGGATTTCGCTCAGGCAAAGGTGTTCAGCGACATTGAGAAAATGACGGAAATGGTCGTGGACGGCAGATGTGTCTTCGTCGAACCAGACATAAAGGCCCAGATCCTGGAGCCCAACATGTTCCCCAAAGTGCTGGTCTTTATCCCCTATAAATCGCCAATCACCGGCTACACCTCGCAAGACAACTTCAAATAATATTTACAGTTGCGCCGGCCGGGCGGCCACAACCCTCCGGCCAGGGTCCCCCTCCCCGTGCCCGGCCGGCGCTCTTTATCTCCTCAAGGTAAAAATCAGCATGCCAGAGAATAAAAACTCAAGAAATCGGATAGTAAATAGGCTCACCGCTATTTTTACAGTTGCTGTTTTAGCCGCATGTATTGCAATCGGTGCATACGTCCTCAAGTTTGACGCCGGCCTCTCAAGCAATCCAGAGATATGGGGCCAGTTTGGTGATTATATCGGAGGAGTTTTAAATCCCTTTTTCGCTCTTCTCGGTTTAATAGCACTTCTCCTTACAATCGTTCTCCAATCTAGGGAACTTGAATATACAAGACAGGAACTGAGGAATTCCTCTATTGCGCTTGAAGGTTCAAGAGAAATTGCCCAACAGCAAAAGGACCTTTTAAATACTCAAGATCAAAAGGAGGATATTTACCGAGTAATCAACTTCATTTACGAAGAAATTAAATTAATTTTATCGCGTAGAATAAATTTCAACCTCATTATAAATGAGACGATTGATCAGAGAAAGATGAAAATAGAGGATATATTTGGAAGAAGGAAAGAAATTTTAAACGAGTCAATTCGGTTATTAAGTCCAAGATTTCATGTTCAGGAGGCCGATTATTTTAATGTTAATAAAGATAATTTGAATGATTTTATCATGAGGCTGAGAGAGCTATCCTTTTATTTGAACATATTCGATTCCTTGTCCGGTAAATATTATCTCACAGATTTTTATAGGCAAAGATTGTTCGATATAATAATGGATATGCATGGTCAGGAATATATCGAAGTCGATCTGGTAGATAATTTTCAAGTTAAAACATCATCCCTTGCTTAAGCAAATTTCCGCCTTTTAATAATGACTCGAAGTGCCATTTACATCCGCAAATCCCGCGAGGACCGCGATAAACCCTCCCACCGCCTCACCGTCCAGCGCGAACAGCTCCCCGCCCATGCCCGCGCGCAAGGCTGGAGCGTCGAGGTTTACGACGACGGCCACGCCTCGGCCGCCAGAGGGAAGGCCGAGGACCTTAAAGAACGCGCGCGCCTCGAGGCCGACGTCCGCGCCGGCAAGATCGACGTTATCCTCACGATCGAGCTCTCCCGCCTCTCCAGGGATGAAACCCTCGAGGACTATCTCGCCTGGCTGAACCTCTGCTCCTCGCACGGCGTCAAGCTCGCCACCCCCTCCCGCATCCTCGACCCCAGCCAGCACTCCGACTGGATGCTCCTCCTCATGGAGGGAGGATTCTCCTCCGTCGAAATGAAGGTCCTCCAGGCGCGCATGAAAGAGGGGAGGGCGGAAGCCTTTCGCAAGGGGAAATGGCTCGGAGGATCTCCGCCGCCTCCCTATGTCTACGACAAGGCGACCGGCTGTCCCCAGGTCGACCCCGACCAGCTCGCCAAA
Source organism: Desulfuromonas sp. TF (assembly GCF_000472285.1). Taxonomy (NCBI): domain Bacteria; kingdom Pseudomonadati; phylum Thermodesulfobacteriota; class Desulfuromonadia; order Desulfuromonadales; family Desulfuromonadaceae; genus Desulfuromonas; species Desulfuromonas sp. TF. The sequence goes on from NZ_KI421421.1 coordinate 595,539, forward strand.
ATGCGCCGCCTCTGGAAGATGGCCGAGACGAAGAGCACCCGCGATATTGCCGAGGCCTTCGATATGCCGGTGATCGCCGCCCGGCGAGCGATCTCCGAGGAGCGGCTCCTCTTCTATCAGGCCTTGCGCGAAGATCCCCAAACCGGCGAGCTCATCCCCTGCGAATGGGAGCCCGTCATGAAGGCTGACCAGACCGAACGCATCCGCCAAGGTCGCCGCACCCGCCGTCGCGCCCCGAAACGCGTCGCCGCCGGCCTCTTCTCAAACCTGTCCATCTTCACGTGCGGCTATTGCGGCCGCACCGTCCGCGCCTGGAAGAATCACCGCACCCGCAAGGACGGATCCCGAATCGATTATTACGGCTGCACCGCCAAGGACACCCGCCGCAAATGCGAAAAAAGCCGGATGTTCCCCCAGACCATCATCGACGAAAGAATCCTTACAAACTTCTTCGGCACCCTGGAGCGCGTCGAGGAGCTTAAAGTCTGGTGGAAGGACAACGACAAGACCGGCCAGGCCCTCGACCGGCTCGCCGACCTCGAGGCCGAGGAAACCACTCTCACCACCCAAAAACGCCGCCTCATCGCCGCGATCGCCGAAGGCGTCATCGACTTCGCCGACGCCCGGCAAAAACGAACCGAGATCGAAACCCGACTCGGCGAGATCCGAGCCCGCCGATCCGAGCTCGCAGGCGCGCAACGCCCCGAGCCAAACTGGAAAGCCCTCGCCATTTCCAGGGAAACCTTCGACTTTCTAGGCTTCGAAGAGCAACGCGAATTCCTCTCCCTGGCAATACAAAACATCCGCCTTTTCTCCTCCTATCTGATAATCGAATACAACTTCCCCCGAGCCTCAGACGGCCGAAAAGAGGCCCGAATCCACCTTCCGCCCCCACCAAAACCCGCCGGAACCCGCCAGGTCTACAAAGCTTAAGTTGTTGAAAAATAATAGCTTTGTGGTTTTGTCAAAAATGTCCCTGTAGAAACAAACAAAAAGAAAAGGCCGCAAGGTAAATACCTTACAGCCTTTGTGGTTATAATCGGGCTCACTCGCTCTACCAGCTGAGCTAGGGCGGCGTGTGTGCGCTTGCAGGGGATATTTATTAACCTATCCCGCCGAGAGTGTCAACAAGAGATTATCACAAGAGATTGTCCCCTGGATCTGGCGTTCGTCCACTCTACCTGACCACCTCAAACTTATACCCCACACTGTACACGGAGTGGATCAGCTCCGCATCGGGCGAGGCGACTTCGATCTTCCGGCGCAGCTTCTTGATGTGGCTGTCGATGGTGCGGTCGCTGACGATGCGCTGGTCGGGGTAGATCCGGTCCATGAGCTGGGTGCGCGAGTAGATGCGCCCGGGATGCGCGGCGAGAAAATCGAGGAGCTTGAACTCCACCGCGGTGAGGTCGAGATCGCGGCCGTGCAGGGTGGCCTTGAGGCGGGAGGGGTCGAGAATCAGCCCCTCGTTCTGCCCCGCGCTGTGGGAGCGGCGCAGCACGGCCTTGACCCGCGCCACCACCTCGCGGGGGCTGAAGGGCTTGCAGACGTAGTCGTCGGCCCCCAGCTCCAGGCCGAGGAGGCGGTCGATCTCCTCCACCCGGGCGGTGACCATGATGATCGGCACCTCGGAGAAGGAGCGGACCTCTCTGCAGATCTCCATGCCGTCCCTGCCGGGGAGCATGAGGTCGAGCAGGATCAGATCGGGTGAATGCTCCCGGACGGCGGGGGCTGCTTCCAGGCCGTCGTCGACATGGAAGGTCTCGAAGCCGGCCTGCCTCAGGTAGTCGCCCAGCACCTCGGCCAGCTTTTTCTCGTCCTCGACGATCAGGATGGTTCCGTTCACAGGCCAGGCTCCTTCTGCGGCAACGCATTTTCTGCGTGGGAAGTTTCATCTCCGAAACGGCTGATCCAGATCCGCAGATCGTCGATGAGCAGATACAGGCAGGGGACCAGCAGCAAGGCGATCACGGTGGCGAAAAGGATACCGAAACCGAGGGAGAGGGCCATGGGGATCATGAACCGGGCCTGGCGGGAGGTTTCGAAAATCATCGGGGCCAGGCCGCCGAAAGTGGTCAGGGTGGTCAGGATGATCGGCCGGAAACGACGGGTGCCGGCGGCGCTGATCGCCTCGAAGGGGGTGTCGCCCTCCCGGCGCCGGCGGTTGGCATAATCGATGAGCACCAGCGAGTCGTTGACCACCACCCCCGAGAGGGCGACGATCCCCATCATGCTCATCAGGCTCAGGTTGTAGCCCATGAACAGGTGGCCGAGAATCGCGCCGACCAGGCCGAAGGGGATGGCGATCATCACGATCATCGGCTGAATATAGCTTCGGAAGGGGATGGCCAGGAGAAAGTAGATGCCGATCAGCGCCAGGCCGAAGCCGCCGAGGAGGCCCATGGAGCTCTCCTTCATGCTGGCCTGTCTCCCCTGGTACCCGTAGGAGAGGCCGGGATAATCGCGCGCCAGCTGGGGCAGGACGCTGTCGTTGAGCGCCGCCATCACGCGCCCGGTCTCGCCAAGGGGCTCGACATCGCCTGAGACGGTGACGGTCCGCCGGGCGTCCCGGCGGTCAATGCTGTTGTAGGCCCGGCCCCTCTTGATCTCGGCCACTTCAAGCAAGGGAACGAAAGCGCCGGCAGGGGTGCGGATCATCAGGTTTTCGATATCGAACTCGCTGCGGCGCTCGCTCTCCGGCAGGCGCACGCGGACCGTGACCTCGTTGCGGCCCCGCTGCTGGCGCAGGGCCTCGATTCCCGAGAAGGCATGGCGCACCTGCCGGGCGATTTCGATCGATGTCAGCCCCAGAGCCTGCCCTTCGGGGCGGATGCTGAGATCAAGCTGCTCCTTGCCCGGAGTGAAGCCGTCGTTGATGTCCTTGACGTTGGCAAACTCGTCCAGCCGCTCCGCCAGGGCCGCACTGGCCCGGTCGAGGACGGCGGTGTCGCGGTGGGAGAGCTCCACGGTGAGGGCGGCGCCCCCTCCCGGGCCGCCCCGGTCCGATTCGAAACGCAGGGATTCGAGGCCGATCAGGGTGCCGGTCCGTTCGCGCCAGAGGCGGGTCACCTCGGCGGTGTTCAGGGGCCGAACCCCCGGCGGAGTGAGGTAAACGGTCACCTCGACCTGGTTTTCGTCAACCAGGGAAAAGATCCCCTCGACGAGCCGCTCCCCGCCATGTTCAGCCGCGAGTTCTTCCATCGCGCCGACCAGCCGGTTCTGGACCTCCGCACTTTTTTCCAGGGGGCTGCCCGCGGGGAGGACCGCAGTCACCACGGCCTGGTCGGATTCGACCCGCGGCGTCAGAATGATTCCGATACGGCCGCTGAATACGAAGCTGAGGACCAGGAGCATGACCGCAATGCCGACGGCGACGGTGAATCCGCGCCACCGGATGCACAGCTCCAGAAAGGGGCGGTAGCGTTTCTCGATGAAGCGCACAAGCAATCGGCTGAAGACCTGCTGCCACTCGTGCAGCCGGGCCGTCAGGCGGCTGCGGGGACGGCTGCGAGTGTGGGCCAGGTGGGCGGGGAGAATGAAGAGCGACTCGACCCAGGAGATCAAAAAGACGGTGATGACCACCACGGGAATGACCTTCCAGATCTTGCCCATGGTGCCGGGGACGAAGTAGAGGGGAAGGAAGGCCGCCACGTTGGTGAGAATGGCATAAGTGATGGGAACCGCAACATCGCGGGCGCCGAGGACCGCCGCCTTTTCCAGGCCCATTCCCAGCTGGCGGTATTCATAGATATTCTCGCCGGCGACGATGGCGTCGTCGACCACGATTCCCAGGGCGACGATGAAGGCGAACATGGAGATCATGTTGATCGACACGTCCATGCCCGGCAGAAAGAGAAGGCCGCCCAGAAAGGAGATGGGAATCCCCATCGTGACCCAGAAGGCCAGCTTGAATTCGAGGAAGAGTCCGAGGAAGAGCAGGACGAGGATAAGGCCGTAGCAGGCGTTCTTCAGCAGCAGCTGCAGGCGCTGCTCGTAGATCTCGGAGCGGTCGCGGTTGACGTCCCAGGCGATCCCCTCCGGCAGGTCGGCTTCGATCTCCTCCATGGCGCCGCGGGCGGCCGCGGATACTCCGACGGGAGTCTGGCCGCCCACCCGGTAGACGTCGATGCCGATGCTGCGTTGGCCGTTATAGGTGGCGAAGCGGTTGCTGTCCTCGAAGGTCTCACGCACTTCGGCGATGTCTTCCAGCCGCACCACGCTTCCGCCGGCATTGGTGACGATGGGGATCCTGGCGAATTCCCGGGCCCAGTCCCGGCGATCCTTGACCCGCAGCAGGATATCGCCGCCAACAGTCTCGACGCTGCCGCCGGGAACCTCCGCCGAAGCCGTGTCGATCCGGCGGGCGATGTCGGAGAGGGTCAGTCCGTAGGCCCGCAGGTTGGCCTGGGGGACGTCGACATGGATTTCCACGTCCCGCGCTCCGGAGAGGTCGACCTGGGTAATCTCCGGGTTCTGCAGCAGGCGGTCGCGCACCTGCTCCACCGTCTCGCGCAGCACCGTTTCCGAAACGTTGCCGTAGATCTGCAGGTTGAGGACCTCCCGTCGGCGGGTGAGGAGGGAGACCTGCGGCTCTTCGGCATCGTCGGGAAAGGTGGTGATCCGGTCGATCTCCTGCTTGATATCCTGGTAAGCTTTCTGCTGGTCGGCGTCGGCGAGCAGCTCGGCCCGGACGCTCCCGCGCCCCTCGGCGGCGTTGGCGGTCAGTTCCTTGATCCCCTCCAGGCCGCGGACCGCTTCCTCCACGACCAGGATGATCCCCTTTTCCACCTCTTCGGGGCTGGCGCCGGGATAGGCGACGCTGACCGTCACCATGTCGAGTTCGAATTCGGGAAAGACTTCCTTCTTGATCCGGGAGGTCATGAAGAGGCCTCCCAGCAGCAGAAAGATCATAAGCAGGTTGGGAGTAACCCGGTTTCGGACCATCCAGGCGAGTGGCCCCCTCTGCCAGGCTTCGAGGCGGGTTGATTTCATCGCTGCACGTCCTTTTCCGGAGCCACCGATGCGCTGCGCCCAACGGAAGAGGCGTCCCCGGGGCTCTCCTCCAGGCGCAGGGCCATTCCCGGCACCGGCCCCGGAAGGGGGGAAACCACCAGGCGTTCGCCGGCTTCGATCCCCCCGGTCACCAGCACCTGCTCCCGGCCTCGGAAGGCGATCTCGATTTTGCGGACGTCCAGGCGGTTTTCGTCATCCATGACCCACAGGGTGTCGCCGTCGCGAAGCACGTCCCGTTCGATGGCCGTGGCCGAGGGGAGCTCCTGTCCCTCGATCTCCACCTGTAAGTAGGAGTCGATGAGCATTCGCGGAGCGCCGGCGTTCTCCTGCAGGAGGGCAAGGGGATCGGCAACCTCCACCAGCAGGCGCGCCATACGCCCCTGCTCCTCCAGACCCGCCGAGAGGCGGATCACCTTCCCGGTTCGCCAGGCGCCTTCGCCCCACGCCGCCCGGTCGTAGATACGGACCCTGGAACCCGCTTCATTTTCCGAGTTGGGAATCCGAATCCAGCGAAGCTGGCTCACCGGCACGGAAACCTCCACCCAGTAGGAATCCGTGCCGATCAGGGTGGTCAGGGCCGTACCTTCGCTCACGCGGGTGCCGATGTTGATCTCGCGGGTCTGAACCACGGCGTTGAAAGGGGCGGCTATCTCCGTGCGCCTGAGATTGATCCTGGCCTGTTCGAGCCGGGCCTGCGACGCCTCGAGAGCCGCACGCAGGTTGTCGAGCTGGGGCCGGCGCAGCATCAGGGAGGTTTCCTCCTCGCTGACCGTCTCGCCGAGCAGCTCGTATTCCTTCTGTGCCACCAGTTGATTTCCCTGTTCGATCTGAAGCTCCGATTCGGCCCTGGCAACTTCGCTGGCCAGCTGGCGGACCGCCAGGCGGTAGTCGGTGGGATCGATCCTGAGAAGGGTTTCACCCTTTCGGAAATGCCCTCCCGGCAGGAAATTGCCGGACATTTCGATGATCTCCCCGCTTACCTGGGGCCTGAGGCTCACCTCCCGGCTCGGCTTGACCGTCCCCATGGCGGACACGATGGACTTCTGCGGGGCGAATTCGATGGTCCGGACCTCGACCAGGGCGGCATTGCGCGTCTTTGGCTTCGGTCGTGCCTGGGGACTTGTCTCCATCAGCCAGAGGCTCAGAGCCACGCTGACGGCCAGCACGGCGAGCGGCAGAATGATCCGAAGCGCCAGCGCGGGGCGGCGTCGGGTCCGGCGGTCTGCGGTTCGTTTGTCGGAATCAGGTTGCTGCGACATGTTTATTCACCTTGTGCAACTTCTTATCACACGGAAAATGAAACGAGGTTCCCCTCTCTCTGTGGGAGAGGGTGCCCGAAGGGCGGGTGAGGGCTGCTTTTTGGGTGCGGTTCCCCCTCACCCTGGCCCTCTCCCTCAGGGAGAGGGAACAAATCTCTACGGGAATGTCCTACCCCGCTGCAACTTCGGCATTCGACCGCTTCATCTCCCATCCGCCGCCGAGGGCCCGGTAGAGATCGATACGGAACTCGAAGAGCTCGCGCAGGGCGGTGAGGCGGGTGCGCTGGAGGCGCTGGTAGGAGAGGAGGGCGTCCAGCACCCGCTGGTAATCGACGGCGCCGTTCAGGTAGCGGTCGCGCACCCTTTCGATGGCCCGCTTGGCCAACTCCAGCTGCTGATCGAGGCTGGCGATGTAAACCTTCTGCCACTGCTCCCGGGAGAGGGCGTCTTCGACTTCGCCGAGGGAATCGAGCACGGTCTGGCCGTAAGTGTGCAGCGCTTCGGCGGCCACGGCTCGGGTCCGCTCGACCTCCGCCCGGCGCCGGCCGCCGTCGACGATGGGGCCGACCAGATTGGCCGCCAGCGAGGCCAGCCAGTTATCGAAGAGGTCCCGCACCTCTCCCCCCGAGGTGTCCAGGCCGGCGGCCAGGCTCAGCCGGGGAAAGCGGTCGGCGATCGCCGCGGCCACCCGGTGGTCGGCGGCCTGCAGGGAGTACCAGGCGCCGCGGACGTCGGGACGGCTGCGGACCAGTTCCGCCGGCAGACCCGTTTCAGGCAGGGGAGGGAACTTTCCGAATTCCACTTCGGCCGGCGCCACCTTTCGCAGGGGCGGCGCGCCCAGGAGAATCGCCAACTGATGCTCCAGCACTTCGGCACGGCCTTCGACCAGGGCGATTTCACCGCGGTTCGATTCGACGAGCTGCCGCTGCTGAAGGACGTCGGCAATGCCGGCCCGGCCGGTACGGAACCGGAGGGTGATCAGCTCCAGAACCTTGTCGTTGATGTCGAGCTGTTCCTGCAGCAGGCGGATCTGGCCGTACTGTTCGATCAGCTGGTACCAGGTCGCGGCCACCTGGGACGACAGCGTAAGGGCTGCCGTCTGGAGGTCTTCGGCGCTGGCGCGGGCGTCGAGGTCGGCGGCGTCGCGGCTGGAGCGGATGCGCCCCCACAGGTCCGCTTCGTAGCCGGCCGCGACACCCAGACTGTAGTTCTCCCGCGTGCCGGTCAGCCCGTCTTCCCGGCCGCGGGTCTCGGCCACGCGGGCTTCGGCGTCCAGAGAGGGATAAAGATCGGCTCCGGCCCGGCGGGCAGCGGCCCGCGCCTGCTCCAGCCGGTCCCAGGCGCTCTGCAGGCTCAGATTGCCTTCCAGCGCCCGGTCGATGAGCCCGGCGAGGGTGTCGTCGGCGAAGGCCTGCCACCAGCGCTCCGGCAGCGGCGCTGCGCCGGAGATTGAAAAGGGCATTGAAGCGTCGACCGGCGCGGGACGATCGGGGAGCGCCGGTGCGCAGGCCGCCATCAGCACCGAGGCTGCGGCCAGTATCAGAATCTTGCCCTTCATGTCGGTCCTTCTTGTCGCCATTCGATTTGATCCGGGACCCCGCTTGAGATGCTATTCATCTTACTAGCACGAATGCGGTCAGGAATTCCACAGGAACCATCCACCCCTTTTGCATTTCCATATTTCTTGCATATTTCCGGGCTCTCAGGGGAAAACGCACAGAGGAGGGAAGGTCGATTCCGGACTCCGCCTGGAACAATATTCTTGCGGGGCCGGGCCGTCACTGATACCATACCGCCCTTGACGGCACACAAGTTCACGGCACCCGGATACGGGATGATGGCTTTTCGCTCAGGAGACGCAACAGATGAAGATGGCAGTCTGGTTTTCGGGATACAAAAAATTTCTCCTCGTCTTGATGGGACTGGCCCTTCTGGGCGCCTGCGGCAGCGAGACCGACGAGGATCTTACGACGCCGGCGCTCACCATGGATGCGATCGACCCCTCGACGTTCGACAAGGAGAAAACCCTCTCCGGTACGATCGAGGCCGGCGCCGGGCTCGATGTTTTCGTCAGCAGCAGCGCAAAGGTTGGGGAGATCAATATCGAGGATGGGACATGGAGCTGCACGATCAGCGATCTGGCGGTGGGGAACAACCTGGTTACCGTCAGCGCCGACGACAGCCAGGGCAACACCAGCTCGCTGCAGTTCCTGCTGCTCTACGAAGTTATCAAGATCGACCAGGCCGACACAACCACCGCGCAGCCCACCTCGACGGTTCACGGCCGCCTGGCTCCCGGCGCGAGCATCACCTCGGTCACCCTCAACGGGGACCCGGTGCCATCGCCGGTACCAGAAAACGATGCCTTCAGTCTGTTCCTCGTGGGTCTTGTCCCGGGCAACAATGCGGTAAAGATCACCGCTCAGGACACCGAGACCGACACCCAGACAATCTCCTTCACCATTGTCAGCGATGAAAATGCGGTTTCCCTGGCCATCGACAAACCTGTTATCCCCATCGAGGAGCACAGCCTGGTTTTGACGGGAACAGTGGGTGAGGGCGGGGAGGTCGCCGTTTCGGTGGAGCCTCAGGCGACCGTGGGGACTGTTGCATACCCAACGACAACCTCCTGGCAGGTCACCATTGACGATCTGGAGGAACGAGACAATATTATTACCGTAACCGCTGCGCAGGCAGAGAAAACGACCGCATCGGCCTGGACTCGGGTGGTTGTTGCCGATCCAACGCCGACGGTGCTCACAACGGAGCCGGCGAATCTCGCCGAAAATGTCCTTCCCGACACCGTCTTGAAGGCCACCTTCAGCGAAGCCGTGGTCGCCTCCTCGGTCAATGCAGCCACCTTCCTGCTTGCGAACGCGGGCGGTGCGGTTGCGGGAGAGGTCGCCTACAGCGCCGCCGATACATCCGCCACCTTCACCCCGGCCGCTCCTCTGGCTCCCGGCCCCTATACCGCCACCATCAGCGGCATAAAGGACCCGAACGGTAATCTCATCAATCACCCCTGGAATTTCACTGTCGTCGTCCAGTAAAGGCACCGGGAAAATTCCCGAAAAAAAACGCCTGGGAGTAAAAACAGAAAGGCCCACCCTGAAACAGGGGTGGGCCTTTGACTTATAGCTGTAGTCTGAAACGTTACCGGCTCCGGTACTCGATGATCGGTTCCCTCCTGGTCTTCCCCGCCGGCGCTCTCTTCTCCGAGGGGCGGCCTTTCGTGCCGCGTTTCCATTCTCCCGGACCGGCGCTTTTGCCGCTGCGCCCAGGAGAGGGCCTTCCGGCTTTCTTCGCCGGTTTGGTCATGAGAGGACGTTTCGGCTCGAGGCCGGGGATCACATGCTGAGCGAGGTCGCGCCCGAGGTAGCGCTGAATCCGCTGCAGGGCGCCGATATCTCCGCGCGAGGCCAGGGAAATAGCCGTCCCGTTGGCGCCGGCCCGGCCGGTGCGGCCGATGCGGTGGACGTAGTCCTCGGCGAAGAGAGGAAGGTCGAAATTGATGACGTGGCTGATGCCGCTGACGTCGATCCCCCGGGCGGCGACGTCGGTAGCCACCAGCAGCCGGATTTTACCCTGGCGCAGGTCGCGCACCGTGCGGTTGCGGGCGACCTGGTTCATGTCGCCGTGCAGGGCCGCGGCCCGGTGCCCTCCAGCGGTCAGTTCCCGCGCCAGGCGGTCGGCATCGCGCTTGGTGGCGGAGAAGATAATGGCCTGGTTCAGGGTGCTGTCGGTGATCACATGCTCGAGGATGCGCTGCTTGTGCGCCATGTCGTCCGCCAGATGCAGACGCTGCTCGATCTTGGTGTCGGTCGGTTGGGGCTCTGAAAGGTCGAGGCGCACCGGCTCCTTGAGCAGTCGCGAGGCAAGCGCGGCCATGGTCCGGTCCATGGTGGCGGTGAACATCAGAGTCTGGCGCTCGGCCGGGGTCGCGGCGGTGATCTTTTCCATATCATCCTGAAAACCCATGTCGAGCATGCGATCCGCTTCGTCCAGGACCAGAATTTCCACCCTCGACAGATCGATGCTGCCGCGCTGCAGATGGTCGACCAGTCGGCCCGGAGTGGCGACCACGAGGTCGAGAGGCTGGGCCAGGGAGCGGAACTGTTCCCTGTAAGGAGTGCCGCCGAGGATCACGGCGCTTTTGAGGCGCAGGAACTTGCCGTAATTGCGGGTGGCATCGGTGACCTGGCTGGCCAGTTCGCGCGTCGGGGTCAGAACCAGGACCCGAGGGGCGCCGCGGCCGCCTTTCTTGAAGACGGACAGGAGCTGCAGGGCCGGCAGCATGAAGGCGGCGGTTTTCCCGGTGCCGGTGCGGGCGCTGGCGACCAGGTCTTTTCCGGCCAGAGCCAGGGGAATGGCCTGGGCCTGAATGGGCGTCGGCTCGGTGTAGCCGCAGGCGGTGATAGCCTGGAGAATGGGAGCTGCAAGTTCGAGTTCGGTAAAAGACAAAGACATGAATCAATCCTTCTCGTAACGCCGCAGGCGCGGATCGACCGGGGTCGGGCGCTTTGAAACGAAACGAACGGTGAAGTGGGCGTGCGCGACCGCAGGGACAAACGGCTGTACCTGAAAGGAAGGACGGCATGGCGCAACAGGTCTGGCATGAACGCATCGTCGCCAACCTGGAGTGCTGCCTGTTTCAGAAGGGAACTGAATTGCAGAAGGGTCAGGGATCGATGAAGCGGCGTCGGTAGCCGGATATGCCGGCACCGGTGAAAAATTGAATGGTAACGCCTGTCGTTAACGCTGAACTGCGAATGATACACCCTTCTGCGGAAAAGACAAGTTTATTTTCTTACCACCTCGACAAGATAGCCGTCGGGGTCGGCAATGAAATAGAATTGCGCCGGTGCGCCAGGGAGTCCCTTGAGCGGCTTGGGTTCGAGGCCCAGCTCCTGGTGTTTCCGGTGCGAGGCCTCCAGGTCTTCAACCCCGACCGCCAAGTGTGAATAGCCGTCCCCCATCGTGTAGGGTTCGCTCCGGTCATGGTTGTGGGTCAGTTCCAGCTCGAAGTCTCCTCCCGGAGCGCGCAGGTAGCTGAGGGTGAACTTGTGCTCGGGAAAGTCCCGGCGCCGCGCGATCTCGAAGCCGAAGGCCTTCTGATAGAACGTTTCCGACGTTTCCAGGTCCAGCACCCGGATGCAGGTGTGAATCATCTGATAGGTCATGAGAAGTGCTCCTGTTGAGTTTGAAACCGCTGCTTTTAAACGGGCTCTCTGCCGAGGAATCGTTCAACCAGGGCCAGGAATTCCTCACACTTGAAGGGTTTGGCCAGAAAGGCGTCCATTCCTGTCTGTAGACACTTTTCCGGTTCATTCTTCATGGCATGGGCGGTCAGTGCAATGATCGGGACATGCCGGGATCCGCCTTCTTCCTTTTCCCTGATGCGCCGGGTCGCCTCGAATCCGTCCATCAGCGGCATCCGCAGGTCCATGAGGATGAGATCGAACCGTTCCGATTCCCAGGCGGCCAGCCCCTCTTCCCCGGAAGTCGCCGTGACGACCTCCCACCCTTTGTTTTCGAGCATAATGCTGATCAGTTCGCGGATATCCGGCTCGTCCTCGAGCAGGAGAATACGAAGAGCCTGTTCCTGTTTATCAAGCTTTTCCCCTGACGGGTTCTGCGTCGCCTGTTCTGCCTCTTCCTTGGCCCGGCGAAATGTCTCCACTTGGATGCGGTCGGTAACGTCCTCGAAGGAGAGAAGGATTTCCTCCGATCCGTCGCATACCGTGATCTCCCGGGCATTCAACAGAAGGCTTCGCTGGCCCAGGAGCGGAAACTCATAAAGAAGCTCGAAATCCCGGATCTCTTGTTTTTTAGACAGCATATTTTCAAGCATCTCCTGCAGTCCCGGGAGATTCCATTGGCGCCTCCCCTGATCGTCGAGCAATTGGTCTTCCGTCTCCGAGGCCTTGGCATAATAGAACTTGTAAAAGGATCTGTTGGCCGAGACGATCCGCAGCTTTTTATCCAATATCAGCATGGGGGTGCGTACGGTGTCGATGATGCTATCCACGAGTCGGCGGGCGGTCTGGGTGGAAAATTCGATCTGATCGAAGATCTTTTCCCCTGCCGAAGTGCCATGAAAAGTGGCTGGAATGTAGGCTTGTTTACAACTGGATTCACCATCCGACATGAAATATCCCCCATTCATACGAATTCGGCAAAGCCGAGTGCATCAGTTGCTCACCCTCCATTTATTTCATTATTCACGGACGCTAAGAAATACTAACGTCAAGAAATGCATTGTCAATCCTGACAAACGTCCAAATGTGCCAAGTAGCGAAGTTTTTACGGCCGAGAAGGAATCCAGGATTCACGGATGACTTGCGGCACCTGCGGCAATAAAATCTTGACAGCTTTTTTTCTGTTGTTTTACTATGAAGACCACACAGGAGAGATAAAGCGATGTTTCATCAAACAATAAAGATCAGTCTTCTTCCGGTAGTCGTAGTCGTCGTAACCTGACGGCTCGCCGCTACCGACGTCTGACCAAACACGACAAGGAGCGCGGGCAAAATCCCGCGCTCCTTTTTTTAATCGTAAAAAAGGGCCGCGGGATCTGATCCTCGCGGCCTTTGCTTTTACAACCCGAAAGAGGAGGATTTCAATGATGAAAACCGGAGCTCAAATCCTGCTGGAATGCCTCAAGCGCGAAGGGGTGGATACCATTTTCGGATATCCCGGCGCCCGAACCCTGCTGGTGCACGACGCCCTGCACGGTAACCCCGATTTCCGACACATCCTGGTGCGGCACGAGCAGGGGGCGGCCCATGCCGCCGACGGCTACGCCCGCAGCACGGGGAAGGTCGGCGTCTGCCTGACCACCTCCGGCCCTGGGGCGACGAACCTGGTGACCGGCATAGCCACCGCCTACATGGACTCGGTCCCGATGGTGGCCCTGACCTGCCAGGTGACCACGGCCGACATCGGCAACGACGCTTTCCAGGAGGCGGACATGGTGGGGATTACCCGTCCAATCACCAAGCACAGCTACCTGGTGACCGACGTCAAGGACCTGGCCCGCATCATCCGCGAGGCATTCCACGTCGCCAGCACCCGCCGCCCTGGGCCGGTGCTGGTCGACCTGCCCAGTGACGTGCTCGCGGCAATGGCGGACGGTAAGATTCCCGATCGGGTCGGCCGACGGGGTTACCAGGAGGCTCCCATGCTGAACAAAAGACAGCTCGTGAGAGCGGCGGAGGTCATCAACGCGGCCAGGCGCCCGCTGATCTACGCCGGAGGGGGCGTCATCATGGCCGAGGCGGTTTCCGACCTGCGAAACCTGGCGGAGAAGGGAGGGATTCCGGTGACCCACACCCTGATGGCCATCGGGGCCATGGATACCTCATCCCCACTGTCCATCGGCATGCTCGGGATGTACGGAGCCTGGTACGCCAACAAGGCCGTCGATGAATGCGACTGTCTCATTGCGGTCGGCGCCCGCTTCGACGACCGGGTGACGGGCCGGCTCGACTCCTTCGCCCCCAACGCCCGCATCATCCACATCGACATCGACCCGTCGAGCATCCGCAAGAATGTTCAGGTGGAAGTCCCCATCGTCGCCGACGCCCGGCAGGCTCTGGAGGGACTGGTGGAAATGATCGAGGAAAAAAGGCACGAAGGATGGATGGGCGAGATCCGCGCATGGAAACAGGAGGCGCCGCTTCCCCGTCCGCAGAGCGATACGCCGGTCCCCCACGAGATCATCGAGGCCATCTCCGCCGTGGCCGGCGAGACCCCGGTGGTCGCCTCCGACGTCGGTCTGTCGCAGATGTGGACGGCCAACTATTTCGGTTTCCCGGCTCCGCGCCAGTACATCACCAGCGGCGGACTCGGCACCATGGGGTTTGCCCTGCCGGCGGCTCTCGGGGCGGCCATCGGAAATCCCGGCCGTCCCGTCTTCGCCATCAACGGCGACGGCGCCTTCCAGATGAACGTGCAGGAGCTGGCCACCTGCTCCCACTACATGATTCCGGTCAAGACCATCATCCTCAACAACGGCAAGCTCGGCATGGTGCGCCAGTTCCAGAAGGTCTTCCTCAAGGAGCGCTTCGCCGCCACCTGCCTCGGCCGGGGAGTCGACTTCTGCATGGTGGCCCGGGGCTTCGGCGTCGCGGCCTTCAAGGTCACCCGCAAGGAGGACCTGGTCCCGACCCTGGCCAAGGCGGTAGCGACGCCCGGACCCGTGGTGGTCGATGTGGATATCCACCCCGACTGCTACAGCTTTCCCATGGTGCCCCCGGGGAAGAAGGCGATCGAGGCGATTTTCTCTCCCGAGGAGTGGGAAGGGTGAGAGGGCGGAAGGGCGACGGGTAACGGCGGTTAATAACCAGAAAGGCTAATCTGCGGGTCGCAGGCGTTCGGGGCCTGTGACGACCGTTGCTCCGACCGACGCCGCGATTCCCCGCAGCATTCCGTTGAAGACATAGTTGTGAAAAGGGTAGACGGCATACCAGTAGAGGATGCCGAAGAGGCCGCGGGGCATGAAGCGGGCGATCTGAAGAAGCTCCGTCCCCTGATCGGTCCGGTTCAGATGGAAGGCGAGGACCGCCTGGCCGGGCAGCTTCATCTCGGCGGCCAGAAGCAGGCGCGTTGGCCGTTGGACCTGCACCACCCGCCAGAAGTCGAGAGCGTCGCCGGGACGGATCTCCAGTTTGCTTCGCCGTCCCCGGCGCAGGCCCACTCCCCCCGCCACCCGGTCGATCTTGCCCCGCAGGACCCAGAGCCAGTCAGCGTAGTACCAGCCGGTGCTGCCGCCGATCCCTGCCACGGCCGGCCAGATCTCCTCCGGCGACGCTCTCAGGACCACCCGCCGCGAGTCGTCGTAGATGGTGCCGCCCGCCCACCCCGGGTCGCCGGAGATGCTCCATTCAGCCTGCGGCACCAGTCCCGAATCGGTCCAGGAGGTTTCCACCTGCTGCTGGCGCATGCGGTCCATGGCCCGGCGTATGGCCTCGCGGCAGTCGAGGAGCTGCTGGGGGATGAGCTCGCGGATGCGAAAGTCGCGGCAGACCACCGGGTTGCTCAGCCCTTCGGCCAGGGGGCGGGCGAGGGCCGCCGGCAACGGGGTCACCAGGTGAATCCAGTAGGAGCTCAGCCGGGGAGTCAGAAAGGGGACGGGTATGATCAGGCGGCGGGGGAGGCCGGCCTCCTCGGCGTAGATCTCCATCAGGCGCCGATAGGTGATCACTTCTTCCTGCCCTATGTCGAAGGTCTGTCCGATCGTCTCGGGGACGTCGAGACAGGCAATCAGGTAGTGCAGCACGTTTCTAACGCCGATGGGCTGGCAGAGGGTGGAGACCCAGCGCGGAGTGATCATGACCGGCAGGCGGTCCATCAGGTAGCGCAGGATCTCGAAAGAGGCGCTTCCCGATCCGATGATCATGGCGGCGCGGAAGACGGTGACGGGAACCGGGCCCTCGCCCAGGATCCGAGCCACTTCGGTTCGAGAGCGCAGATGGCGGCTCAACCCATTGTCCTCCTCGCCGAGGCCGCTCAGGTAGATGATCCGCTCAACGCCTCCGGCGGCCGCGGCGTCGGCCATGTTTCGGGCGGCCCGGCGGTCCGTGTCGGCAAAATCGGAGACCTGGCTCTGCATCGAATGCACCAGGTAATAGGCCGCCCGGCAGCCCCGGGCCGCCTCCATCATCGATTCGCGGTCGAGGAGATCGCCCCGGACCACCTCCAGGGCCGGGTGATGCGACCAGGGGCGGTCGTCGAGCTTGGCCGGAGTACGCACCACCGCCCGCACACGGTGCCCGGCTTCCAATAGGCGGGGGACCAGGCGACCGCCGATATATCCTGTGGCGCCGGCGACCAGGACCGGTCTGCTGATTTCGGAAAGTTGCACGTCGGGCATGAAAGTCTCCATTTTTTAATTATTATTATCCCAGATTGTGGGATCATGACAATGGAGAACGTATGGAAGACAAAATAAGGATCGGAATCAGCGCCTGTCTGCTCGGGGAAAAGGTCCGCTTCGACGGCGGGCACAAGCTCGACCGCTTTCTGGCGTATACCCTGGGCGAGTACGTCGACTACGTGCCGGTCTGTCCCGAGGTGGAGGTCGGCCTTCCCACTCCCCGGGAAGCCCTGCGTCTGGTGAGGGGGGAGGCAGGGGAGGCGCGCCTGGTCTTTTCCCGAAGCGGCGGGGACATCACGGCCAGGATGACCGACTGGGCGCGGCGGCGGGTGCGGGACCTGGAGGGGGAGGGGCTCTGCGGGTTCATCTTCAAGGCGAAGTCGCCGAGCAGCGGCATGGAGCGGGTCAAGCTCTACGACAGGAACGGGGTGCCGAAGAAGGAAGGGGTGGGGATCTTCGCCCGCGTCTTCATGGAGCACTTTCCCCTGCTGCCGGTGGAGGAGGAGGGCAGGCTGCACGATCCCCGGCTGCGCGAAAATTTCATCGAGGCCGTCTTCACTTTCAGGCGCTGGCGCGATTGCCGGAAAGACGGGTTGGATGCGGGCCGCCTGGTCGACTTCCACACCCGGCACAAGCTGCTCCTTATGGCGCACAGCGTCGAACACTATCGCCGGATGGGAAAGCTGGTGGCGGAGGCCGGAAAACGGCCCCTCTCAGAACTCTTTGAGGAATACCAGCGGCTGCTGATGGAGGCGATGCGGCTCAAGGCCACGGTCAGCAAGAACGCCAACGTCCTGATGCACGCCATGGGATACTTCAAGAAAGACCTGAGTCCGGACGAGAAGCAGGAGCTGCTGGAGGTGATCGGAAATTACCAGCGGGAGCATGCGCCCCTCCTCGTCCCCGTCACCCTGGTGAACCACTACGTGCGCAAGTACGACGAGCCCTACCTCAAGCGGCAGCACTACCTGAATCCCCATCCGCTGGAGCTGCAGCTGCGCAATCACGTCTGACTTGCCTCTGGAAGGGATAAAAGGGTAGCATGCTCTCCATGGACGATCTCCTCGTAGAGTATAAGAATCTCCTCGCCCGCATCGACGGCTGGTTCGACCGCTCTCTGGCGGCAGCAGCCCCCGGGCAGATCGCCTGCGCCCGTGGCTGCAGCGCCTGCTGCCGCGGGCTGTTCGACATCACCCTCCTCGACGCCCTCCTTCTGCAGCAAGGGCTCGGGACCCTTCCGGAAAAGGTCCGGAAAGCTTCCCTTGAAAAGTCCCGGCACCGTCTGGACGAACTCAGGGGCCGATGGCCGGGCTTTGCCGCCCCCTACCTTCTCAACGCCATGCCCGATGAAGAATGGACCGAGATGCCCGAGGACGACGAGACCCCCTGTCCCCTCCTCGGCGCCGACGGCGCCTGCCTGGTCTATCCCTGGCGGCCGATGACCTGCCGCCTCCACGGCCTGCCGAACATCGACCTCTCGGGAGAGAGCTTCTCCGACGAATGGTGCACGAAGAACTTCCCCGGCGTCGACCCTCTGGCCATGCCGGAGCTGCGCTGGGAGTTCCGCCGGTCCTTCGAGGAGGAAATCCTACTCTTCCGCACCTTCGCCGCCCGCCTCCTCGGCGCTCCCGTCAACGAGCTCGACACCTTCATCCCCACCGCGCTGCTCATCGACTTTGGCGGGATAGACTGGAAGATTGAAAATCTTTGCCAACAAGACACCCTGGCGCCAGGATGAGACTTTGACTTCTAACGGGATTGTACAGAGTTCGGGAGGGAAGTGGGTGATGGGCACCATCTGTGAGGTTGAAAGGATTGTCAACGAATTCTGGGAATCCGCTCCAAGCAACAGCCTGCATCTCGAAACCGGAGAGAAGGCTTGGGCAGAGCCGCATGTAGCGATAGCGCGGGGCGATGATCCCCTGTTTCTCCGCAACAAAGAGATGATCGGCCCCTTCCTCTGGACGCCTGAAGAGGCCTATGCCCTTGCATTTCCCGACTCCCCGGTGCCTGCCTGCGAGCTGCGAGTCATCAGCTATGTGTTGCCCCAGACTCCTAAAACGCGTGCCGACCAGCGCCTGGAGGATAGAATGCCAGCCGAACGCTGGGCGCGCTCGCGGTTCCATGGCGAAGAGTTCAACTGCGACCTGCGCCTGCACCTGGCAGAGACTCTCACCAGGGCAGGATATCCCTCGGTAGCGCCCGAGCGGTTGCCCGGCTTCGGATATCAGCATTCGGAGCGCTTCGGTCTAGCCTCCAACTGGTCGGAGCGACATGCCGCCTTCGTCGCCGGACACGGCACCTTCGGTCTCTCGGATGGAATGATCACCCGTTGGGGCAAGGCGGTTCGCTTCGGCTCGGTCGTGTCGCGCATCGATTTGCCGGTTAGAGAGCGAGCTTACGGCGATGACCATCACGCGTGGTGCCTCTGGTATGCCAAGGGGACTTGCGGTGCTTGCGCCAAACGCTGCCCGGCCGACGCCATCACCACCAGCGAGGGGCACGACAAACAGGCCTGTTTCACCTATATCCGCGAGACAACCACACCATACGCTACCAAGACCTACGGCACCGGCGCCACACCCTGCGGCCTGTGCCAGGTTAAGATCCCCTGCGAGTCCCAAGTGCCACCAGCGTTGCTCCCAAAACCATGAAATCCGCTCTCCAAATCAGCCACCTGAGTCCCCGGCAGTGGAACAGATCCTGGCTGTTCCAAATGGGAGTCCCTCCGGAACAGATATGACCGGTCCTGAAGTGCCGAGACATTTCGGACTCGGAGAAAGGGCCAAACGCGTAGAAGGCCGAAACCCTGGCTACGCCCTTCCCGCCTTTTATAGTCCTTGCGATGAGAAACAGCGTCTGCTGATCATCCTGCCGATTAAACTTGCGCAACTCCGGCAGTGTTTTTAGGATTGCTATCAAAACTAGAGAGAGGATGGCCATGTCAAAGCGCAATCAGGTCAACATCACCCTCGATGAGACGGATATGCATAATGTCAACGAATACTGCCGCGTCCACGGCATGACGCCGCAAGGCTTTTTCAAGGCCGGTGCACAACGGCTCATCGACGAGGAAATCCTCGAACAAAAAGCCGATCTCATGACCATACAGGCGATGCGAGAGATCAGGGCAGGTCTTTCCGCGCCGATCGATGATCTGCTCGAAATGATCGAGGAGGATAAAAAGATCGGGGAGGAAATGGTCAGAAGCGGTCATCTCCCGGCCAAGAAGAAGAGGTGATGGCCGGCAAATACAAAAAAATCCACCGTACCCCAACCTTCATCGCCGTTTTTCCCGAATTGAGGACCCATCTTAGGGAGAAAAGCCCGGTGGCATACCTGGCGTTGCCATCCGAAACTGTCCAGGCCATTTTTGGTCAATTTCGGCTTGGCTCCGAATTCCACCCCGCGAGTAATGGCTTTCAGGCGCCCCTCCATGGAGCGCTCCTTGATCAATTCCCGCTCAAACTAACTCATCGATGGCGGCGAGAATGTTGAACTGCAGGCGGCCGTACATGGTCGTGGTATCGATCCCTTGGTCCATGACAATGAGGTCGACATTTTTCGCCCACATATGCACCAGCAAAGAATGGATCGTTGGACATAAGGACTGTCATCCTTTGCCATCCCCTGGAAGTCGCTGCCTGGGAGTGCCGGTGCCAGCGAGTATGCTGCCTGCTCCGGTTTCTATCTTCAGAAAGCG
Source organism: Desulfuromonas sp. TF (assembly GCF_000472285.1). Lineage (NCBI taxonomy): Bacteria > Pseudomonadati > Thermodesulfobacteriota > Desulfuromonadia > Desulfuromonadales > Desulfuromonadaceae > Desulfuromonas > Desulfuromonas sp. TF. The sequence continues at coordinate 615,391 of NZ_KI421421.1, forward strand.
GACAAAAGTGGTATAGTATTAAAATTCCGCTTTATGGCAACCGCTCACAGCATTGGTATATTAAAAAGATGGCATACCTCAACACGAAACAGGTCGCTATCAAAGTGGCCGCAATATATATGGCAGTAGCCGGGGCATGGATTCTGTTCTCCGATCAGTTTTTGTTGTGGATGGTACACAATCCCGCATGGCTGACCCGCATGCAAACAGCCAAGGGCTGGCTCTTTGTTGCTGCATCAGCTGGAATGCTTTATTTGCTGATTAACCATTATGTCTCGATTCTGCGAAAAGAGGATAAAAAGCTTCGGGAGATCACTGAATCTTTGCGCTTGAAACAGATAGATCTTGATCAGGCCCAAGCGGTTGCGCATACCGGGAGTTGGCGCCTGAATGTCATGCGCAACGAGCTGTTTTGGTCTGACGAGGCCTATAGGATCTTCAAGGTAGATGTGGGCACTTCTCTTACATATGAGGATTTTATTGGCTTTGTGCATCCAGAAGACCGGTCTTCCGTGGATAACCAATGGAAAGCCGCCCTCAAAGGGAAACCCTACGATATCGACCATCGAATCATAGTGGATGGCTCGATTAAATGGGTCCGGGAAAAAGCAGAGCTGGAATTCGACGGGGAGGGAAATCTTCTCGGAGGCTTCGGTACAGTCCAGGACATTACTGATCGAAAACAGTTGGAATTCGATCTCTTATCCGCCATCAGAGCCGCCGAAGAGGCTAACCGCATAAAAAGCCAGTTTTTGGCTAACATGAGCCACGAACTTCGCACCCCCTTAACAGGGATTATGAGTTCGCTGGAAATGATGCAAACCGAGGTTGAATCTTCAGACCGTCAGAGACTTTTGGAGATTGCCGATGAATCCGCCCATCGATTATTGCGAATCATTAGTGACTTGCTCGATTTCTCGATCCTCGAGAACTGTCGGCTAAAAATAGAAGAGCAACCTTTTTCCCTCCGAAACTGCATAAACAATTCTGTGGAGATGTTCAGCACTGCGGTGCGGAAGAAAGGAATAGAAATCGACTCGACGATCAGTTCCGCGCTTCCTGATCGGATCATTGGCGATCCTCATCGACTCGGACAAGTGCTGCTCAATTTGGTGGGAAATGCCGTGAAGTTTACTGAGAGGGGGAAGATAACGGTTTCAGTTGAAAAACATGGAAAGGACATTGTCTTTACTATTGCCGATACAGGGATCGGCATCGTCCCAGCGAATTTGAATAAGCTCTTCGAACCCTTCACCCAGGCTGACGGTTCCATCACACGCCGCTATAGCGGGACCGGGTTGGGACTGGCCATCAGTAAAGAACTTGTGGAGCTTATGGGTGGTAAAATCTGGGCGGAAAGTGAATTCGGCCTAGGGAGCACCTTCTCTTTTTCTCTTCCGCTTAAAACGGTGCAAAAAGGGGAAGAAGCTAGGCCCCCTGGTAAAATTGAAGGAGAATTCAGTCCCATCCGGGTTCTGGTGGCGGAGGACGACCCAGCAATCAGGACCTGATCCTCATGGATCTTCAGATGCCGATAATGGACGGTCTTGAAGCGACCCGCCAGATTCGGGAACTGGAGGATCACCAAGAAGAAAAAACCTGCATTTTCGCTTTGACTGCTCATGTTCGCCCCGAAGATAAAGAGGAATGCCTTCAGGTGGGAATGGATGGATTTTTGACAAAACCATTACGATCAGACGAACTGGACACCCTGATAAAAAACCGGTCCGCGCCAACCCGTCGCTGTCAGGTTTGAATTCATTGCTCCCACCGACACCCTCAGAAGTCACCTCTTCCTTCAGCAGAACTTAATGCCACTTTGCCCCCTTGATCGCGCGAAAATTGATAAGTCTAAGAAGCCTTTTTCTTTCTAAACCACACAAGACCTGCAAGTCCGGAACCGAGAAGAAGCAAGGCGGAGGGTTCGGGAACGGGAGTTAGTGTGGCAGATACCTCGGTAGTCTTGTTTGCAGTGTTGTTTCCCCACACGATGAAGTCGAGCGTCTGGCCCGCCGACACCGTAAGAGTCTGGTGGTGATGGCGTGCTCGCCGCAGAAGTCGAGCAGCCCCTGGGTTTCTTTGATGCCGAATGAGTGAGCCGGAGAGGCTCTTGCGGGAAGCCCGTTGCAGCCTTATGACGCAGAACCTAAGACATTCTTGGAAATGAGATGGTGCCAGAAGTGCCCAACAAGGCCTGGCAGGAATCCATCATCTCTTGCAGCATAAAATGAATTCTTGGGCACGACAGCGCGATGGAGGGTTTTCGCGATAATGGAATTTACATTCGGCATGAAAATGGCAGGTCTCTCATCTCGGCATCCTTTACTTTTTGAGTCAGCTCTACTAGAGGGATTCGGCTCTCTTGACATAGAGTGTACCTGGGAGTGGTTCCGGCAGTTTTGATTGCCGCATGTATTTCGGTCCATGGTGACGATGGCAGGGAAAAGAAGTTGGCTGCGGCTCGTAAGCGGGCTGAGGATGCCAAAGGGGAAACGAAGGGAGGTCTCACTCAAATGATGAATTTGGTGGTCGTCCACTATTCCGACGGAATGCTTTTGAAGGGAGAAACCGGGAACTTTTTCCCAAACAAGAATCTCTTTCACCTTCAGGAGCGAGACAGTGCAGAAATGAGGCAAATCAACATGCAGGACCTCAAAGCGGTTTATTTTGTGAAAAGTCTTGACGGCAAACCCGGGTACACCGAGAAAGATGACGTGGAACGTGCCGGTTTCGGCAGGAAAATCAGAGTTCATTTCAAGGACGGGGAAGTCCAGTACGGCTACACCCAGGGCTACGCCCCCAATCGACCCGGTTTCCTCATTTTCCCCTGTGACCCGGACAGCAACAACGAGCGCATTTTTGTTGTTACTGGCGCCACCGAAGAAGTTCACTTTATCTGAACAAGGTCGGTTCAGCGGGCCGGAATTCTGCTGACGCCATACTTAATCCCTGTCCACTCTCCCGTTCCAAAAATAGAGCAGCCCTGTTAGGCATTCTGCCACGGCGGCTCTTTCATAGGAACCCATCTGAAGATTACCGCATAGATCCTGTCTGGAAAATCAGGGTTTTTGAGAACGTGCATTGCCATGTTTTCTTCGCTCCCCAACAATCTGGGATAACTTGTCGGGCAAACCACATGCTTGAGCTATGATGTCGTCGGCTTGCAAGGCAGCGGAAAAGCTATATGCTCACGCCACACCGCAATCCTGTCATCGATCTGGAGTCTTGCGCGGACTTGCAGGGGAAGGGGTTTAGGGGTAAAATGCCCTGCTTTTGAGGCCGATAATTCTCAGATTCTCTCTGCTCCTCAGCGCCTCTGCGTTGAAGCCCCTGTTTTTGCGAGGTAACCCCATGGACACCCGAATGGTTCTCATCACCATGACCGGTCAGGACGCTCCAGGCATTATCGCCGCGGTCACTGCGGAGATAGCCGCCGCCGGCGCGCGCATCCGCGACATCGAGCAGACCGTAACCCACACACTGCTTTCCCTTTCGGTGCTCATCGATTTCCCCACCGGGGAGAGCGACCGCAAGCCCCTGATCAAGGATCTTCTCTTCCTGGCCAAGGAACTCGGACTCGACCTCGATTTCCAGGTGCTGGACGAGTCCGAGTACCGGCGCAAGACAGCTCAAAATACTTACGTAGTCACCATCATGGGAGGGGAGGTGAGCGCCGCCGCCCTGGC
>NZ_KI421421.1:619086-645470 GCF_000472285.1 Desulfuromonas sp. TF
CGAGTACCGGCGCAAGACAGCTCAAAATACTTACGTAGTCACCATCATGGGAGGGGAGGTGAGCGCCGCCGCCCTGGCCCGAGTGTCGCGCATCCTCGCCGACCACGCGGTCAACATCGAGCGGATATCCAAACTGACACAGGGGCAGCTGCGCTGTGTCGAGCTTCTTATCACCGCCCCCGAATCGCTCGACGTCCGGGGAATGACCCGCAGGCTCCTGCGAGCCGGGGCCAGCCTTGGGATCGACATCGCCGTGCAGAAGGAGAGCCTCTACCGGCGGGCCAAGCGCCTGGTGGTGATGGATATGGACTCGACCCTGGTGCAGATCGAGGTGATCGACGAACTGGCCCGCATCGCCGGGGTGGGGGAGAAGGTGGCGGAGATCACCGAGCGGGCGATGAACGGGGAACTCGACTTCTCCGGCTCCCTGCGCGAGCGGGTCGCCCTGCTCAAGGGGCTCAAGGCCACGGCCCTGCAGGAGGTCTACAGCAACATTCCCCTCACCCCCGGAGCCCGGAACCTGGTGCGCATCCTCAAGCGCCTTGGCTTCCGCACGGCCGTCATCTCCGGAGGGTTCAAGTTCTTCACCGACCGCCTCAAGGAGGATCTCGACCTCGACTACGCCTATGCCAACCAGTTGGAGATCGTCGACGGCACGGTGACAGGCGGGCTGGTCGGGCCGATCGTCGACGGGGCGCGCAAGGCGCATCTGCTCGAGGAGATCGCCCGCCAGGAGGGAATCACCCTCGATCAAGTGATCGCCATCGGCGACGGCGCCAACGACCTGCCGATGCTCGGCAAGGCCGGGCTGGGGATCGCCTTCAACGCCAAGGCCCGGGTGCGCGAGCAGGCCGACACCCACATCAGCCAGCAGAGCCTCGACTCCATTCTTTACCTCCTCGGCCTCTCCGAGCGGGAGATGGCGGAGATCGCCGGGTGAAGCTCCCCTCACCCCTGATCGAAGGAACCCTGGTGCGCCGCTACCAGCGCTTTCTCGCCGACGTGGCGCTCGAAGACGGCGCCCTGGTCACCGCCCACACCCCCAATACGGGCAGCATGAAGCAGTGCGCCGTCCCCGGGCACCGGGTGCTGATTTCCGAGAGCGACAACCCGGCCCGCAAACTCAGATACACCCTGGAGCTGATCAGGGTCGACGGACACTGGGTCGACACCCACACCCACCGCACCAACCGGGTGGTCGAGGAGGCCCTCAGGAAAGGGTGGATTCCCGAGCTGGCCGGTTACGCGGTCACTCCCGAGTACCGGTACAACGACAGCCGCCTCGATTTCCAGCTGGAGAGGGAAGGGGAGCGGGTCCTGGTCGAGGTGAAAAACGTCACCCTCTGCGACGCGCCCGGCGTCGCCTGTTTCCCCGACGCCGTCACCGTCCGGGGGCAGAAACACCTTCGCGAGCTCTGCCGCGGCAGGCGGGAAGGGTGCCGCGCGGTGATCTTCTTCCTGGTGCAGCGTGGCGAGGCCACCGCATTTTCCCCCGCCGACGCTATCGACCCCGAGTACGGCCGCCTTCTGCGCGAGGTCTCCCGGCAGGGGGTGGAGATCCTGGCGTACAGGAGCGTGGTGTCACCGGAGGAGAACCGGGTGGGGGAGAGATTGCCTGTAGTTCTGTAAAAGACTTAAATCTTACTGCACGCGGATCAAATCTGATAACTTCGGATTTTTAGGCAAAAACATTTGGTCCATGTTTGATCCGATTTTGTCAGCCCTGATCAGATTTTATCCGCGTGAAAGGATTTGGACTTTGCCCATGCGAACCGTAGGCCTGATCACCGAATACAACCCCTTCCACAACGGCCACCTCCACCACCTGCGGGAGAGCAAGAAAGCCGCCGATGCCGAGGTGGCGGTGGCGGTGATGAGCGGGCATTTTCTGCAGCGCGGCGAGCCTGCGCTGGCCGACAAGTGGGTGCGGGCGGAGATGGCCCTGGCGGCGGGGGTGGACGTGGTGGTGGAGCTTCCCTTCCCCTGGGCCTGCAACAGCGCTCCTTACTTCGCCTTGGGGGCCGTGCAGGCGCTGAATGCCCTGGGCGCCGTCGATGCCCTGTGCTTCGGCAGCGAGGCGGGGGAGCTCGAGCCGCTGCAGCGCTGCGCGGACCTGCTCCTGGAGAGGGGAGGGGAGGTGGCCGGACGCACCGCCGGGTTGCTCCGTGAGGGGGTGAACTATCCCGCAGCCCGCGCCCGGAGCGTGGCCGGAATAGATGAGGAGATTGCCGCTGCGCTCGAAACCCCAAACAACATTCTGGGGATTGAATACCTCAAGGCCCTGCGCCGGACGGCCAGCCCCATCGTCCCCCTGACCATCCCCCGCACCGGCGCCGGATACCACGACCGGCAGGCGAGCGGGGAAATCGCCAGCGCCACCGGAATACGGGCCATGCTGGCCGCGGGGAAGGACCCGATGCCGTACATGCCGGATAAATGCCGTCCCCACCTGCACCGGGCCATTGACGAGAGGCGCGTCAGTGACAGCGGTCGCGTGCATCTCCTCCTTCTTGCAGCCATCTTCCGCGGCCGAGAGGCTCTTCAGAAAATCTATCAGGTCGAGGACGGCATCGAAAACCGACTTCCGGAAGCGGCTGCGGAGAGCGGCTCCTGGGAGGCACTGGTCGACGCCGTTAAGTCCCGCCACTTTACCCGCACCCGCATCCAGCGCCTGCTCATGTACGTCTACAACGACGTGAGCCGGGACGACATGCAGGCCTTCCTCGAAGCCGGCCCCCTCTACCTGCACCTTCTCGGATCCAGCGAGAAGGGGCGTGCCTTCCTCGCTGCCTGCCGCAAGAAAGCGACCCTCCCAATCGTTTCCAATTACTCCCGCATCTACCCGACGCTCAAACGCTTCCACGGAGCCGGATCACAGTCTTTCCTTCTGGCCCAGAAGCAGTTGGAGCTGGAGCTGCGCGCCACGCGCAATTACACCCTCCTTATGAAGAACTGGACGAAGAACCGGAACCGGGATTTCTTCGAAGAGGTCAGGAGCGAATTTTAACTGAATCGTTGAATCATGAACCACAGAGGCACAGAGAAGGTGTTTATTTTTAGTGCTTTTCTCTGTGACTCCGTGTCTCTTGAGCGAAGCGAACGGGTGGTAAAAAGAATTTACTCGAGAGTGCGCCGGTAGCGCTTCAGGCCGATGGAGAGAGAGGCGATCAGGAACAGGGCTATGGGCCAGAGCTCGGGGGCGATCTCGCCCAGCCCGTTTCCCTTGAGCAGAATGCCGCGCACGATCCGCAGGTAATGGGTGAGGGGCAGCACCTCCCCGGCGAGCTGAGCCCAATTGGGCATGCCGCGGAAGGGGAACATGAACCCCGAGAGCAGGATCGAGGGAAGAAAGAAGAAGAACGCCATCTGCATCGCCTGCAGCTGGTTGCGCGCCAGGGTCGAGAAGGTGATCCCGACGCCGAGATTCGCGGCGATGAAGGGGAGGGAGGCGAGCAGCAACAGCGGCAGACTGCCGGTGAGCGGCACCTGGAAGAGGTAGCGCGCCGCCAGCAGGATCACCGTCATCTGCACATAGCCGACGAGGATGAAGGGGATGATCTTTCCGACCATCACCTCCAGCGGCCGCACCGGGGTGGAGAGCAGGTTCTCCATGGTGCCGCGCTCATGCTCACGGGTGATGGCAAGCGACGTGATGATCACCAGCGTCATGGTCAACACCACCCCCATCAGTCCCGGCACGATGTTGTACTGGGTGATTCCCTCCGGATTGTAGCGCGGGTGCACGATCACCTCCAGGGAAGCCCTCTCGCGCCGCAGGTGAGCGAGCGGGCCATCGAGGTCGCGGGCCAGGGCCGACTCGGCCAGTATCCGGAAGGCCGAAACCGCATTGCTGGTGGCCGAAGGGTCCGTGGCGTCGGCGGTGAGCAGCACCGCCGGACGCTCGCCGCGCAGCAGCCGGCGGGAGAAGTCCCAGGGGATGTCGACCACGAACTGCACCTCCCCGCGGGCGATCAGCTCCTGGGCCTGCGCTTCGCTTTCGGGCATCCGCACGATCCTGAAGTAATCGCTGTTCTGCATCGCGGCGACCAGGGTGCGGGAAAAGACGCTCTGGTCTGCGGACAGGACCGCCGTGGGCAGGTACTTGGGATCGGAGTTGATGGCGAATCCGAAGAGGACCATCTGCATGATCGGAATTCCAATCATCATGGCCAAGGTCAACCGGTCACGGCGCATCTGCACGAACTCTTTGCCGACCACCGCGGCGAAGCGCTCGAAGCTGAACCGTCGGGTGCTCATCGCTCCTCCTCCCCGCGCCTCTCGCGCATCAGGCTGATGAAGGTCTCCTCCAGGTTGGCCTCCGTACGCACCCATTCGTAGCCCTCCTTGCGGAAGGGCGCGATGGCTCGCTCCAGCCCTTCGGCATCGTGGCCGCTCACGTGCAAGGTATTGCCGAAGGGGACGACCTGTTCCACCCCCTCCTTCCCCTTCAGCTCCGCCGCCAGCACGTGCATCCTTTTCCCCGAAACGGACCAGGTGGTCAGACCCTCGCGGGCGATCACCTCGTGGGCGGTGCCGGCCGTGAGCAGATCGCCATAAGCCAGATAGGCCAGCCGGTGGCAGCGCTCGGCTTCATCCATGTAGTGGGTGCTGATCAGGGAGGTGATCCCCTCGGCGGAGAGAGAGTAGACGTCGTCCCAGAAGTCCCGCCGGGCCTTGGGGTCGACCCCGGCTGTGGGCTCGTCGAGGAGCAGCACCCGCGGTGAGTGCAGCAGGCAGGCGGAGAGGGCCAGGCGCTGCTTCCATCCCCCCGAGAGGGTGCCGGCGAGCTGGTCGGCGAAGCGCTCGAGCCCCATGCGATCGAGAATCCTCTCCACCGCCTGTCTCCTTTGTTTTACCTGATAGATGCGCGCCATGAACTCGAGATTCTCGCGCACGCTCAGATCCTCGTAGAGGCTGAAACGCTGAGCCATGTAGCCGATGTGGGGGCGTATCCGATCGGACTCGGCGACGATGTCGTAGCCCAGGCAGCTGCCGCGGCCGCCGTCGGGGCGCAGCAGCCCGCAAAGCATCCGGATAAAGGTGGTCTTGCCGCTGCCGTTGGGTCCCAGAAAGCCGAAGATCTCCCCCCGCCCCACCTGGAGCGATACCTTGTTGACCACCACTTTGTGGCCGAATGACTTGGTCAGATCCTCTGCAATTATGGCCGGGGGCGGGTCACTCAACGGGTCCCTCGATACGCACGTCGACCGGCTGGCCGGGATGAAAGGTGGAGGCCTCCCCCTTGTCGGGGTAGGCCTCGACCAGGAAGACCAGCTTGGCCCGAGTCTGTCGGCTGAAGATCACCGGCGGGGTGTACTCAGCCTCGGGGGAGATGAAGCGGATCGTGGCGGTGTGGTCGCGTTTCGCCCCGTCGAAGAAAACCCGCACCCTCCGTCCGAGCGAAAGAGTGCCGACCACCGGCTCGGGGACGAAGAAGCGGATTTTGATGTTCTCCGGCGGCAGCAGGCTCACCACCGGCCTGCCTTCCGGCACCTGCTCCCCCACCTCGTAAAAGGTATCGAAGACCAGCCCATCCGAGGGCGCGGAGCGGCTCTTCCTGCTCAGTCTCCATCGCGCCTGCTCCAGCCCGTGCCGTGCCGCTGCGGCGGCGGCTGCCGCGGCTTCCACAGCATCTTCCCGTCCGCCGAGGCGGGCGGTGGCGAGTTCGTTTTCGATCCTTTCGACCTCGGCCCGGTCGCGCCGCCAGGCGGTGCGCGCCTCCTCGAATTCCTCCTTAGAAATGTGACGCTCTTTGAAAAGCGCATCTCGCCGCAGGAACTCGGCACGTGAGAGTGAACGCCGCTCGACGGCGCTCTGCAGGTTGGCGCGGAGGGCCGCCAGCTCCGTGGGACGGCTTCCCTTTTTCAGGTCCGCCAGGATCTGCTCGGCGCGCCGCACTTCAGCTGCAGCCTCAAACGCTGCAGCCTGTTCGAAATCCTTCTCCAGGGAGAAAAGCGGTTCACCGGCCCGTACCCTTCTGCCGCGTTCGACGTCCAGCATCGTCAGCTCTCCGGAAAGCGGAGTGGATACGTAAACGAAATCCCCCTCGACGTACCCCTGGTAGAGCCTTTCCTCCCGTTGGTCGCAGGCGCCGAGCACCAGAAGGAGAACAGCGAAGGCGGAGGGGAGAAGCCGACCCCTGTAGATGGAAGTGGTCATAGCATTACCGGGTAGATAAAATTCGGGCTGCGACGAAAACGCTCAAGTTCAAGTATAACAGGGAGATAGGTTATGGCCCGGATCGTCGGTAAGGAGGTCGTGAGTATTGATCCGGTAAAATGCCGAAATCCTGATATTGGTTATAATTAATAGCTTCTGCAGCACGATCTGCCGGTTTTCGGCCAGGGGGGACGGATGCTCTACCTTGCTTACGACGGTTCCCTCAACGGCGACTGGATCGCCCGCTATGCCATCCGGTTCGCCTCCCACGCCGCCGATCGGGCCCTGACGTTGATTCACGTCAGGGACGGCACCATCCCTGCCGGACTTCTGGAGCGCAAGATCGAGCACCTCGAACGGGAGTGCCGCGAGGAGGGTGTCGAACTTGTTCCCCAAATCCTTCCTCCGGGCCGGAATATCCTTTCTACCATGCTCACCGCCATTCCCGCAGGGACCGAGAGTTTTGTCATCTGCGGCACCCGGGCCCGCCCCGGGCGCAAACCGTTTCTCGTTGAACATCTATTTTCTGGCCTGGGTCGGCATCCCATTAATCTTCGGACTGGATTATCTGCGAAAACGGCTGTGTGGGCGGGGAGATGTTGCTTCGTGGCAATGTGCCAGCCGTTAACTTTGGGAGGTGAGAATTGGAAGAGACGAAAAACCAAACCGCCGTCTGCCGGATCTGCGGCAGGAACAAAGGGAAGGTGAAGCTAGTCGCTGCCGCACTGATCAGAGAGCCGATCGCCGAGGAGATCCGCCGGGATCATCCGAACTGGTCCTCCGAAGACTTCATCTGCCGGGAGGACTTGAATCGCTATCGTGGTCGGCACATCCAGTCTCTGCTGGAGGCGGAAAAGGGAGAACTGACTGCCCTGGAGCAGGAGGTCCTCGACAGCATGATGAGGCAGGAGACCCTGTCGAGCAACATCGATGCGCAGTTCGAACGCAAGCTCACCTTCGGCGAGCGCCTGGCGGACCGCATTGCCGACATCGGCGGCAGTTGGTCTTTCATCCTCACCTTCGCCGGATTCCTGCTGCTGTGGGTCGCCGTTAACTCCTTCGTTCTGCTGAGGCGCCCCTTTGACCCTTATCCCTTTATCCTGCTCAACCTGATTTTGTCGTGCCTGGCCGCCATCCAGGCGCCGATCATCATGATGAGCCAGAACCGCCAGGAGGCCAGGGACCGCCTGCGCTCGGAGAACGACTACCGCGTCAACCTCAAAGCTGAGCTGGAAATACGGCACCTGAATGAGAAGATCGACCACCTGCTGTCGCGACAATGGGAACGCCTGGTGGAGATCCAGCAGGTCCAGCTCGAACTGATGAGCGAGATCACGCGTCGGGGCTAAGATGTCAAAAGTGGCAGGAAACCGGCACCAGTGTACCGGTCAGGCGGTGACAGATATCTTCTTTGCCAGCGGCATCAAAGTGATCTACCGTTCTCTAAATCTTCCGCACGTTTTCGGCCTGAGGTCCCTTCGGTCCCTTGACGACGTCAAAACTGACTCGATCTCCCTCGGCGAGGGACTTGAAGCCTTCGCTGGCGATCGCCGAAAAGTGAACAAAAACGTCCGGTCCGTCGTCCTGCTCGATAAAACCAAACCCTTTAGCATCATTGAACCATTTGACTGTACCTTGTGCCAATTTAGCCTCCCTGAATTCTGTTGCGAGTCAGTCCGTGTCCGATACCTTCAGACGTTCCCGGCACCGACTTCCTTCTTTCTGTGTTTAATTTAATCGCTTATCCTTGTTTGTCAAAGGGATTTCAAGTCCACCGATACGGGCCCTTCCGGTTTGCGGATGCTCCGGAGATCAAGAGTTTTCTGGTTCTGCTATACTCCTTCCATGACCCACGCCGATCAGATACGGACCCTCATAGCCCGCGAGGCGGCCCGCCTGATGTATGAGGATGGGGTGAAGGAATACCGCGACGCGAAGCGCAAGGCGGCGCGGCGCTTCGGCCCGGAGAAGGCGCTCAGCCTCGGTTCGCACCTCCCCTCCAACGCCGAGATCCATGCCGAAGTGGCACGGCTCATTGTCCTCTTTGAGGAAGGGGCCGCGCCGGAGCGCCTGCTCAGGCTGCGCCTGGCGGCGCTGCGCTGGCTGGAGCTGCTCGCCCCTTTCCAGCCCCTGCTGGTCGGCTCGGTCTTGTCCGGTTCTGTGACGGAGCGCAGCGACATCGACCTGCACCTCTTCGCCGATTCCCCGGAAGAGGTCGAAGACTTCTTGCGGGCACAGGAGATTCCTTTCACTGAAGAAGTCGTGACGATCCGGCATGGTGGGGAGTTTTACGATTATCCCCACCTCTATCTTGAAGAGGACGGCACCGAGGTGGAATGCACGATTTATCCCCCGGAGGAGCGTCGACGTGCACCCAAGAGCAGCATCACCGGCCGGCCGATGGCCCGGGCCGACTCCGCCAGACTCAAAAAACTGATCGCCGCCGCACTCCAGGGCAAGGGCGGCTAAGTCGCCTTCCTGCTCCTCAGGCGTTCTCCCATCACGGGAAAAGCGGCGGCCGGGACAACCTCGATCCGCTCAGCGAAGACGAACTCCATCTCGCAACTCATTCCACCGCACCTGCTTTTTCCAGCATCTTGACGATCTCCACCTGGCCGGCCCGTTTCGCCAGGGCAAGGGCCGAATCCGCCTTGGCGTCCCGGACGTGGGGATCAGCTCCGCCGTCAAGCAAAGCCTGCACCACTTGAGGATCGGGGTGCGGGGCGGTGACCGCATAGAGCAAAGGCGTTAAACCCCACCTGTTCTTCACGTTCACATCGGCTCCCCGGTCCAGGAGAAGTTTAACCAGACCGAGGCGCCCGAATTCAGCGGCATACATCAACGCGGTGGTGCCGGATCGGTCATCTCGGGCGTCTATCTCCACCCCCTGATCGAGGAGGGCTTCCACGATACGGCCGTGTCCTTCAATGATGGCATGAATCAAGGGGGATTGGCCATTTCGGTCTTTCACATCGGGATCGGCTCCTGCTTCCAGAAGAGCCACCGCGATGGGGAGATTTCCTCTTGAGACGGCAGAAATCAGGGCTGTCGTGCCTTCCTGATTCCTCATATCGGGGTCGGCTCCCGTCGACAGCAGTTCGCGGACGACCTGGATGCGTCCCTCCGAGGCAGCAAGCATCAAGGCCGTCCAGCCCTGTCTGTCCTGCCTGTTCACGTCGGCGCCGGCAGCGAGGAGAAGCTGCACGATTCTCGTATTCCCGGCATAGGAGGCGGCGATCAGGGCGGTGTCGCCGTCCCGCTCCGAGGCATCGACCTCCGCCCCGGCCTGCAACAGAATCTCGACGGTTTCCGTATGACCGAACTGTGCGGCCGCCATCAGGGCCGTGCTCCCGAACCCGTTTCGGGTGTTCACTTGCGCGCCGTGAGCGATAAGAAGCCTCACCGTCCGTCCATGTCCGTTTTCCGCAGCCAGCATCAGAGCGGTTTCCCCTCTCTTGCGGGGAGGAAACCGCTGTTTCTCATTGACATCGATGTCCCGGTCGAGAAGCGCCAGAACCTCTGCGGTATCCCCCTCTGCCGCCGCCTCCCGCAACCGATCCCCGGGAGATTCGCATCCGGCAAGGAGAATGAAAATCACCGCGCCAAAAAAGATCTTTTGAGCGATTTTCCGTTCCTTGAGAGACAAAAAGCATCCTGACGAAGCGTTCCGGATCGCGAAGCAGGGCTGCCTGTCGGCAAGCATCCCTTCGCGTTCCTGCCAACATGGACGGGATCGACCAGCTTCTGTGTAGGGGCGATATGGCCGTCGATCGTATCGACGTCCCTTGATGACGCCCAGAGGGTAACCTTCATGGCCCATTTTTACAAATATCCCTGCCAAAAAGCTTATCTACGTTCCCGCCACTGACTTCACCGACCCGGCGGCGGTGCACACCTTCTCGCACCTGTCGGCCTCCGTCGTTCTCTCCCGAAAGAGGGCCAGTGAGGGGCTCTACCCGGACCCGTTGGAGTCCGGCTCCAAAGATGCTCAATCCTGCCATCGCCGGGGAGCGGCATTACCGCACGGCCCAGGAGGTGCGCCGCACCCTGGCCACCTACGAAGAGCTCAAGGACATTGTCGCCATGCTGGGGATCGAGGAACTCTCCCTGGCGGATCGCAAGACCGTTTTTCGCGCCCGGCTCCTGGAGCGTTTTCTCACTCAGCCCTTCTCCACCACCAAGCAGTTTACCGGCAAAGAGGGAAAAACGGTCTCCCTCACCGAGACGCTGGCAGCGTTGACGGGATCCTCGGCCGCGACCCTCAGGCGCCCGGCCACCAGCCGATGAGGTTCAGCTCGATCGGCGTCCGCGCCTGGGGATGGTGAGGAACGATGCGCGGCGTGTAGTCGCCGGCGGGACGGTCGCCGGCAACGGTGCAGCCGTAGAGAAACCCGTTGACGGCGCCGGCGATGGCGGCGCCGCGCTCCATCTCCACGGACACCGGTTCGTCCCAGGCGGCCGCCTCGGCGTAGAGCTGCACCTGCACGCAGTCGGGCGGCAGCTCTCCCAGATAGACCTGCACCTCGAAGGCCAGAGCGCCCCCCTCCTCACGACACGTCTTCCTGCCCCAGTGGACACTCGGCCATCGACGCCGCAGCAGCGTTTCCCAGGCGAACAGTTCTCTGGCCGTCTCGCCCCCATCCCCCAGGCGGCGGGCGTAGGCCGCGGCCGCCGGAATGTAGAGCTTCTCCACGTATTCGCACACCATGCGGTTGGAACTGAAGCGGGGCGCCAGCCGGGCCATGCTGGTCCGCATGCGCGCAACCCAGGACTGCGGGATGCCTTCGGCGTCGCGGTCATAGAACATCGGCACCACCTCTTCCTCCAGCAGGCGATAGAGCTCCAGCGCATCGAGCGCGTCCCTCTCGGGACCGTGCTCCAGGCCGTTGCCCAGGGCCCAGCCGACCTCCGGCGCGTAGGCCTCGGCCCACCAGCCGTCGAGCACCGACAGGTTCAGCCCGCCGTTGACCAGTACCTTCATGCCGCTGGTACCGCAGGCCTCCCAGGGGCGGCGCGGGGTATTGAGCCACACGTCCACCCCCTGCACCAGCTGCTGGGCCAGGGCCATGTCGTAGTCTTCCAGGAAGACGGCGCGGCGACGGACTTCGGGGCGGCGCACGAACTGCGCCCACTGCTGCACGAAGCGCTTACCGGTTTCGTCCTGAGGATGAGCCTTGCCGGCGACGATGAGCTGGACCGGCCGCTCGGGATGGGTCAGCAGGCGGAGCAGTCGCCCGGTGTCGTGCAGCAGCAGGGTGGGGCGCTTGTACTCGGTGAATCGCCGCGCGAACCCCAGGGTCAGCACGTTGGGATCGAGCACGAGGCGGGCTTCGGCTACGGCCTCGGGGCCGGCGCCGCGCTGGGCGAGATGGCGGGCCAGGCGGTCGCGGGCGTAATGGACCAGGTCGCTGCGTTCCAGTGCGTCGAAGCTCCACAGTTCCTTATCGCTCAGGCTCTCGATGGCCGCGGCCATCGGCTCCGGAAGACCGCGCCAGCGTTCCTTGCCACAAGCCCGGGTCCAGGCCTCGTCGGCCCAGGGGGAGTCCCAGGACGGAACATGCACACCGTTGGTGACATGGCTGACCGGCACCTCGGCTTGCGGCCAGCGAGGATAGAGCACCTGGAAGATACGGCGGCTGACCTCGCCGTGCAGGCGGCTTACACCGTTGATGGCTCCGCAGGTGCGCGCTGCCAGGTAGGCCATGTTGAACGGCTCCTCGGAGTCGTCGGGGTCGCGGTGTCCCACCTCGGCAAGTTCCGCCGGGGAAACCCCTAACTGCTCGGCGTAGTCCCGGCCGTATTTGCCCACCAGCTCCCGGGGGTAGGTATCGAAGGCGGCGGCGACAGGGGTATGGGTGGTGAAGAGGTTGCCGGGTTGGGTGGCCCATAGCGCCTCACGGAATCCGAGATTGTATCGCCGCATGCAATGACGGGCGCGCTCAAGGGTGACGAAGGCCGCATGCCCCTCGTTGAGATGGCACACCTGCACATCCAGACCGAGTGCCTCGATGAGCCGCCAGCCGCCGACCCCGAGGACGATCTCCTGCACCAGGCGCATCTCCTGGCCGCCGCCGTAGAGCTTGCCGGTGATGCCGCGGTCGAAGGGACTGTTCAGGGGATCGTTGGTGTCGAGCAGGTAGAGGTTTACCCGGCCGACCCGGGCCAGCCAGGCCCGGCACTGCACGGCCCGCCCCGGCAGCTCGACCGGCACCTTGAGCCAGGCGCCCGAAGGGGCCGCCACCGGCAGGACCGGGAGGGTGGTGGGGTCGTTGTAGGGATAGGCCTCCTGCTGCCAGCCAAAGGCATCCAGCACCTGGCGGAAATAGCCTTCCTGGTAGAGCAGGCCCACCGCTGTGACCGGCACGCCGAGATCGCTGGCCGCCTTGAGATAATCCCCGGCGAGGATGCCCAGCCCCCCGGCATAAAGCGGCAGGGCCTCGCCCAGGCCGAACTCCAGGCTGAAGTAGGAAATACCCTTCAGCCCTTTGTCGCCATGTCTCTCGCCGAACCAGCCGGGCTGCCCGATATACTCCTCGCGCAGCGCCGCCAGGCGTCGAAGATGCTCTTTGAACATGCTGTCGGCGGCCAGCTCTTCGAGACGCCCCTCGGCGAGGTTTTGCAGCACCACGTAAGGGTTCCCGGTCTGCTCCCAGGCCTCGGGGTCCATCATCCGCCAAAGAGCGTCGCTCTCGTGACTCCAGGTCCAGCGCAGGTCGGTGGCGAGCTCGGCCAGGGAGTAGAGACTTTCGGGGAGTTCACGGGGGAGATAAGGGGATGGCTCCATGGTTCACCTCCGGTATGCGCCGCAAGGAGATGGAGCGGAGGGACTTGGGGGCCTGCTCAAAGGGGACGTCGACCCGCCGCGCAACCCTGTTCAACGATATCACCAGTATCCGGCGGTGCAAGAACGGCTCACGCAGTCCCTCAAGTTTCCGTAAGGGTGCGGAAGGCAGGTACAAGATTCCTTTTTATCCAGTAGCCACCGCGGCAGATTCCCTTATAATCTAATCTAACGAGACGCTGGTAAGGCAATCCAGCCATCCATAGGAGCCCCGTATGCTTCTGAGGTGGTTCCCCTGGAAACAGGTGCTCAGCCGATTGGCCAAATCCCGGGGATTGATCGACCCGGTCAGGGTGATTTCGCGCCTGGAGAGCTTCGGCCAGCCTCTTGAAGTGAAAGAGCCCCTTGAACTTTTACGCGCCGGTCTGATCTTCCACGCCCGGGGCCTGCTCAACACCGGCGCCATCCAGCACAACCTGGACTGGGTCTGGCCTTACTGGGTGGAGCGCCAGTACAATCCTCACGACGTCTCTTTCATTCCCCGCGCCTTCTCCATCACCCACGTCAACCTGACCCACCGCAACTGGACGGCCATCGGGTTGCCTGATGAGGAGCAGATCCCGATCATCGATCCCCGAGGGCTCCTCACTCCCTTTCAGGACGGCCTGTCCCTTGATTTCTGGATCGTGACCGAAGACGGCCGCACCCTGTTCCCTTCCCGGATGGAGGCCGTCGAACAGAAACTGGACCTGGCTGAAGGGATGGCGGTGGTCACCCGGTCGGTTCAGGCCGACCTGGATCTCTGCACCCGTGCCTGGATGGACGAGGAGGGCGGACATCCCGTCTGCCGGGTTCGGGTCGATGCTCGCTGTGCCGGGAGAGGTTGGCTGATCGCCTCCCTTCGTCCCTACAACCCTGAAGGGGTCAGCTTCATCCATCACATCGAAGGCAAAAGTGAGAATCGTGGATGGCTCCTTGATCGCAACCGCAATATCTATTTCGACCCCCCTGCCGAAAGGCTGCGTTTCTCCGATTACCGCGCGGGCGACGTCCACACCCGCCTGTTCGGACCGGATGAATCCCGGGCGGTGCGCTGCAAAGTCGGAATGGCGACCGCCGCGGCGCTCTTCAGGCTTGAGGAGGGCGAATGCCGGCTCCAGGTGCGCATCCCGCTGGAGGCCAAACCCGGCCGACACGCCGGCACCTCGGGGCCCTCGTGGCCGGGCGCCCTTGCCGGCGCAGCCTCGGCCCATCTTCCCGATCTTCTTTTCCAGAAACTGTACGATGAGGCGGTTCGCTCCTTGATTCTGCATGCCCCCATCGGCGAGGTCTATCCGGGACCCTACACCTACAAGCGGTTCTGGTTCCGCGATGCCGCTTTCATCCTTCACGCCCTGCTCTGCATCGGTCTGACCGATCGGGTGGAGCGGGTGCTCGATACCTTTCCCCGACGACAAAAAGCCAGCGGGTTTTTCTTTTCTCAGGCCGGTGAATGGGACTCCAACGGAGAGGCGCTGTGGATTCTCCAGCGCTTCTGCCGGTTGACCGGCCGCAGGCCCAAGCCCGAATGGATCAAGGCCATTCACCGCGGGGGACGCTGGCTGCAGCGCAAGCGGGGCCCGAACCGGGGCGACGTGCGCTACGACGGACTGCTGCCGCCGGGTTTCAGCGCCGAACATCTGGGACCTAATGATTATTACTACTGGGACGACTTCTGGGGGGTGACGGGTCTGTCGGCAGCCGCGGACCTGCTGGGGCAGAAGGGCGATGAAGAAAGCGTCGCCGCGTTTCGCCAGGAGGCCGAAGATCTATTGCGGGCAATCGAACGCAGCCTGGTCGAAGCGGCGCGGCGCCTCGGGCGTCCGGCCATGCCTGCCGCTCCCGCCAGGCGTCTCGATTCGGGAGCGATCGGTTCCCTCGCCGCCGGCTATCCGTTGCAGCTCTTTGCCGCGGACGACCCGCGCCTGCTCGATACGGCCGATTTTCTTTATGAAAATACACTCGTCGGAGGGGGATTTTTCCAGGATGTCATCCATTCCGGAATCAATCCTTATCTGACCCTCCATCTGGCCCAGGTGCTACTGCGCGCCGGAGATCCCCGCGCCGCCGGTCTGATGAAGACCGTGGCCGACCTGGCCTCGCCCACCGGCCAATGGCCCGAAGCGATCCACCCTCGAACCGGCGGAGGATGCATGGGGGACGGCCATCATGTCTGGGCTTCGGCGGAGTGGGTCATGATGCTGCGCAACTGCTTCGTGCGCGAGGAAGGAGAGCGGCTGGTCATCGGCGGCGGGATTCCCCCCGAATGGCTGGAGCAGGAAGAGCCCATCACCTTCGGTCCGACGCTGACGCCTTTCGGGCCTGTCGAGGTCGTCATCCTCCCCGGGGAAGATGGCATTCAGGTCTCCTGGAACGCCCGCTGGCGGCATCCGCCCGAGGCGGTTGAAGTGGCCTTGTCCGGCACGGACCGAAAGGTGGTTGGCTCGGAAACCTCCGCGGTCGATCTGATTAGAAAAGCGCGACCTGAAGAGTAAAAAACACGGAGATACGGAGAACAGTCAGATGCATTATGATTCGCTCTGGAGAATTCTATTGACGGCCCGAGCGGAACCGCCATGAATATCGTGATGACCACAAACACCTTCACCCCGCATCTGGGCGGCGTGGCGCGCAGCGTTCAGGCCTTTACCCGCGAGCTCCGTCGGCGCGGACATCGGGTTCTGGTGATTGCCCCCGCTTTCGAGGGGATGCCGGAAGCGGAGGAGGACGTCATTCGGCTACCGGCCTGGCGCCACTTCAGCGAGGGCGATTTTTCGGTGCCGGCGCCTCTGCCCGGACGGGTCACCAGGGCGCTCAACGCCTTCGATCCCGAGATCGTTCATGCGCATCATCCCTTTCTGCTGGGCGAAACCGCCCTGCGCGTCGGCGCCTCCCGTAACCTGCCGGTGGTGTTCACCCACCATACCCTCTATGAACACTATACCCATTACCTGCCGGGGGATTCGCCGCGACTGCGCCGCTTCGCCATCGATCTGGCCACCGGTTTCGGCAACCTGTGCGACGCGGTGATCGCGCCAAGCCGGTCCGTGGCTGAGCTGATCGTGACGCGCGGAGTGACCACTCCCATCGAAATCATCCCGACCGGAGTCGACCTCGAGCTTTTCAGCCCAGGAGACGGCAACAGGCTCCGCAGCCGGTTGGGGATTCCCCATGAAGCATTCGTGGTCGGCCACATCGGCCGGCTCGCCCCCGAAAAATCCCCCCTTTTTCTCGCAGCGGCCGTGGCCATGTTTCTGAAACGGGAACCGGCAGGCAACTTTCTGCTGGTGGGCGCCGGTCCCAGCGAAAAAGAGATGGAGGCTGTGTTTGAAGGGCAGGGTCTTTCACGCCAGTTCCATCGCCTTCATGTCCAGACGGGGGTGGCGCTGGTCGAGGCCTATCGGGCGATGGATGTCTTCGTCTTTGCTTCACAGAGCGAAACACAGGGGATGGTGTTGACCGAAGCGATGGCAACGGGAACGCCGGTAGTAGCCGTCGACGGGCCCGGTGTACGGGAGGTGGTCCGTGACGGGTTTAACGGGCGGATTCTGGAGAGAGCCGACGAGGAAGTTTTTGCGGCGGCCATTGGCTGGCTGGCGGGCCTGGACGGCGAAAAGACCAGAATCCTACGCGCAAACGCCCTGCGCACCGCCGAGGAATGTTCCCTGCGCCGCAGCGCGGACAAGCTTCTGAGTCTGTACCAGAGATTGAAAATGCAGCATCCCGGCGAAAAAAACCTTGAAGCCAGCCGCTGGGCATCGAGCAGACGTTTTTTTCAAAAAGAATTCAGGATCCTGCGCAACCTCGCCAATGCCGCGGAAGAAGCTCTGCGATTCCGGGAAACGGACGAGAGATGAAGCGATCCGGCACGTCCGAACCGGGTCGGTCCCGCCCTGAGGATCTTTACGGTCGACGATCGACGCATTGGCGCTCTTCCCTGCTGGCCGCGTTCGCCTCATTCGTTCTGAGCCTGCTGCACCGGAGCTGGAAAACCGAAACGGTCGGCCTGGAACACCTCGAAAATCTAATGGGCAGTCAGGAGCGAATACTCGTTGTCTTCTGGCACGGAAAGTATCTTCCTTTCTTCACCATTCTCCGGGACCGGGGGGCCTGCATTTTCTCCAGCCGGTCCGTGCGGGGAGAAGTAATTGCCGGCATCTGCCGCCACTTCGGTCATCATTGCCTGACGATTCCTGGTCATACGGGAGAGGGGGCCCTGCACCTGATGCGGGAAGCCCTGACGGGGCGGAAGATGGCGGCCCTGGTGCCGGACGGGCCTCTGGGGCCCTATCATCAGGTCAAGCATGGAGTCATCCGCCTCGCGGCCGATCTCGGGATGACCCTGCTCCCCGCATCGGCGGCGGCCCGTCCCAGGCTCGTCCTGACCCGCCGCTGGGACCGCATGGAAATTCCCCTCCCGTTTTCCCGGGTTCGGCTGGACATTGGCGAGCCGATCGCGATCCCAAGGGATCTCGGAGGGCATCCGATCGACTGGTGGGAGGAGGAGGTCAGGGATGCGCTGGAGGGGGTTGGAGAGGCGGCGGAGGCGGGGCTGAAGCAAAGGCGTTAACCACAGAGGCACAGAGACATGGAGGAACCCCCAATCTATAAGGCTTTCTCTGTGTTTCTGTGTCTCTAGGAGGCTGTCGGACTATCCATGAGCCGGCTGCAAATTCGGCTGCTTGGCCCATATTTCAGCTCCTTTTCGGCCCATAGCTATGGCTATGAGCTCTCAAACGAGCCAAAATCTGGTCTCAAGCTTCCAAATTTTCGCTTCGGCCCGTATAGTCCGACACCCTCCTAGTGAGCGAAGCGAACGGGTGGTGGAAGGAATTAATCCAGAATCAGGTTCGGCAGCTCGTCCGTATCGCCGGTCCGTACCGGGAAGTGCTGTTCAAGCAGCTCACCGCAGCGTCCAATGGCGGCGCAGAGGGCTTCGCAGGTCCTTCCGCTGCGGATCCCCTCGGTGACGGTATGGACGATCTCGTCCCAGGTATCGGCGGGAACGATGGCGTTGATGCCGCGGTCGGCGAGGACGAAGACCCGATGCTCGAAGAGGGAGATGAGGATGAGGATGCCGGTCTCGTCGCGGGTGCGGTGCAGTCCCCGTTCGAGGAAGGAGACAAGGGCTTTCTCCTCAACCTCGACGTCGATTTCCGCCGGATGGATGAGGCGCCGCCGAAGAGCCGGAAATTGCCGGATCATCAGCTTGAAGGGGAAGTAGAACAGGAAGAAGAGGGGGAGAAAAACCCAGATCGACTCGCCGCCGAAGAGCCAGGTCAAAAAAACGGCGGAGGCCAGGGAGAAGAAACCGGCCCCCAGGATCTCCGCCCTAGGGTATTCGTAGGAAGCGTCCACCACCATCGGCACAATCTCCCCGCTGGTGCTCTTCTCGACGGCTTTGACCGCCTCTTCGATGCGCTTTCGCTCTTCTTCGGTGAAGAAGGTATTTGCTGTAAGTTTAGCCATGTTGGACCTTGTTGGTGATAAACGTCATTGGTCCTTGGTCATTTGTCACTTGTGAAAACCTTGCAAACCATGCCTTTACAAATGACAAGTGACAAATGACAAAGGACAGCCCTTACCATCCCCCCGATGCCCCACCGCCGCCGAAGCCGCCTCCGCCGCCGGAAAAACCTCCGCCGCCGAAGCCTCCGCCCCTTCCCCCGCCGAATCCTCCGCCGCCGATCCAGAAGCCGCCGTGTCGGTAGTGACGGGAGCGCCGGCTGCGCGGGCCGCCGCCGAGGAACATCAGGCCGGGACCGAGAAAGAGCAGGAGGGCCAGCAGCCCCAGGGGATTGCGCTCTTTCTTTCGGGCGGGCCGCCCCTGGTACTCGCCGCGCACCGCCTCGACCATGGCCGCCACCCCGGCGATGACTCCGCCGTCGAAGTCTCCGGCCTTGAAGCGGGGGGTGATCTCGTTGTCGATGATCCTGCCGGAGAGGAGGTCGGTCAGCCGTCCCTCGAGGCCGTAGCCGACCTCGATGCGGACCTTGCGCTCCTCTTTGGCAATGAGCAGCAGGGCGCCGTTGTCCGTTCTCTCCTGGCCGATGCCCCAGCTCTCGGCGACCTTAAGGGCGTACTCATCGAGCGACTCTCCTTCCAGGGAGTCGACGGTGAGGACGACGATCTGTGTGGAATCGCTCTGCTCGAATCCTCGCAGAAAGCTCTCCAGCTTCTGCTCGGTTTCGGCAGAAAGGATGCCGGCCCGATCGTTGATGTAGCCGGTGGTTTCGGGAACGTCCAGGGCCGCCGCCCGCAGGGGCAGGAGCAGGAGGGCGAGCAGGATAAGTATTCGGCGAAAAGTCATTTTAGAACTTCACCTGGGGGGCCTTCTCGGCACCGGTCTCGGCCTGGAAGGGTTCCTTTCGCTCGAGGTGGAGGAGGAATTTGTTGGTCAGGTTGTTGGGAAAAGTCCGGATGGAGGAGTTGAAGACCTGCACCGACTGGTTGTAGCGCTGGCGGGCGACGTTGATGCGGTTCTCCGTCCCTTCCAGCTGGTGCTGCAGATCGAGGAAGTTCTGGTTGGCCTTGAGGTCGGGATAACGCTCGGCCACCACCAGCAGGCGGGAGAGGGCGCCGGAGAGTTCGCCCTGGGCGGCCTGAAATTTCTGCATGGCCGCCGGATCGTTCAGGTCTTCGGCTGAGACGTTCACCTGGCCCACCCGGGCCCGAGCCTCGGTGACCGATTGCAGGGTCTCCCGTTCATGGGAGGCGTAGGCCTTTACTGTCTCCACCAGATTGGGGATCAGATCGGCGCGGCGCTGGTAGGTGGCCTCCACATCGGCCCAGGCGGCGGTCACCGCCTCCTCGTTCTTCTGGATCTGGTTGTAGCCGCAGCCGGAAAGGGAGGGAAGAAGAATGAAAGCGGCAAGTACAAAGGGCAAGAGGCGTTTAAACATCGTTTTCACTCCTTGGAGAAAAGTTCAATTATTGTCCGCATTTCGGAAACAGGTTCAATATAATTCTCCGGTGCGTGATTGTAAAGGTAAAGCCGGGATAATCTTCGAGTCCAGCCGTCGCCTTGCGGCTATGGCCTGGCAAGCCTGCGTCCCGAGTCCTCCAGCCCCCAGCCCCCAGCCCCCAGCCGCCAGCCGCCAGCCCCCGCGGATTCACCGCCCCAGCTCGATGATCTGATCGGTGATTTCGGTGAAGGCGACGTCGTGGCTGATCAGAAAAAGCTGATCGTACCAGTGTTCGGTCACTTCCTCGCGGCCGACGTCGATCGCGCGGAAGGCGCGGGCCAGGTTCTCCCGGCGGGCGGCGTCGAGGTTGGAGGTCGGCTCATCGAAGAAGGCGACCCGGGCGCCGATCGTCTGCAGCAGCGCCAGACGCAGAGCTACCACTGCGCTCATCGTCTGGCCGCCGGAGAGCTGGTCGTCGCTGCGCTCCCGAATTTCGCCCTCGACCATGTCGCGCAAGACGATGCGATAATCCTCACCCCAGTAGAGTTCTTCGTCCACCTCGGCGATGGTTCGGTAGATCCTGTCGGCGCGCAGGCTGATCTTTTCGCGGAAACGTTCCGAGAGGTAAGCTGAAACGTTTCGGAAGACCCTGTTGCGCAAGAATTTTACGAGTTCTTCCTTTTCCCCGAAAACGCGCGCCCGGTTCTTTTTCTCTTCGTTTTCCTTCTCGATCCGTTCGAGTTTGTCGATCTCGGCGGTGAGCCGCACGACCTTTTCACTCAGGCCATCGATCTTCTGACGCAGAATGCCGATGGCCTCGCGCAGTTCGTCTTTCTGTCCGCGCAGCAGCTGGTGCCGGCCGGCATCGTAAAATTCGCTTGCCTGTTTCAGGGCGCCTTCCTGTTCCGCCAATTCTTCCAGCAGTTGATCGAGGAGCTGCTGGAACTTGTGCAGTTCGGCCTGGCGCTGCTCCAGCTCCGCCGCATGCTTCTGGTTGGCCAGGTAGCGGTCACGGGCATCCTGGTGCCGGCGCTGATCCTGTTCCGTCGCCTCGATGTCCTCCTGCAGACGGCTGAAAGAGGACAGCGCCGACTGCTTTTCGGCGAGCAGCATCTGTACCGTTGTCTGCTCCCGCCGCAACCCCTCGAGCGCGGTGCCCCTCTCTTCGTTGGCCTTGCTGCGCCGGGCGATTTTCACCGCCTCCTGCTCCAGCCCCTGCAGCTGAATCCGGATTTCCCTGAGGCGCTCATCAGCACGCCGGGCCGCTATTTCTTCTTGCAGCAATTTATCGAGCTCGAGGCCGAGATGCCGGCGCTCCCGGTCCAGCTTCGCCAGCTTGCCGGAGAAAACGTCCTGAGGCGGTTGATCGGTAATGTTCAGGCAGGACTCCTGGAAAAAAGGACAGATCCCCTCGGCGAGTTTTTCGCTTCCCTCCGCGATCCCGGTGCGGCTTCCCTCGAGCAGGCCCAGCTGTTTCCGCAGGATATCCAGAGTGCCGCGGATCCCGGGGAGGCGTTCGGCCAGGGCCTCAAGCTCGGCGCCCGGCGCCAGGGAGGCTTTCCGCTGAATCAGGCTCTCTTCTTCATGCCTCAGTTCGTCCCGAACCTGCTCAATAGTCCGGATTTCGGCCTCATGCCGGACCTTGAGCCCGGAAAGCTGTTTGTCGAGGGCGGCCACTTCCTGCTCAAGCAGGCGCTGGCTTTTCTGCTGTTCGCGCAGTTCGGCGAGGCGTGCGGAGGCATTTTCGAAGGCGTTCCTTCCGGTCGCGGTCGCGGCAATCACCTGCTGCGCCTGTTCGGCTTCACCGATGCGCTCCTGCTGGGCGCCGATTTTTTCCCGGCCGTTACGGATGCGTTCCCCGTGGGTGGCCATCTCTGCCTGAAGTTTCCGGATCGCCTGCTCGCGGGTGTCGAGATCAGCCAGCCCGGCCTCGATTTCCCGAAGGTCCTTCTGCTGCCGGGCAAAATCCTTCCGCGCCTGTTCGAGTTCCACCCCGGCTGATTTCAGCTCGTTTTTTTTCTCCGGCAGTACTTCGATCTGTTCCTGTCGGCTGTCGATTTCCGCCTGCAGCACGTCGATCTTCCCTTTGATCGCTTTGAGCAGGGTATTGGTTTCGGAAAAGGTCTTGCGCCAGGTGTCGATGCCGAGAATTTCATCGAACTTGTCACGGCGTTTTGCCGGTTGGCGGATCACGAAGGGTCCGAGAAAGTCATTCTGGAAGGGACCGATCACCAGTTCGAACTGTTCGGCCAGCGAGCGGCTGCTTTCAAGGCCGAGGAGCTCCTTGAGCCGTGCTTCGGTCTCTTTGGCATCCTTGTGATCCTCGACCTCGAATCCCATTCCGGTCTTCCTGGCCAGAAGCCATTTGCCCGGTGCGCCGACGGTACGTGTCACGCGCCATGACTGGTCATCTACCTGGAAGGCGACGGAAATCTCCCCTTTCCGAGCTCCGATGGAGATGAACCGTTCGATGTTGCCGACGAAACTCTGCGCATCGACTCCGAACAGGGCGTAGCCGATCGCTTCGAAAACCGTGCTCTTGCCGATTCCGTTCGGTCCGGAGAGCACGTTGATGCCGGGTGAAAAATCAAGCTCCGCGTCGCGATGAGATTTGATGTTCCTGAGATGGATGGAGAGGATCTGCATCATTCGTCCATCCCTTCCAGCAAAGCCAGCAGCTCGTCTCCGTCCACGTTCCCCCTCTGCACCGCATCGCGCAGGCTCAGGGCGAGGCGCGCCAGTTCTTCCTCGCGCCCCTGGTACTCGCTGCCGGCGCCGATGAGTTCCTTCAGGACGTCGCGTTCGATCTCGCCCAGGCTCTTCTTGACCGCTTCCTCCTCGCCGCCGCGGACGACCAGGGAGAGGCTGCTACGGATTTCCACGTGGAGTGGGGCGGCGATTTCCTCGAGCAACCGTCGCAGCCGCTCCCGGCCTAGTTCGAAGGGGTGGAAGCCGACCCGGCCCTTGAGCCTGATGTCGAACAGCGGCCGGCGTTCGTCGTCTGTGCCGGCCAGGGCTTCCGCCGCCTGCGTGCGGAAGCGCTCCAGCGCCTGGTCCGCGTCATTGGCGCCGTCGAGGTCGATGGTTGCGGCAAGCATGGGGCGGGGGTCGGTCGGACGGAAAACAGGGGAGAATTTTCCATTCTCGACGGTGACCAGGTAATAACCCTTATCGTACTTTTCCTCGCCGAAGTTCACCCGCTCCGGGGAACCTGGATTGAAGGCGTAGGGGCGTCCTTCCGGGGTCGCGGTGACGTAGGGTTTGTGTCCGTGTCCCAGAGCCACGTAGTCGAAAACCCCCGCCAGGGGAAGAGCTTCGGCGGGATGCATGTTGCCGATCTCCACCGGCGAATAGGTCCACAGGCCGACGTGAAAAAGAAGCAGATTGTTTACCGTGGTTACCGCCTGGCAGATGCGCTCCACGTGACTGCCGGCCTGGGCGCCGATATAGCCGATGCCGTAGATGTTGAGTCCTTTGATTTCAGTGTGGCCGCCTCCCTTTTCCGGGGCGAAGGAGTCGAAACGGTATCCCCCGTCCGGTGTGCGCGAGGGGCGAAGAAGGCGGAGGTATCCCATCTGCGAGAGGGCTTCCATCCAGGAGATATTGTCGCGGCGGTGGATCCAGTCGTGGTTCCCTTCGACGGCGACGCAGGGGATTCCGGCATCCTTAAGGGGCTGAAGGGTCTCGATGGTTCGGGCGAAGGTGCGCGGCAGGATCTGCCCGGTATGGAAGAGGTCGCCGGCGATCAGAACGAAATCGACGGACTCTCGCAAAGCATCGGCGACGATGCCTGCGAGACAGATGAAGAAGTCCTCGTAGCGCTCGGCTTCGCCGGGGGAGGTGCGGTAGGTCTTGCCGAGGTGGACGTCGGCGGTGTGGATAAATCGGAGGGGCATGTTCACTTCCTGGATAGTAGGTAAAGACGACTCAGGATAGCAGGGGAGGGCGGTTCCCGCAAAGGAAAATGCCGATCTCCCGGGGAATGGCCGCAGCTGATGTGCCGATCTTGTAAGTTGTTGATTCTTCGTGCAATCCTAATGTTGTGACGAGTTGACAAACGCCGGAAGAGGGATATCTGTATAAGCAGGCGGAAGGAGGAAAACAGAAAAGGAGAAAAGGGATTATGAAACGAATCGGCATGATGTTTGTGGCCATCACGGCAAGCCTTGTCTTCGTGGGCGGCCCTCTCGCCGCCGGCAAGGAGGCCACCTCAGAGAAAATGGGTTCCAAACAGGCGATGTCTGCCGAGAAACACGGCAATATAGTTTCCGCCAACCGGTTCATCGGCACGGACATCCATAATAAGCAGGGCGAGACGATCGGCGAAGTCCAGGACCTGGTGCTGAATCGTCAGAACGGCCAGGTTGATTTTGTGGTGATATCCAAGGGCGGCCTTTGGGGAGTAGGTGAAGAGCGGTATGCCGTTCCTTTCAAGGCTTTTAAAGCTACCCCGGAAGGGGATGCCCTGACCTTGACCATCGATGAGAATAAACTGGCCAACGCCCCGAAACTGGAAGAAGGAATGAACGAAGCTGAATACAGCCGTCGGATTAACGAATATTACGGACAGGCTCCTGCCTTTGAAGGCACCGAGGAAAAAGGAATGACCGGTGAGAAAGAGCATAAAATGGAGAAGGAGCAGAAAAAAGGATCCTACTAGACCTACCGAAACAACCCATGAAGGAAGTCTACTCTCGTCTTTCTTCCGCCATCACAAAAAGGCTGCCTCTTCGGCAGCCTTTTTGTCGCCATCGGCATCACACTTTTTCATTGACCTGCAGTTGAGGCCCGTACTATCATCTGAACATATGAATGACTATTCAGATGATAGTGCCGGAGATCTTTGCGAAATCACCCTCGTCGACGCGAGGAAGGTTCTTCGCGCCAGGGAACATGTGCCTCCGGAAGAACGTCTGCAGGAGCAGGCCGATCGCTTCAAGCTCCTCGGCGATCCGACCCGTTTGCGCATCCTCCACGCCTTGTCCGCTGAGGAGCTCTGCGTCTGCGACCTGGCAACCCTTCTCGACAGCTCCCCCTCAGCGGTGTCCCACCAGTTGCGCCTGCTGAGGGCCGCCCGGCTGGTGCGTTTCCGCAAATCGGGAAAGATGGTCTACTACGCCCTGGATGAACCCCAGGTGCGGATTTTGCTGAAGGTGCCTTCCATTGCGGGGACGACGGGCACACGGCAGGAAACGAGGGCCGAAGAAAGATGAATTTATTGTCATTATTTCAGAATATTCTTTCGGCCTGCTGGGAAATCCTCCTTGACGCCGCCCCTTTCATCCTTCTGGGTTTTTTCGTTGCCGGTCTGGTCAAGGCCCTGCTGCCGGAAGAGCTTGTGGTCCGTCACTTGGGAGGCAGCGGCAACGGCTCGGTATTCAAGGCGGCGCTGTTCGGTATTCCCCTGCCCTTATGTTCCTGCGGAGTGATCCCGGCGGCTATCGGCCTGAAGAAGCAGGGGGCCGGCAAAGGGGCGACCAGCGCCTTTCTCATTTCCACGCCGGAAACGGGGGTCGATTCCATTGCCGTCACCTATGCGCTTCTCGATCCGCTGATGACCCTGTTCCGCCCTCTGGCGGCCTTCGTTACGGCGGTCACAGCCGGTTTGCTGGAAAACTTGCTCCCCGGCTCCGACTCCGCCCAGGTTCCATCCACCGGGTGCGCCGATCCCTCATGCTGTGGCGGACCCGAGCGAAAGCCTGCGCACCTTCCTCTGGGGGGGCGGCTTCGCGGGGGGCTGACCTACGCTTTTGGCGAATTGCTCGGGGATATCGGTAAGTGGCTGCTCATCGGCATCGGTGTCGCCGGGGTGATCTCAGCCCTGATCCCGGACGGTTTCATCGAGCGGCATCTCTCCGGAGGATTCGTCCCCATGCTGGTGATGCTGGTGGCGGGCATTCCCCTCTACGTCTGTGCCTCGGCCTCGACTCCCATCGCCGCCGCCCTCGTTCTTAAAGGACTTTCTCCCGGTGCGGCGCTGGTCTTCCTGCTGGCCGGACCGGCCACCAACAGCGCAACCATTACCGCCGTCGCCCGCTATCTGGGACGGCGATCCCTCGCGATATACCTCGCCGCGATTGCCGGATGCTCCCTGCTCCTCGGGCTGCTCCTCGATGCGATATACGGCGCAGCCGGGCTCAGCCTGGTGGCCGTGATCGGCCAGGGAAAGGAAAGTCTGCCGGGATGGCTTTCCCTCGGATCGGCAGTGACGCTTCTGCTGCTGCTGGGATTCCAGTACAGACCTCGGAAACGCAGTTCGTGCGAGGGAGAGGGATGCGGCTGCCGGTAGGTAGGGCGGAATGACGGGGTTCAGGCGGAAACAGATATTCTTCAAGAAGTGAAGGTTCTCTATCAGGGGGGCCTTCGCTTTTTTTTAGGAGAGATTCAGGGAGGGCTGGCCGAGAGGAAATCGCTTGTTAAACTTGATGGCGTCGCAAAAAGTCCGCCCTACGGCGTTACGGCGTTTTTTCAGGACCTCGACATACCTGATGTATGCCTTC
>NZ_KI421421.1:645570-673083 GCF_000472285.1 Desulfuromonas sp. TF
TGGGGAAAAATACCCGGGGGGGGTTGTGAAATGCAAAGGCACTTCGATTTTTCTTCCTATGCAGAAAAAGTCCGGGCCGTGGTGGCGGAGGAGTTGGAAAGCGCAAGGAGCGCGGCCGCAATCTGCGGAACCACGTCCAGAATAACTTCTCTGGCTGAAGAGACGCTCGCCGAAAATATCGGATTCCACGGACCCGAACACATTGCCTGCCGTGCCGGGTGCGGCACGTGCTGCGTTTTGAACGTCTCGACCCTTCTCCCGGAAGCCATCGCCATTGCCGCCTATGTGCAAAGGGAGTTTGCAGGGGAGGGATTCACTCGGCTGAAGGAGCGGATCGATCAACTCTATGCCTGCAGCCGCTGGCTGGATGAAGAAGAGCGGCTCTTTCTGCGTCGGCCCTGCGCCTTTCTAGATGAAACGAAGTCTTGCGCGATCTATCCGGTGCGGCCTCTCCTGTGCCGGTCGATGACTTCCACTGATTCCGACTCCTGCCTCCAGGCGATTGCCATGCCGGCCCTCGGCGAGTTTAAACCCGTTCTTATGAATCTCTTCCAGAAATCGCTCATGAACGTTACCTTTGAGGCTTTAGGACAGGCACTGGATGAGACGGGGCTCGACTCCAGGGGAGTGCGCCTGACCGAGGCGGTCAAGGCCCTGATCGAGGAGCCGGAGCTCGCGGAGGAGTTCGGGGCAGGCAAGCGCATCGCCCTGTGAATCGTGAGTGCACTCATGGATTCAGGAATGAGATGGATGCGTGTGCTTCTGTCGGTATGCCCGCATCAGGCAGACCATCAGGGTGATTCCGGTAAGAGGGAGGAAGAATCCGACCATGGCCGTGGTGAAGACGGGCAGGGCTTGATGCTGCAGGGCATTCAGGATGAGGTAGAGAGTGTAGGCGATATAGTAAAAGAAGAATAGCATTCCCTCCCAGCGGGCGATCAGGTGTCCGGTGAAGAAGATCGGAAGACAGGCAACGGCCACGGCGAGCATGACCGGAATATCGAATTGAACAGCGGTCTCGGCGATAGGGACCCCCTCCGGCGCCACGACTGCGGTGAGGCCGATAACGACGAGGATGTTGAAGAGGTTGCTGCCGACGATGTTGCCGACCGCAATGTCCCGTTCCCCGCGAATGCTGGCCATCACCGAAGCCGCCAGCTCCGGCAGCGATGTCCCTAAAGCCACGACGGTCAGACCGATCAGCAGGTCGCTGACTCCGAAATGTCTGGCCAGGGTAACGGCCGCATCGACCAGCCAGTTCGCCCCAAGTCCCAGCAGCGCCAGTCCGGCGACAATCAGGCAGAACTGCCAGGCCAGGCTCTTTACGCCTCCGGTTGCCGGTGGGTTTTCCCCCTCCGTCATTGAAGAGTTCTTCTTGCTCTCCTGGCTTTCGCGGCGGCTGCGGCGGATGACCCAGACCGTATAGACGATCGCACCTCCGAAGAGGAGAATTCCGTCCAGTCGACCGAATTCTCTGTCCAGAGCCATAAAGGCGAAGAGGAAGGAGACACCGACCATCAGAGGCACCTCGATCCGAATCAGCTGCCGGGCCACGATCAGCGGCGCAAAAAGAGCCGAGAGCCCCAGGATGAGCAGGACATTGCAGATGTTGCTCCCCACGACGTTGCCGACGGCAATTCCCGCCTGGCCGGTAAGAGAAGACATGACGCTGACGCCCAGCTCCGGGGAGCTGGTGCCGAAGGCCACGACCGTGAGGCCGACGACCAGGGGAGAAATGCCGACGGAGGCGGCGAGCCGCGCCGCGCCGCGGACCAGCCACTCGGCCCCTACGATCAGAGCCGCCAGTCCGCAGACGAAAAAGGCGAAAGCTGAGAGTGTCATATCGTCACCGCTAAACCATGCCGTGCATGGAGCCTTACTTATCTAGCCTTCTGAAGATAACGATAAAAATCGGAATCCGTGGAAATGACCATTCTGGCATTTTCCCGCATCGCCTTGCGATAGGATTCGAGGCTGCGTATGAATCGGTAGAATTCGGGGTCCTTGCCGTAGGCGCCGGCGTAGATGGCTGCTGCACTGGCATCAGCCTTGCCGCGAACCTCCACCGAGGTCCGATACGCCTCGGACTCGATGCGCTTGAGCTCCTTCTGCATCTGCCCGAGAATGTCGGCTTTTTCCCCTTCGCCTTCCGAGCGGTACTCGGCGGCGACCTTCTTTCGTTCCGCAATCATCCGCTCGTAGACCCGGGTGCGCACCTGCTCGACGTAATTGATCCTTTTGATCTGCACATCGATCAGCTCGATGCCGTATTCGGGAGTGCTGGCCCGTGCCTGCGCCAGAATTGAAGCCAGAATTTGCTCTCTGCCGGCCAGTTTCTCTACCGGAACGGAGGCGGCTCCTTCGACTTCAAACACTTCTTCCTTGACTCCGGCCGGCGGCTGGTAATCCTTGCCGCGCACCAGTTCCACCAGCAGATGTCCCGAGACGGCGTCGCGCACCACCGAGTCGATGATGTCATCCAGTCGGCTCAGGGCTCCCTGTTCGGTGGCCACGGTCTTGAAGAAGAGAAGGGGATCCGCGATCCGCCAGCGGGCGGTGGTGTCGATCCAGATATATCTTTTGTCCTTGGTGGGGATCTGGTTCGGATCGCCGTCCCATTTCAGTATCCGGCTTTGAAAGTGATAGGCATCCTGGATGAAGGGAATCTTGAAGTGCAGTCCCGCCTGATGGATATCGCCGACCGGTTTGCCGAACTGGGTGACCAGGGCCTGTTGTCCCTCTTCAACGACAAACATGCTGCCTTTTGCGAGAATGACCAGGGCAATGACGACGATGATCAGCAGAGGCTTTTTCATTGCGCTCCTCCCTTCTTCTCACTGCGCAGGGGAAGCAGAGGGAGCGCTCCGGCCCCGTTGGCGTCCATGATATAGACTTCCTCCATTCGCGGCAGAATCTCCTCCAGTGTCTCCAGGTAAAGGCGCTGCCGGGTTACCTCCGGCGCCTTGCGGTACTCGGTCAGCAGGGCGAGGAATCGGCTGCTTTCCCCTTCGGCCTGGTTGATCCTCTCCAAGGCGTATCCTTCCGCGTTGAGGATCGTGTTCCGGGCAACCCCGCTGGCCTTGGGAACCTCGCGGTTGTACTGCTCCCTGGCCTGGAAGATCAGGCTTTCTTTCTGCTGTTCGGCTTCGTTGACCTCATTGAAGGCGGCCTTGACCGGATCGGGAGGATTAACGTCCTGGAACTTGACCGTGACGATCCGAACGCCGACATCGTAGCTGTTGAGAGTTTCCTGCAGGTCCTTCTCGATGGCCGAGGCGAGCATGGCCCGCTCGGTGGTGAGGACTTCGGAGACATTGGAATTGCCCACCACCTTGCGGACGATCGCCTCCGAGATATCCCGGATGGTCTCTTCGGGAGCCTTGACCCTGAAGAGGAACTTGTAGGGATCGGACACCTGGTACTGAACGATCCATTCGATGTCGCTCACGTTGAGATCGCCGGTAAGGGTCAGGGACTCTTCTTCGAGCCCCTGTTTGCTGTACGTGGTTCGGATGCCCGGCTGAACGGTGCGGAAGCCGAATTCCTCTTTGAGAACCCTTCCGGTCCGGACCAGGTAGACCCGATCGACGCCGAAGGGGAGTTTGAAATGCAGACCGGGCTGGGCGAACCCCGCGAACTGCCCGAATCGAAGGACCACACCCGTCTGTTCCGTATCGACCTTGTAGAAGCTGCCGGAGGCCCCCCAGATGAGAAGCAGGACGAAGGCGATGCCGATAAAAACCTTCACGGGTGGCTTATTGTTTTTAAATCGCTCGACTATTTCGGTGACCTTCTGCTCCATCTGGTCTCCGCTTTGTCCCCATTGCCAATCTTGCATGCTTTCTCCTTTGTGGTTTCTGCAAGTCTTCATTTCCACCGGATTCACCGGGAAAAAGGAGCTGTCGGTCCTCTTTGATCCGGTGGATGCGGCAGTAGAAGCGTGAATATAGCACAGTGGCTGTTTTCATGAAAGCTAATCGTCATCTCGATTCTCTGCCTTGGAACCTCCGAGCAAGTTGTGATACCATGAAGAACAAATCACGGTCACGACGGAGAACCAACAGTGAGCAAGCAGCAGCCGAAGGGGGAGAGCCGGGTCGCCGAAAAGAGTCGGACCCGGCCCGCGTCTCCGCCGATGTTCAAGGTCTTGATGCACAACGACGATTACACTACCATGGAATTCGTGGTGCAGGTGCTGGAGGCGGTTTTTCGTAAATCGCCTGCCGAGGCCAACCAGATTATGCTTAATATCCATTTCAAGGGAATCGGCATGTGCGGGGCGTACCCTTTTCAAATCGCCGAAACCAAGGTGGCCCGGGTGCATTCTCTAGCCCGGGAAGAGGGGTTTCCCCTCAGATGCAGCCTCGAAGAGGAATGAGGGATGTCGCCTATGTTCAGTCAGGAAGTTCAGATAACTTTTTCGCTGGCCGTGCGGGAAGCGCAGCGCCGGCATCACGAATACCTCACCACGGAGCATGTCCTTTATGCCATGCTTTTCGAGGAGCAGGGGCAGGAGATCATCAGCGCCTGCGGCGGCGACCTCGATTCCATCAAGGAGGAGCTGGAAGACTTCTTCGTCCGCCAGCTGGAATCCCTCCCCGGGGAGGGAGAGGCTGTTCCCGAGCAGACGGTGGGACTGCAGCGTGTGCTGCAGCGAACGGTGGTGCACATGCACTCGGCGGGGAAGAAGGAGATCACGGTAGGCGACGTGCTGGCCGCTATTCTGGAGGAGAAGAACTCCCATGCCGCCCATTTTCTGGAAGTCCAGGGAGTCGGCCGGCTGGAGGTCCTGCAGTACATTTCACACCGCATGCCCAGGCTTTCCAGGGAGGAAAAGCCCGGAACGGCGGCTCCCGAGCAGGAAGGGGAGTCGGCGCCCAGGACCGCGCCGGGGCGCGATCCGTTGGCGGCCTTCACCGTCAATCTGATGGCGCGGGCCAGGGAAGGTAAAATCGATCCCCTGATCGGCCGCCGTCGGGAGCTGGAAAGGACGATCCAGGTGCTTTGCCGCCGGCGCAAGAACAATCCCATCTACGTCGGGGATCCGGGGGTGGGCAAGACCGCCCTGGCTGAAGGCCTGGCCCTGATGATCCATGCCGGAGAAGTCCCCGAGGTCCTGCTGGGCTCTGAAATCTATGCCCTGGACATGGGGGCCCTGCTGGCCGGGACCAAATTCCGCGGCGACTTCGAGGAGCGACTCAAAGGGGTTCTGGCAGCCCTGGAAAACAAGCCCGAGGCCATCCTCTTCATCGACGAAATACATACCACGGTAGGCGCCGGAGCCACCAGCGGCGGTTCTCTGGACGCTTCCAATATTCTCAAGCCGGCCCTGGCATCGGGGGAACTGCGCTGCATCGGCTCCACTACTTTCGAGGAATACAAGAACCTGTTCGAAAAGGATCGAGCCCTTTCCCGCCGCTTCCAGAAAATCGACATCCTGGAACCGAGCGTGGCCGAGACGATCGAGATCCTCAAGGGCCTGAAAAGCCGTTACGAAGAGCATCACGGCGTCACCTACAGCGGAGCCGCCCTCGCGGCCGCGGCGGAACTCTCCGGACGGCATCTCAAATACCGGCACCTGCCCGATAAGGCCATCGACGTAATCGACGAGGCCGGGGCCCGCTGCCGTCTTTTCCCCGTGCCGAAGAAGAAAGTCGGGGTCGCGGAGGTGGAGGAAGTGGTGGCGGGGATGGCCCGCATCCCGGCCCGCACGGTATCCGCTCCCGACCGCCGGCGCCTTAAAAACCTCGACCGCGATCTCAAGCGGAAAGTCTTCGGACAGGACACTGCCATCGACGCGCTGAGCCGCTCCATCCTCCGGGCCCGGGCCGGGCTGGGACATCCGGAAAAGCCGGTCGGCTCTTTTCTCTTCACCGGACCCACGGGGGTGGGGAAGACCGAAGTGGCCCGCCAGCTCGCCGCGCAGCTCGGGGTGGAGTTCGTCCGCTTCGACATGAGCGAGTACATGGAAAAACATTCCGTGGCCCGACTGATCGGCTCGCCCCCCGGCTACGTAGGTTTCGATCAGGGGGGACTGCTTACCGACGCCATGGTCAAGAATCCCTACAGCGTCCTGCTCCTCGATGAGATCGAAAAGGCCCATCCCGATCTGTTCAGCATCCTGCTGCAGGTCATGGACCACGGCACCCTCACAGACAACAACGGCAAGCATGCCGACTTCCGCAATGTGGTGTTGATCATGACCAGCAATGCCGGGGCCCGGGAGATGAGCGCCAATCCCATCGGCTTCGGCGGCGGAGCGCCATCCGCCCCGCGGCAGGCGGTGGAGAAGACCTTTTCCCCTGAATTCCGCAACCGCCTCGACGGCATTATCTCCTTCAATCCCCTGAGCGAGACGGTCATGCTCCAGGTGGTGGACAAGTTCATGGCCGAGCTGCAGCAGCGCCTCGCGGAAAAGAAGGTGACCGCCATCCTGTCCGCCGGAGCCCGGGGCTGGCTGGCCCGCCGCGGCTACGACCCCGCTTTCGGGGCAAGGCCGTTGGGACGCCTCATCCAAACGGAAATCGGCGACGTGGTGGCTTCCGAGATCCTCTTCGGCCGCCTCAGCAAGGGAGGGACCGTGAGGATCGGACTGAAGGATGACCATTTGACCTTCAGCTACCCCGGAAAATCCGTGAGGAGTCAGGAGTGAGGCCTTACTCCTCACAGCAGTTATGCCCGTCTACCGTCTGATCGAGCAGCCCGTTTTTCCCGGCCCCGAACTCGCTGAACCCGACGGGCTGCTGGCGGTCGGCGGCGATCTTTCCCCCCGCCGTCTTCTCCTGGCCTATTCCATGGGGATCTTCCCCTGGTTCAATGAGGGCGACCCGATTCTATGGTGGTCTCCCGATCCCCGCTGCATTCTCGAACCTGATCAACTGAAGATTTCCCGGAGCCTGGCCAAGATCCTGCGCCAGGGGTTTTTTTCCGTTACCTTCGATCAGGCTTTCGATCAGGTCATTTCCGCCTGCGCACGGCTGCGCCTGGAAGGAGGGGAGGGGACCTGGATTACCGACGAGATGCGGCAGGCCTATTGTCTTCTGCATGAGCTGGGCTATGCCCATTCGGTGGAGTCATGGAGGGAGGGGAAGCTGGAGGGGGGATTGTACGGAGTCTGCCTGGGCCGTTGCTTTTTTGGAGAATCGATGTTTCACCGGGCGGCCAACGCCTCCAAGGTCGCCCTCGTCACCTTGGCGCAGCGACTGCAGAGGCACGGATTCGAGCTGATCGACTGTCAGCTGCCCACTTCTCACCTTGAATCTCTGGGAGCCAGGCAACTGCCGCGGGAAGAGTATCTGCGCCGCCTGCGCCAGGGGGGAGTCACTCCTTCAACGATGCCGCCGGCGGGTGCTTTTCTCCAAGAAGGAGATATGTCGCCCCCCCATGGTTGAGAGGAGCCCACTTTGTCAGCCGGCGGATTTTTCTCCGCTCGCGGGAGGCACTTTTTTAATGAAATCGATGATCCGCTTCTGATCCGCTTCCAGAATGCTCAAAAACTGCATTCCAGCACAACGACGGCCCTGCACCTCTTCTTCATCCAGCCAGACGACTTCGGCGAGGGCGCATAACGGCGCCTCATTCTCCTCGAGTTTCAGAAGCAGCAGACAGAGATCGGCAATTCTGATCGGCGGCTTTATTTGAAAACGGATTCCCCCGTTGCTGAGATTGACACTGGTCTGTGGGAAGGGAGGGATCTTGCTGAAATCCTTTGTGTTCCGCAAGATCCGAACGTTCTTTTCCCACTGTTCACGGAAACTCCGGAGCGTGCCCTGGCCCTTGGTGTAACGCAGGCCGACGGTGACGTCGAGGCGACTGGCGAGCCGGCGTTGAAAGATCTGCAGGTCGTTGTTCACCCGCAAACGGATGAGGTCCTGGCGACGCTGCTCCACGAAGTTTCCGGTCAGGCGGACGCCAAGTCCCATGGTATCCGAGAGTATCTCGAAAGGCATGTCGGGGGAAAAGGGAAAGTTTTCTTCCTCCCTGGTCTGATAGGGAAGGAGCAGGTCAAAATAATCGCCGTGCTCTTCATGGAAGTAGACGGTAAGTGCATCGAGACGCCCCGATGTTGCGTCGGCGGTCAGCGAACGGAGGAAGATCTTCTGCTCGGATTTGAAATACTTGGAATATCTCATCAGATGCTCTTGGTGGCATGGTTTTTCGATTGCGGGGGAGAAGAGTCTCGGCAAATCTGCAATTTATTATACAGATTTTTTCCCTTCCTCCAATCATAAATTAATGAGGCACTTGGGGGCGGCGCGAGAGAACGGCGTGGAAGAATTTGTCAGGTTCCGGGCCCCGTGTTAAGATGCAACCTTTTTCAGGAGGCCTCTTTGAACAAAAGTCTGGACAGGCTGTTCGCCATTACCGCACCAGGACTGGAGCAGGTGTGCGCAGGTGAGCTGGCCTCCCTGGGCATGGCCGGGGTGCGTGTCACAATGGGCGGCGTCGAGTTCGAGGCAGAGCGGCGCGACCTGTACCGGGCCAATCTCTGGCTGCGCACGGCCAGTCGGGTGGTGGTGCGGATCGGGACGGCGAAAAGCCGGGATTTCCCTGACTTGTTTCGCAAGACGGTGCGGCTGCCCTGGGGAAAATATGTCCGGTCGGATAACCGCATCGTCGTGCGCGCAAGCAGCCATGGATCCCGCCTCAATCACACCGGGCGTATTGCCGCCACCATCAGCGAGGCCATCGACAGGGCGCTGGGACGAGGCGGTTCTCCCGCTGCCGGGCCGGAGCAGTTGATCCTGGCCCGATTCGAGAACGATGTCTGTCTTCTCTCGGTGGATAGCTCCGGCGCACTGCTCCATCGCCGGGGTTATCGGGAGGAGACGGCCCGGGCGCCTCTGCGCGAGACGCTGGCAGCCGGCATCCTGATGCTGCTGGGTTGGAACGGCTCCTCTGCCCTGGTGGATCCGATGTGCGGTTCGGGGACCTTTGTCATTGAGGGCGCACTGATTGCCGGGAACCAGCCGCCGGGAATGCGGCGATCCTTTGCTTTCATGAACTGGCCGCGATACCGGCCCGGTCTCTGGGATGCTCTCCTCGCCGAGGCCGGAAAGGGGGTGCAGGCAGTTTCCGTGCCTATCTGTGGTTCGGATCGCGATATTCCGACGGTGGAAGCCGCCCGCCGCAACGCGGACCGGGCCGGCGTGCTGGAGAGCATCGATTTGCAGCCGCTGGAATTGTCCCGGAGGCCGGCTCCGGAAGGGAGGGGGGTCTTCCTGTGCAATCCCCCCTACGGTGAAAGATTGGGACGGGACAGCGATCTGCGTCCTCTTTTCCGATCCTTGGGGAGTGTTTTCCGCGAACGTTTCGGCGGCTGGCGGCTGGCCATTGTGTGTCCCGACGAGGGTCTTGTGAAGGCGACGGGGCTCCCCCTTCATAAGAGGGCGATCCTCACCAACGGCGGCATTCAGGTGTTTCTGTTTTCGACATCCGGCGAAGAAAAACCAGATTCTCCTTGATTTTTGTTCAAATCTGATTTAAATTTTCTTTTTACCCTGGCCTTGGTCCAGGTTCAGAAGATATGGGAAAGCGAGGTGATTCTTCCGTGGAAATTCATGTTGTCGACAACAACGTCGAAAAAGCCATCAGGGTTCTCAAGCGCAAGCTGCAGCAAGAAGGTCTCTTCCGTGAGATGAAGCAGCGTAAGTTTTACGAGAAGCCCAGCGTCAAGCGCAAGCGCAAGGAAAAGGAAGCCCAGCGGCGCCTGCGCAAGAAGATGCGTCTGATGCGGCGCGACTGATCCCTCGCCTTGAAAAGCATAAAAAAAAGGCCCGCTTCTTTTGGAGCGGGCCCTTTTTTTGCGTGGGGCGTGAGGAGAAAAAGCTCGGGATCTCCGGGGAAATTACTCCTCACCCCTCACCTGGTGAAATCCGCAATGCCGCTTAAAATCGGCAGCGCAGTACCGAGCTCACGGATTCAGCTCATTTCGTCCTCCCTCAGGCGGGCAGGGAAGGGAGCTCCAGCCCCGCGATGCGGTCGAGCATCCGGATCACCTGACAGCTGTAGCCGAATTCGTTGTCGTACCAGACGTAGAGAACGCAGCGGTTTCCTTCGACGATGGTGGCCAGGGAATCGACCACGCCGGCATAGCGGGAGCCGACAAAGTCGCTGGAGACGGCTTCGGGGGAGTTGGTGAAGTCGAGCTGGTTCTGCAGGGGTGAATCGAGAGAGACGTCCCGGAGGTAATTATTCAACTCCTTGACCGTGGTCTCTTTCTCCAGGGTCAGATTGAGGATGGCGAGGGAGACATTGGGGGTGGGCACGCGGATGGCGTTGCCGGTCAGTTTCCCGGCCAGCTCGGGGAGAGCCTTGGCTACCGCCTTGGCCGCTCCGGTCTCGGTGATGACCATGTTGAGGGGAGCTCCCCGGCCGCGGCGGGACTTATTGTGGTAGTTGTCGATCAGGTTCTGGTCGTTGGTGTAGGAGTGGCAGGTCTCAACATGGCCGTTGACGATGCCGAACCGGTCGCTTACCGCCTTGAGAGCCGGAACGATGGCGTTGGTGGTACAGCTGGCGGCCGAAAGGAGGCGCTCTTCCCCCGAGATCAGGTCGTTGTTGACACCGAAGACGATGTTGGGGATGTCCCCCTTGCCCGGAGCGGTCAGCACGACCTTGTCGATCCCTTTGGTCTTGAGATGCCGGCTGAGTCCTTCACGGTCGCGCCATTTGCCGGTGTTGTCCACGAGGATGGCATTTTGAATGCCGTACCGACCGTAGTCGACGTTTTCGGGGGCATCGGCATAGATGATGCGGATCATGTTGCCATTGGCGATGATCGCGTTTTCCTTCTCATCGATGGTGATGGTCCCCTGAAAATGTCCGTGC
This sequence comes from Desulfuromonas sp. TF, assembly GCF_000472285.1. NCBI lineage: Bacteria > Pseudomonadati > Thermodesulfobacteriota > Desulfuromonadia > Desulfuromonadales > Desulfuromonadaceae > Desulfuromonas > Desulfuromonas sp. TF. Next base: position 656,401 of record NZ_KI421421.1, read on the forward strand.
ACCGAGTCTCGGCGCAGCAGGCTTGCACGCTTTATCAGGTCGTCTTCGGCGCCCTTGCGCACCACCGCGGCGCGCAGCCGGAGCTTGTCGCCGCCTCCGGTCTGTTCGATGAGAATGCGGGCCAGCAGACGGCCAATGCGGCCGAAGCCGTAAAGGACCACATCCCTCGGCTCCATCAGCATCGATCCTTTGCCCGTGTTGATGCTGCTCAGCTCCTGCCGGACGAAGTCCTCCACCGAGGTCCCCGCCGCCTGCGCCTGATACCGGATGGTCAGCTTTCCGATATCGATCCGGGCCGGGGACAGATCGAGCCTGCTTAAGGCCTCCAGGACAGGAAAACTGTCCCGCACCCAAAGCTCATTCTCGAGAATCTGCCGGGCGAAGCGGTGGGCCTTGAGAATATCTATCGTCGATTGATTGACCAGGGAGCGGCCGTAGACGGTGGTGACGACCCCGTGATTGCGGTAGAGCCGGCCGATGATGGGAACCATCGTTTCGGCAATTTCCTCGCGGTTTTTCCAATCCTTGAAATAAGTCTCCTGAGTCTGTGTGCTCATCCTGAATCCCTTCTTGGAAAAATATCAGCGCAACGGCAGGTTTCGGCCAAAACGCATCGTATCCTAAACGAACCGGGCTCATTTTTTCAACCTTTATTCCAAATTTTCTGGCGGCTTTGGCTGGACTTGGACCTGGTGAGCTGGTATTAATTGCATCTAGGCTCTGTCGATGAATAGATTCCCAACCTGTTCATTGACAGGACCTTTTCCCAGCGGGAACGAATTCCATTAATTTGAACAGGAGGCGAAGACAATGGGCGACAAGGTTCACTACAGCGAACTGGGGCTGGCCAACACCCGCGACATGTTTCAGAAGTCGGTATCGGGCGGGTACGCCATACCCGCTTATAACTTCAACAATCTGGAACAATTACAGGCGATTATAGTGGCCTGTGCCGAAACCTCCTCACCGGTGATCATTCAGGTGAGCAAGGGAGCGCGCGACTACGCCAATGAGACGATGCTTCGCTACATGGCGTTGGGGGCGGTACGGATGGCCCGGGAGATGGGTTCAAATATCCCCATTACCCTGCATCTGGACCACGGCGATTCCTTCGAACTCTGCAAGTCCTGCGTCGACTCGGGATTTTCCTCGGTGATGATCGACGGCTCCCATCTCCCTTATGAGGAGAACGTGGCCCTGACCCGGAAGGTGGTCGAATACGCCCATCAGTTCGATGTCGCCGTCGAAGGGGAACTCGGGGTCCTCGCCGGCATCGAGGACGAGGTGCAGGCGGAGAAATCCACCTACACCAAGCCCGAAGAGGTCGAGGATTTCGTGAAGAAGACCGGAGTCGATTCCCTGGCCATCTCCATTGGAACCAGTCATGGGGCTTACAAGTTCAAGCTCAAGGCGGGGGAAGTCGTTCCCGAACTCAGGTTCGATATCCTGGAAGAGGTCGAGCGCCTCCTCCCGGGCTTCCCTATCGTTCTGCACGGGGCTTCCAGCGTGGTCCAGGAATATGTGGATCTCATCAACCGCTACGGAGGCAAGATGGAAGGGGCCGTCGGCGTCCCGGAGGATCAGCTTCGCCGGGCGGCTAAGGGCGCGGTATGCAAGATCAATATCGATTCCGACGGGCGTCTGGCGGTGACCGCCAAGATCCGTGAATACATGGCCAACAACCCGGCCGAATTCGACCCGCGCAAGTATCTGGGCGAAGCTCGCAAAGAGCTGATCAAACTGATCAAGCACAAGAACGAAACCGTCCTGGGAAGCGCCGGAAGGGCTTGAACAGGGAGAAGTCAGGGCTTTGCAGCGGGCTAGAAGTGAAAAAGCCGTCCCTCGCGAGGGGCGGTTTTTTTTTCGGGTAATTTATTACCATTTTGGTCTTTAATTTGGCACGGGATCTGCTATAAAATTGAATAGGAAGAGATGGACTGCTCATCTGTCCGGTGGAAGGGTGGAGGAGGAAGCGCAACACGCCGCAGGTATGCGGCTTCTTGGAGGTCGAAAATGCTGCAGAAACATCCTAACGAATTCACTCGGCGGGTCATATATAAATATTTTGCCGATCACCAGATGCCGGCGGAGGTGAACGCCGTGCGTGACGGATATGTCGTTTTTCTGAACTATTTCAGCGCGGTCGAAGCGTGCAACGTGGATGAAGCGTCGGGGAGGTTGGTGCACAACGACAGTCGCGACGAATGGAAGCTGTACTGGATGAGCGGCAATTTTCGCTGGCACCTCTACGAGCAGTGTCCTACGCTTCACCATGCTCTGGATGTGATGCTCAGCGAAGAGGCGGCGAACCTTTTCCGCAAAGTGCTTTGATCCCCGGTGAGCTTGTTCGTACGGAAGGCGTGCCGGGTTTACGGATTGTCACTTTCTTCGTTATTTATTGGAGTCACGAATAGAACCTCCAGCGTTTTTTGCACTCCGTCGCGTGCGATCTCCAGGACGGCCCGGTCGCCGGTCTGTTTCTCCTTGACTGCATAGATGACATCAAGGCTGTCCTTTACCGGTTCCCCGTCAAATGAGACCAGCACATCTCCCGCCTGAACGCCGAACTTTTCGGCGACGGAACCTGGAAGCACCTTCTCAATTCGTACGCTCCCATCCTTCTCCTGCAGCATCACCCCCAGACGGACCTTTTGCTTTTCCAGAGATTCATAGGCAGTGAAGACGACAAAGTCGTAGGGGGGCATGGGAAATCCTGGGATTTCCACATCCATGAGTTGCTTTTGCTTCTCCTCGGGAATGATGATTTCCTTGGATCCGACAAGGGTGTAGGAGGTGGGCAGGCGACGAAAGACCCGGCGGGGAATGCCGAAGCCGAATCGAATGTGGTTGCCTCCGGCCATGACCATCATGTGCCTCTCCTCTCCCTCGGGGCTCTCAAGAAAGCGCGCCACATTGTCCGCCATCGTTTCGTCCCAGAGGGTCTGGATGCGCAGGAAGCTTTCGAGCCGGGCTTCACCCTGGACGTGCCCGCCGTAGATGGACTTCACCAGAGAGCGCTGATAAGGGTCGCTCATGTCCATCTCCGGAAGTCGGGCTTGCTCCTCCGGAGTGAGCTCCTCCGGGTTTTTTCTGACGATCGCCCGCAGGCCTTCTCCGGCATTGAGACCGATGACCGGGATTTGCCGCTCGCGAGCGAACAGAAGAATGTCACGATAAAGGTCGAAATCCATCTTCCACTGCTCATACCATCCTGCCTTGCGTAAAAATTCCCTTTCCGTGAGCTCGCCCGCGGTCCACCGATCCAGAACCGTCTGCTGCTCCGACGTGAACATCTCCATGCCCAGGGCCACCCGACCGGGATAACGCTCGCTCAGGGCATTCAGAATATGGAGTTGAAGCCTATGGGAGGCGGGATTGTCGTGAGTCTCTCCCACGTACACGATACGGGAGTCGGTGGCTATCTGCAGCATCCGTGATTCGCTGACAAATAGACCTGTAGGCAGGTGAAGAATGTCCCCTACTTCGGGCTGACGGGACGGAGGGTAGGGAAGTTCGGGATCGGCTTTCAGCGCGGGAGCGGCACAGGCTCCAAGGAACGGTGAAAGAACGAGGAGAAGAAGCAGGACTCTGCGCAGGGCGAAAGGCATGGTGATCTCCTTTGTCTGAAAGGCGTCACCACCTGTTTGCTTAGCTCACTGGAGGCACAGAGACACAGAGAAAGCCTGATTTTTTAGATTTCTCTGTGCCTCTGTGTCTCTGTGGTTAACGCCTTTGGATTTGCGAACGATCAGAAAATGTTCTTGGAATAGAAGATCTCGGTCATCTCCCGGCGAAGGCTCTCCTTGACCCGTTCTTTTTCCGACTCGGTGAGATCCCGTGCGGCGGTGGCGAAGAGGTAATTTTCGAGGTTGAAATCCTGCAGCATCATTTTTGTGTGAAAGAGGTTTTCCTGGTGGATGTTGATGTCCACGCACTGATACTGCTCAAGGATCGATTTCCGGATGTACTGCTGGATGGAAAGGATCTTGTGGTCGATATAGTGCTTTGTCCCCCGCACGTCGCGAGTGAAGCCCCGGACCTTGTAATCCATGAGGACAATATCCGATTCGAAGGATTCGACGAGGTGGTTGAGAGCTCTCAGGGGACTGATCTTGCCGCACGTGGAGACGTCGACGTCGACCCGGAACGTGGAGATCCCCAGCTTGGAATCGGTTTCCGGGTACGTGTGGATGCAAAGATGGCTCTTGTCGAGATGGGCCAGCACCTGGTCCGGTTTCGGATCCACCGGCTCCTCGGCAATGAGGATCGTGACGCTCGCCCCCATGGGATCGTAGTCCTGGCTGGAGACGTTGAGGATGTTGGCCCCGATGATCTCCGCCACTTCGCTGAGAATGCGGACCAGTCGCTCGGAGTTGTACTCCTCGTCGATATACTCCAGGTACTCCTTGCGCGCCTGAGGCGAGCGGGCGTAGCAGATGTCGTATATGTTGAAGGAGAGGGTTTTGGTGAGATTATTGAACCCGCGCAGCTTCAGCTTGCGGGTGCGCTTCGGACGATGGTTTTTCTTTGCACTCTTTGCACACATGGGCAATATCCCTCCCCGGGCTGGTGAGATATTTGGCCAGGCCAAACTTTGCAAGTAGAACACAGCCCGGGACTTCAGGACAAGTAAATTGTCGGTTGTCGGCAATTTTTCTGCGAGCCGGGAGATATTGGGATTCTGCGCCGACGGACCTGGTCCGGCTTTTTAATTGGATGTCCCCTTGGCCGCCCGTCCGGTCAGCCTCAGGCGCAGGTCGATGAGCAGGCTGAAGAGCGCCGGTACGAGAAAGAGGGTGAAGACCGTGGAGACTACCAGGCCGCCTACGACGACGCTGCCCAGGCCGCGGTAGAGTTCGCTGCCGGGGCCGGGGAAGAGAATCAGCGGCAGCATTCCGAAAACAGACGTTCCGACGGACATGAAAATCGGACGCACCCGGCTGCGCACCGATTCGCGAAGCGCCTCGTGACTTTCCATCCCCTTCCCCCGCATGAAGTTGAGGGCCTGATGGACGATGAGAATGGCATTGTTGACCACCGTTCCGATGAGGATGATGAAGCCGAGCATGGTGAGCACGTCCAGCGCCTGATAGGTGATCAGGGCATTGACCAGCCACAGGCCCAGCAAGCCGCCGGCCATGGCGAGAGGAACCGACATGATGATGACGAAGGGATAGAAAAAGCTCTCGAAGAGGGCCGCCATGAGCAGGTAAGTGATGATCAGGGCCAGGAGAAAATTCCATTTGAGCACATCGAAGGTGATGCGCAGCTTGTCTGCCGTTCCAGCCAGCCGGACGCGTACATCGCTTCCCAGAATGCCGTCGCGGCGCAGCTCCTCGATTACCTGAGACTGGATGGTTTCCATGGCCGCTTCCAGAGGGACTTCTTCCGGAGGCGTCACCTGGATGGTGATGGTGCGCTGACGCTCGGAGTGATTGATCTGCTCGGGCCCGGCCACCAGGCGCACCCGGGCGATCGATCCGAGAGGAACCGTGCGCCCCTGGCCGTTGCGGAGAAGAAGCGATTCGATCGCCTGGGTCCGGCTGGCGTACTCCTCGGCTCCCATGACCTTCAGGTCGAGCTCGGTGCCTTCCACGTTGACCGTGCCGGCCCGGGTGCCGTCGACGAAGGAATCGACCGCGATCCCCAGTTCCCTGGCCGTGATGCCCAGATCGGCCAGCCGAACCCGGTCGGGGATGACCCGTACTTCGGGATTGCCCAGGTCAAGGCTGGGAACGGGCCGTATCTGGGCTCCGGGAATCGAGCGGCTGACCGCCTCGAAGGCCTCGCCGCCTATTTCCACCAGGCGCACCAGATCGGCCCCGGAGAACTCCACATCGATGTTGCGTCCGCCCGAAAGGGTGCGGTCGAACAGGGAACTCTGCTGCACAACGGCGATCATTCCCGGCACCTGGGAGAGTTTTTCCCTGGCAAAGGGTATCAGCTCGCGGATTCGGTCCGGTTCGGTCGATCTCAGGCCCATGAAAATCTGGCGGCCGCGCGCCACGTAGAAGAAATGGCTCAGGGAGGGAAGACCGCGAGGATTGGCCTCCTCCTCATCCCACAGGGATCCGAACTCGGCTTCGAGCTGTTGGCCGATGCGGATGAATTCGTCGATATTGTATCCTGGCGGCGGAATGAGCAGGGCGATGATCAGGTTGCGGTTGCCGGTGGGAAGATATTCGGGCTTGGGCAGAAGCAGCCAGGCTGTTCCAAGCGCGGCTACGGTCAGAAGGAGGACCAGCAGCAGGCTGGCCATGATGCTTTTGCTGATTCTGTAGTTGAATTCCGCGATTCCGTCGGTAATCCTCTCCGCCAGCGGAACCGCCCCGAACAGGTCGTTGAAGCCGTAGCGTCCTTTCCGGGCTCCGCCTGCCGGAGCGCCTTCGCCGAGGATCCGGGCGGCAAAAGAGGGGATGACGGAAACCGAGACGATGAGAGAAAGGGCCACAGCGCCGCAGATGGCCAGGGCGATGTCGCGGAACAGCTGACCTGTTTCCTGGACGATGAACAGGATCGGCAGGAAGACCGCGATGGTGGTCAGGGTCGAGGAGAGGACGGCCCCCCATACCTCACGAGTCCCTTCGAGGGCCGCATCCTTGCGGTTCTTGCCCATCTGCCGGTGGCGGAAGATGTTTTCCAGAACCACGATGGCGTTGTCCACCACCATGCCGACGGCGAAGGCCAGGCCGGCCAGAGAGATGACGTTGATAGTGCGCCCCAGGAGGGCCATGACGATGAAGGTCCCGACCAGTGAGATGGGGATGGCCGTGGCCACGATCAGGGTGGAGGAGAAGGAGCGCAGAAAGAGAATGAGCACCAGCACCGCCAGCGTCCCGCCGATCCACAGGTTCTGCTGGACCAGGTCGATGGCCGACTCGATATATTCCGTTTCATCGTAGGTCTGGGTCAGCTCCAGCCCCTCCTCCTTCAGGACACCCTCGTTGAGTTCCCTCAGGGCCTCCTTGAGTCCGGCCATGACTTCCAGGACATTGGAGCCGCTTTCCCGCAGGGCGTTGACCGCCACGGCCGGCTCGCCGTTCTGGCGCACCGAAACGTCGGGACGTTCGTAGCCGAACCGGACCCGCGCGACGTCGCCGATGAAGACCCGCTCCCCCGAGGAGGTCGTCAGCGCCACCCGCTCCACATCGGCCGGTTCGACGAATTCAGCCAGGGTTCGAACGATGTAGCGGCGCTTCCCTTCATCGAAGCTTCCCCCGGAGATGTTGACGTTTTCCGCCTCCAGTGTCCGGATGAATTCCTGGAGGGTGAAGCCGTAGGCCGAGAGCCGTTCAGGGTCGACCACCACCTGCATCTCCCGCTCCCGGGCGCCCAGCACATTGCTTCGGGCCACCCCTGGGACTCTTTCGAAACGGGCTTTTATGAAGTCTTCGGCGAAGATCTCGTAGGTGTAGATGGGCCGGTCGTTTCCGGGGAGGGGCTTGAGTATGAACCACGCGATGGGCTGGTCCTGGGTGTTGACGGTGGAGACGACCGGCCGTTCGGCCTCCAGGGGAAGGTCGCGCACCTGGTTGAGGCGGTTGGTGACCTTGACCAGGGCCGTGTCCATGTTGGTGCCGGGCTGGAAGGTGAGAACGATCCTTCCCTCGCTGTCCCGGGATTCGGAATCCATCTCCAGGACACCCTCGACGCCCTTGAGCTCGTCTTCCTGTCGCTGAACGATCTCCCTCTCCACTTCCTCGGGGCTGGCCCCCGTCCAGACGGTGGAAACTGTGATTTCGGGACGCGCCACTTCGGGGGTGAGCTGAATGGGGGTGCGGAAAAGAGAAATCAGGCCGAAGAGCAGGACCAGAATGACCCCGACGGTGACGGCAACCTGGCGGTCGATGGAAGTGGATATAAGACTCATGGCTTTTCAGGAAGGTTCAAGGTCCAAAGTCCAAGATTCAAGGCTTGCCAGGGCATAGCCGCAGGCGACGCCCGGTCATTCCGGCTGCCTCTCCGTTACTGCCTGTCCCGACCTCAGGCGCTCGTTTCCGCGCACCACCACCCGATCGCCGGGAGCCAGGTTTCCGTCAACACCCTTTAAGGCGTATCTGTCGCCGTAGGCCCCCAGGATATCGACCGTAACCTGCTTGGCTTGACCTTCCGTCACCTTGAAGATGCGTCCGCCTCCCTGGGGCTGGGGGATCAGGGCATCCTTGGGAATCAGCAGAACGGTCTGCGGCGCGCCGAGGTGAAAAGTCACCCGGGCGAGCATGCCGGCCAGAATCTTCCCGTGGGGGTTGTCGATCGCAATTTCGACCGGAAAGGTCCGGGAAGCCGGATCCGCCCGGGGGACAACCGCGCTGACCTCTCCGGGGAAAGTCCGCCCGGTAAGGGCATCAAATGTCACTTCGGCCGGAGTCCCCCTTCCTATTTCGCTGATATGCTTTTCGGGCACCTGGACGGTGACGTGGATGACCCCGAGGTCGGCCAGTTCCACAATCGTGTCGCCCTCGGCCAGCCACTGGCCGGTTTCGGTCTTCTCCTCGACCACCTGCCCGGAAAAGGGGGCGCGCACGGTCATCCGCGCCAGGCGGTCCTCCATGATGCGGACTGCCGCCCGGAATTGTTCTGCCTGGTTCTCAAGGGCGCTGAGATCGGTGCTGCGCGCTTCGAGCTCTTCTTCGGAAATGAACTTCTGATCGAAGAGCTGCCGGGCCCGCCGGAGATCACCCCGTGCCTTCCCGATGCGGTCCCGTGTTTCGGCAAGGCGCGCCCGGGTCTCCTGCAACTGGAGCTGAACCGGCAGGGTTCGCAGACGGACCAGCGCATCCCCCCTCGATACGGTGTCGCCCTTGCGGGCTTCGAGAGATTCCACCAGACCGTCGGTCTGCGCCGCCACCTCCGCCAGACGGCGCGGCTCGGCCGTCCCGACGAGGGCCAGGGGCGGCCGCACCGTATCCTCGGTGACGGCATCGGTAACGATCAGTGCCGGCGGCGGACCTTTTTCTAATGAATTCTCTCCCGGCTGGGCGAAGGCGGAGCAGGGGAGCAGTAGCAGCAGGAGAAGAGTGCGCATTGGCGGCATGGCGGAGCAACCCTCCGGTTGGACTGATTAAACTATGCCACAGGATACGATATTTGGCAGGGCCCTGCCGATGAATCAAGACAGAAAAAAGGAGAGGTTGAAGGAAGGGGGTAATCCGGTGAGCTTGAGCCGGAAGAGGATCTGCGGGGGGGGCGATTGAGGCCGGGACCGGCTGATTGACCGGTCCCGGCGGAAGAGGAGGTCAGTTCGCCGCCTTTTTTTCCCTGCGCTCGTTCATCACCTTGTAGGCGCAGAATTCCCCGCACATGGTGCAGGCGCCGTGCTCTTCGTCCACGCCGGACTCGGCCCGGAGGCGGCGGGCCTTTTCCGGATCGAGGGCCAGGGCGAACTGCCCTTCCCAGTCGAGTTTCTTCCGGCATTTGGCCATGGCGATGTCTTTTTCGATCGCACCGGGAACGCCTTTGACGATATCCCCGGCATGGGCGGCGATGCGGCAGGCCATCACCCCTTCATGAACGTCCTCCACCGTCGGCAGGCGCAGGTGCTCGCTGGCGGTGACATAGCAGAGGAAGTCGGCTCCGGCGGCGGCGGCCAGGGTGCCTCCGATGGCGCAGGTGATGTGATCGTAGCCGGGGGCGATGTCGGTGACCAGGGGGCCGAGAACGTAGAAGGGGGCGCCGTGGCAGAGTCGCTTCTGCAACTGAATGTTGGCTTCGATCTGGTTCAGGGGTACATGCCCGGGACCCTCGATCATCACCTGCACTCCGGCATCCCAGGCCCGCTGGGTCAGTTCGCCGAGGAGAATCAACTCCTGGATCTGGGCCCGGTCGGTGGCGTCGGCCAGGCATCCCGGGCGGAAGCCGTCACCCAGGGAGAGTGTGGCATCGTAAGGCTTGACGAGCTCCAGCAGCCGGTCGAACTGCTCGAAGAGGGGGTTTTCGGCATCGTTGTGGGCCATCCACTCCACGGTGAAGGAGCCGCCGCGGGAGACGACGTCCATGATCCGGCCCTCCCGGTCCATGCGCTCCACGGTGGCGCGGGTGACCCCGCAGTGGACGGTGATGAAGTCGACGCCGTCATCGAGGTGCTTCCGGATGCCGTCGAAGATCTCGTCCGCGGTCATCTCGACCATGGCCTTCCCCTTGCGCGTCACCGTGTCGACGGCAGCCTGGTAGAGGGGGACCGAACCGATGCAGGCGCCGGTCTCGCGGATGATGGCGGCGCGGATCTCGTCGATCGGGCCGCCGGTGGAGAGGTCCATGATGGCGTCGGCGCCGGCGGCAACCGCAACCCGGGCCTTCTCCAGTTCCTTGTCGATGCTCTTGTCGTCCTTGCTGGTGCCGATGTTGGCGTTGACCTTGGTGCGCAGCCCCTTGCCCACGGCCAGGGGAACGCCGCCGGTGTGCCGATTGTTATGGCAGATGATCGCGGTCCCCTCGGCGATGCGTCCTCGAAGGATCTCGGGATCGATTCCCTCGGCCGCGGCCGCCTGTTTCATCTTGTCGGAAATAATGCCCTGACGGGCGAGTTCGAGCTGGGTCATTGTAAAATCCTTGAGTTTTAATTTGTCCAATAAATCCTGGACTTATGTCACAGTTTACAGCTTGCAGCTTGCAGCTTACAGCTTACAGCTTACAGCTTACAGCTTGCAGCTTGCAGCTTTAAAGCTTGTGCCGCCTGCCAGTGGTTGACCGGGCCGTGTCCCGAGCCCATGCTGAAGGCGGTGCGGATCGCTTCGCTGATGAAAATTTTGGCTTTTCCCACGGCTTCGACCAGGGGCACCCCCTGGACAAGAAAGGCGGCAATGGCTGCCGAATAGGCGCAGCCGGTGCCGTGGGTGTTGGGGGTGTCGAAGCGCTCGGAAGGGAACCGGTGCAGGGATTCTCCCGCCAGCAGCAGATCGACGGGCTTTCCCTGCAGATGCCCCCCCTTGAGCAGAACGTTGCGGGCGCCCATCTTCTGCAGGCGGCGGGCGGCCTTTTCCATCTCGTTTTCCGTCTCCACCGGAAGACCTGAGAGCGCCTCGGCCTCGGGGAGGTTCGGGGTGAGCAGATAGGTGTGGGGCAGCAGTTCCCGGCGAAGGGCGTCCACGGCCTCTCGCTGCAGCAGGGGAGCTCCTCCCTTGGCGATCATCACCGGATCGACCACCGCCGGAAGCGCATGCCGGGCAATGGCCCGGGCCACGACCGAAACGATTCCGGCCGAGTAAAGCATGCCGGTTTTGAGGATGTCGGCCCCCAGATCGTCCAGAACCGCTTCAATCTGGTCGGCCACGAAATCGTTCGGGACGGGATGGATTCCCCTCACGCCCCGGGTGTTCTGTGCGGTAAGGGCCGTGATCGCGCCCATGCCGTAGGTCCCGAGAAGCGTTATCGTTTTCAGGTCGGCCTGAATCCCTGCACCGCCTCCCGGATCGGAGCCTGCCACCGTAAGGACCTTGCCCCGCGGCCAGGGCCCGCGGCGATTAAAAAGGAGGGCGATTTCTCTTGCGGCCAGAGCCGGGCCGGGATCGTTCATCACAGCGGAAATCACCGCCACCGCATCGGCGCCGGCTTCGATGGCTTCGGAGGCGCGGTCCCGGTCGATGCCGCCTATGGCGACAACGGGAATCGTGACCGCCCGGCGCACTTTCCGCAGAGTCTCGAGTCCCACCAGCAGAGTGTCCTGTTTGCTGCCGGTGGGATAAATACTCCCAACGCCGACGTAATCCGCTCCCTGAGAAGCGGCCTTGAGCGCCTGCTCCACGGTGCGGGTGGAAACGCCGATGACCCCTGCGGGGCCGAGAAGTCGGCGTGCCTCGGCAACGCTCGCATCGTTCTGGCCGAGGTGAACGCCGTCAGCACCGCTTTGATGAGCCACTTCCGGGGAATCGTTGACGATAAAGGTCGCTCCGGCCTGACGGCACAGAGCGGCCAGATCCCGGGCGGCCGCTACCTTCGTTTCGATGGGAAGGTCTTTATCCCGGTACTGAACGACCCGGGCTCCCCCCTTGAGGGCGGCGGCTACACGCTCCGAAAGCCGGTCGTCACGGTTTTGGTCGGTGATGAGATATAATCCGCCGATCATGACATGATGTTTCCCGAGGTCAAAAATAAAAATCGCCGCGGCCGGAGCGGCCCGCGGCGGTGAATGATCTCCCCGGTTCCCTCACGCCGCTTCCCTACGCCGGCATCATCCGGATCAGGTTCCAAGGGTCGTTCCGGCAGCAGCGGAACTCTCAGTGTGACACTCCCCTAGCGGTCTTGCTGTAATCTGTATGTCTATGCTGAGGCCGGAAAAATCTGCTGTTCGACAGAAGAGATTCCATGGCCGGATGCTACGTGCATTTTCTCTTTAAAAGTAAGGAAAAGGCTATAGGATTCGGCATTTGCTGTCAACCATATTGTCGTCCGGAAACCGGACTTTCTCCTTTACCGGACAGGACGACAATGATAAAATCAGGCGTTTTTTCAGCCTGAAAGGAATGGTTCCATTTATGTCGTCCCGTCGTCCCACGTGTGTGGAAATCAATCTGGATGCCTTGCGCCACAACCTCGATCAGGCCAGCCGGCAGGCGGGGGAGGGGAGGCAGGTGCTGGCCGTGGTCAAGGCCGATGCCTATGGACACGGTGCCGCCAGGGTGGCCATGGCCCTTCAGGAGGCCGGAGTCGACCTCTTCGGAGTGGCCATGGTGGAGGAGGGGATGGATCTGCGCCGGGCGGGTGTTACCCGTCCGGTACTCGTCCTGGGGGGAATCTATCCCGGCCAGGAGGCGGCGATTCTGCAGCATGAGCTGACTCCCGCCCTGTTCGATCTGCAGACGGCGCATCGTCTCGACCGATTCTTCTTTCAAGCCGGACGGGTCTGCCCCTTTCATCTCAAGGTCGATACCGGAATGGGACGGGTCGGTTTCCGTCCCGAGGAGTTGGAGACGGTGCTGAGAGAGTTGGCCGGTCTGCGCTCCCTGTTTATGGAGGGGGTCATCTCCCACCTGGCACTGGCGGACGAGCCGGAGCACCCCTTCACGGACGAGCAGCTCCTGCGTTTCCGGGCCGCACTGGAGAGGGTCCGTAACGCCGGTTTTTCCCCGCATCTCATCCATTTGAGCAACAGTGCCGCTCTTTTTTCCCGGGAAGTGCCGGAATGCAACATGGTGCGTCCCGGCATCGTTCTCTACGGCGGCCTTCCTTCCGCCGTATTCGCCGGTCGTCTCGACCTGCAGCCGGTGATGAGTTTTCGCACCTCCGTGGTTCAGGTCAAGGAGGTTCCCGCCGGAACGGGAGTTTCCTACAGTCACCGCTTTGTGGCCGAGCGGCCGACCATACTCGCCGCCATCCCGGTGGGGTATGCAGACGGATACAGCCGGCACCTCTCCTGCAAGGCAGAAGTCCTCGTTCGCGGCCGAAGGGCCAGGGTCGCAGGGACGGTGTGCATGGACTGGACCCTCATCGACGTCACGGACATTCCCGGCGTTGTCGTCGGCGATGAGGTGACCCTGCTCGGTCGGGACAACGGCCAGGTGATCACCGCCGAGGAATGGGCCGAAAAGGTGGGAACCATCTCCTACGAGGTTTTCTGCCAGGTCAGCAAACGCGTTCCGAGGATTTACATGGAGTCAGGAATCAGGACTCAGGAATCAGGAGACCCGGAAATCCGGAATCTGAAAAACCTGATACCTGAGACCTGATGCCTGAGATGAGCGAAGCGAATTTCTTATTCGCCCTCGATCTGGGCACTACCACTCTGGCCGGTCGCCTCATCGACCGCAATGGGGTTGTTCTTGCCGAGGCGAAGCTGTCCAATCCCCAGCGGGAATTGGGCAGCGATGTCATCCGCCGCCTGGAAGCTTCTCTGAAAGGAGAAGGAACACATCTGCAGGCTCTGCTGATTTCCGGAATCGAGGCCCTGTTTTCAGAACTTCTGGCCCAGGCCGGATGCTCGCGCGCAGATATTTCCGCCGCCGCGGCGGCCGGCAACCCGGCCATTTCCCATCTGCTGCGCAATCTCCCCGTGGAGGCCCTCCTCTTTCCACCCCACCGGCCCCGCGAGAGGGCGGGAGTGTTTCTCGACCCCGCTGATCTGGGAATCGATCTTCCCGTTCCCCTCTATCTTTTCCCCCTGGTCAGCGGCTATGTCGGAGGGGACCTGGTCGCCTTCCTTTACGGGGAAGAATCTGGCGCCTCACCCCTCACCCCTCACCCCTCACGTTTCTTCCTAGACATCGGCACCAACGGGGAAATGGCCCTTTTCGACGGTCAGGGGTGGCTGACCACCTCGGTGGCGGCCGGGCCGGCTTTCGAGGCAGGGGAGATCTCCTGCGGCATGGCGGTGCAGCCGGGGGCGGTGGCGTCGGTGCGGCTGGAGGGCGATTCTCTTCGCCTTTCGGTGATCGGCGACGGTCCTCCACGGGGGATTTGCGGCAGCGGTCTGGCCGCCGTCATCGCCGCCGCCCTGGATGGCGGTCTGATCGATCGACGCGGGAACATCGTCGAGGCCGGTGAGGTGGCGACCAATCTGGCACGCCACATCGCCGATACTCCCTCCGGCCGCGCCTTGCGTCTTTACCGGGATGCGGCGGTCGAACTTCTGGTCACCCAGCAGGATATCCGCAATTTTCAACTGGCCAAGGGTGCCCTCAAGGCCGGTGCCGAATGTCTTATGGCCAGGGCCGGTCTCGATTCAGACCGAATCGGTGAGGTCGTGGTGACCGGCGCCTTCGGTTTTTCTCTCGCTCCCGAGGTCCTTAAAAGGGTTGCCTTGCTCCCGCCAAACATGGTAGATAAGGTACGCTTTGCCGCCGCCGGCGCTCTGGCCGGGGTCTGCCGCCTGCTCATCGACTCCTCCGGCCCCGTCAAGGTTCAACGTCTTGCCGATGTTCTGAAGCCTTATCCCCTTTCGGGGACGCCGGCCTTTGAAGAAGCCTTCGTCGCTTCCCTCGATTTTTAAAAACCGCCAGAAGACGGTTTTTTCTTGTTTTTGGAATATCTAAATATCTTCCGGGTAAAGAAAGGAACAACCCATGGCCGTCATCAAAAGAGCCCTGATCAGTGTGTCGGATAAGACCGGCGTGGTCGATTTTGCCAAGGAACTGAGTGCCTTCGGCGTCGAGATTCTTTCCACCGGCGGTACGGCCGCCCTGCTGCGCAAGGAGGGGCTCGCCGTCAAGGATGTCTCCGAATTCACAGGGTTTCCTGAAATGCTCGACGGCCGGGTCAAGACCCTCCATCCCAAGGTTCACGGCGGCCTCCTGGGGATGCGCGATAACCCGGAGCATGTAGCAAAAATGGCCGAACACGGCATTGAACCCATCGATATGGTGGTGGTTAATCTCTATCCCTTCCAGGCGACGGTGGCCAGGGAGGGGTGCACCCTGGAGGATGCCATCGAGAATATCGACATCGGCGGGCCGACCATGCTGCGCAGCGCCGCCAAGAACAATCGCGACGTCACCGTCCTTGTCGATTGCTCCGACTACGCGTCGGTCCTTGCCGAGATGAAGGAGAGCGGCGGTGCGGTCTGCCGCCCTACCAATTTCCGTCTTGCCGTCAAGGTATACCAGCACACCGCCGCCTACGACGGGGCGATTTCCAATTGGCTGGGGAAGCGACTCGATGAAGATTCGGCTGAATTCCCGCCGACCCTCACTCTCCAGTTCAAAAAGGCCCAGGGGATGCGTTACGGCGAAAACCCCCATCAGAAGGCGGCCTTCTATGTTGAGGGCGAGATAAAAGAGTCTTCCATCTCCACCGCCCGCCAGCTTCAGGGCAAGGAGCTTTCCTACAACAACATCGCCGATACCGATGCCGCCCTCGAATGCGTCAAGCAGTTCGACGAGGGGCCGGCCTGCGTAATCGTCAAGCACGCCAACCCCTGCGGAGTGGCTTACGGCGGCACGCTCCTCGAAGCCTACGAGCGGGCCTTCTCCACCGATCCGGAATCGGCCTTCGGCGGAATCATCGCCCTGAACGGGGAGCTCGATGCGGAGACAGCCCGTGCCATCGTCGATCGCCAGTTCGTCGAAGTAATCATCGCCCCTTCCGTTTCTTCGGCGGCCTCCGAAATTGTGGCCGCCAAGAAGAACGTGCGCCTTCTGGAGTGTGGCCGGTGGCCCGCCGAGCCCGGCCAGCGCCTCGAAATGAAGCGGGTCAACGGCGGCCTGCTGGTGCAGGACGCTGATCTTTCCCTGGTGGACGATCTGCGGGTCGTCTCCCGGCGCAAGCCGACCGACGAGGAGCTGAAGGATCTTCTCTTCACCTGGCGGGTGGCCAAGTTCGTCAAGTCCAATGCCATCGTCTACGGCAAGGGTGGAATGACCATCGGCGTCGGCGCCGGGCAGATGAGCAGGGTCAACTCGGCCCGGATCGCCGCCATCAAGGCCGAACACGCCCGCCTGGAGGTGAAGGGATCGGTGATGGCTTCCGACGCTTTCTTCCCCTTCCGTGATGGAATCGACAACGCTGCCACTGTAGGAATCGCTGCAGTCATTCAGCCCGGCGGATCGATCCGCGACGAAGAAGTCATCGCCGCCGCCGACGAACACGGCATGGCCATGGTGTTTACGGGGATGCGGCATTTCAGGCACTAAATGGAGGAAGCGGCCCTTTTGCCCAATCTCTGCGTCAGGCTACACAATGGTCCTTGTGCGGCGTACGGTGTACGCCTCCGCGGCCATCGCTTGCCTTCCTTGACCTTGGCCAAAATTGCTCGCT
>NZ_KI421421.1:673157-753181 GCF_000472285.1 Desulfuromonas sp. TF
GAAGGTTTTATCATGAAGGTTCTGGTGATCGGCGGGGGCGGCCGCGAGCACGCCCTGGTTTGGAAAATAGCCCAGTCTCCGCTGGTGGAGCGGATCTACTGCGCTCCCGGAAACCCCGGCATTGCCAGGCAGGCCGAGTGCGTTCCGCTGGCGGTGGATGATGTCGAAAGACTTCTGGCCTTTGCACGGGAGAGGGAGATCGGCCTGACCGTGGTCGGCCCCGAGCTTCCGCTCACCCTCGGTATCGTTGACCGGTTCCGGGACGCAGGGCTCACCATCTTCGGCGCTGACCGCAAGGCGGCGCAGATCGAAGGGAGCAAAGCGTTTGCCAAGGACCTGATGGCCAGGCACGGCGTTCCCACCGCGGCTTACGGCACCTTCACCGACCATCGGCAGGCGGTCGACTTCATCATGAGCCACGGTGCTCCGATCGTGGTCAAGGCCGACGGTCTGGCGGCGGGGAAAGGGGTGATCGTCGCCCGCACCGAAGAGGAAGCGATCTCGGCCGTCGATTCGATTCTGCTGGAAGGCGCTTTCGGTGAAGCCGGCAGCCAGGTGGTCATCGAGGAGTTCCTGGAAGGGGAGGAGGCTTCCTTTCTCGCCTTCACCGACGGCAAGACGATTCTGCCTCTGGCCTCGGCGCAGGACCATAAGCCCGTTTTTGACGGCGACCAGGGGCCGAACACTGGCGGCATGGGGGCCTACTCGCCCGCTCCCGTGGTGACGGCGGAGCTGCATGAACGGATCATCGAGACCGTGCTTCGGCCGATAATCGACGGAATGGCCAGCGAAGGATGTCCCTACAGCGGCATTCTCTATGCCGGTCTGATGATCAAGAACGGCGATATCCAGGTTCTCGAATTCAATGCACGCTTCGGCGATCCCGAGGCCCAGCCGCTGCTGGCGCGCCTCAAGTCGGACCTCGTGCCCGTCCTTCTGGCCTGCGCCCGGGGAAGCCTGGAAGGGGTTTCCCTCGACTGGCACGACAAGGCGGCCGTCTGCGTCGTCATAGCCTCCGGCGGCTATCCAGGCTCGTTCGAGAAGGGATATGAGATCCGCGGACTCGAGGAAGCGTCCACTATCGACGACCTGATGGTCTTCCATGCCGGAACCGCCCTCAATGACGGACGGATCGTCAACTCCGGCGGTCGGGTTCTGGGCGTCACGGGGCTGGGCGAAACCGTAGCCGCCGCCATCGACAAGGCCTACCGCGGAGTGAAGGTGATCTCCTGGGAAGGGGCTCACTACCGGACGGACATCGGCAAGAAGGCGCTGGGCCGATAAAGTTAAGTCTGAGTCTTATAGGTCCTCTATGTCCTATAGGACCTATTTAAAAAAATTGGAGGCATCAAATGAGCGAACAAAAGCCCCTGGTTGGAATACTCATGGGAAGCGATAACGATTACGAGGTGATGATTGAGGCAGGGCGTGCTCTGAAGAGCTTCGGAGTCCCCTTCGAGATGAACGTCTCCAGCGCCCACCGTACTCCCAAGCGTACCGCCGGATATGTCCGCGAAGCGCGCGGCAGAGGTATCAAGGTGCTGATCGCCGGCGCCGGAGCCGCCGCTCACCTGGCCGGCGTGGTGGCCGCCGAGACGACCCTGCCGGTCATCGGTGTTCCCATCGATTCCTCGTCCCTCAAGGGTCTGGATTCCCTTCTGGCGACGGTGCAGATGCCCGCAGGCATTCCGGTGGCCACCATGGCGATCGGCAAGGCCGGAGCCAGAAACGCGGGGATTTTCGCCGTCCAGCTTCTCGCCCTTGGTGACTCCGTTCTTTCCGAAAAACTTTCCGCATACAAGGAAGAGCTGGCGGCGGGAGTGGCAGTCAGAGCCGAGGCCCTCCAAGAGCGTTTGTCTAAAGAGAAATTTTAATATTTACAAGGAGTTGAAGGATAGCGCCAGGACAGGAGCGAGTGGGATCGGGGGCGATTTTTCTTGACAGGTAAAGTTGCCCTATATTAACTTCGTCTGGGTTCATCCATTTCGATTTGAGGCCGAACAGGGTTGGTTTCGATTGATTTATTTTTCTGTAATCCCGCCTATCGTATTTTTTTCTCATGTTCAGGGATCTGCTGACATCACCCGACTTTTGCGGTCGTTCAGCAGCGTCCATTTAATAGAGAAGTGGTTGTCGCCACTCCGGGAGATCTGATTTGAACGCAAAAGACCGTAATCCTGCCACGGCTCTCTGGGATTTTTTCTGTTCCTTGAAGCTGACCATCGTCACTCTGATTCTACTGGCCGCTACTTCGATTATCGGGACTGTCATTCAGCAGAACCGCACCCCTGAAGAATACCTCCAAGTCTACAGCGAGACCACCTACAGGATCCTTAATACCCTGAAGTTTTTCGACATGTATCACTCCTGGTGGTTTCTGGCACTCCTCGGTATTTTTTCCATAAACCTCATCTCCTGTTCCATCAAGCGCTTCCCCCGGGTATGGAAGACGGTCAAAGAACCGGTGCTGGTGCCGGATGAGACGCTCTATCGCACCTTCTCAAACATGGAGGAGATAGTCATCCCGGCTTCCGTCGACGAGGTCAGGAAGAAGGTCGCCGATTTCACAAGCTCCCATTTCTCCACACCCGTGGTGACCGAAGAAAGCGGCAAGGTGCACCTTTTCGCGCAGAAGGCGGCCTACGCCCGCTTCGGCGTCTACGTCACTCATATCTCCATCCTGATCATCTTCATCGGCGCCATCATCGGAACCCTCTGGGGATACAAGGCCTTTGTCAATATCGTCGAGGGGACCGCTACCGACAAGGTCTGGCCGCGAGGTTCCAACGAACCCATCGACCTCGGTTTTTCAGTTCGCTGCGACGAGTTTTCGGTCTCCTATTACGAGGGATCGAGCCGCCCCAGGGAGTTCAAGAGCCTTCTCACCGTCATCGACGAAGGGCGGACCATTACCGAGAAGAGACCGGTTGTGGTCAACGATCCCCTCACCTACGAGGGAATTACTTTTTACCAGTCGAGCTACGGACCCGCCGGCGAACCGGTCTTCAACTTCAAGGTCCGGGTCAAGGAAACTGGTGAGGTGGCGAACATTACGGCGCGGCAGGGCCAGAGGGTTCAGCTGCCAGGGGGCGGCGCCTTCCGGGTTGTCGACTTCACCCCATCGTACCAGAATTTCGGCCCCGGAGCCCGGCTGGAGGTCTTCACCGAAAGCGGCAAGCGAAACTCCTTCATCGTCCTGCAGGCTTTCCCTGACTTCGACGCACAGCGGGGCGGCGTCTACAGCTTCACTCTGGTTGATTTCAAGCAGCGTTTTTATACCGGTCTACAGGTGGCCAAGGACCCCGGAGTCTGGGTCGTCTGGCTGGGATGCACACTGATGGTGCTCGGCTCCATGATCGCCTTTTTCCTGTCGCACAGGCGCATCTGGATCACCATCATGCCGGTCGGCGGCAAAACCGGCATCAAGCTCGGTGGAAGCGCCCACCGCAACCAACCGGCCTTTGAATTGTTTTTCGACGATTTCAAGAAGAACCTCAAGGCAGAACTTGTAGCCAGGGACTAGGGCGGAGAAGACGGAAGATCTAAATCTCGGAATAGTTCTTCGCTCGATTAGAATCGAACCCTCTCTCTGTACGGAGGCTCAAAAAACATGTCCAGTACGCAACTTTTCAATATCGTTACCATCGCCTATTTCTCCTCCATGGTTCTGTTCATCATCTATCTGGCGACCCGCAGCAAAGGGGTTTCCCTGATCGCCAGCATCGCGGCCTACGGCGGGTTGCTGGCTCATACCGCCGCCATCGGTCTGCGCTGGTACGAATCCTACCAGATCCCCGGCGGTGTCGGCCATGCTCCCCTGTCCAATCTCTATGAGTCGGTGGTTTTCTTCGCCTGGACCATCGTTCTCATCTACATGATCATTGATCTGAAGTACCGTCAGCCAGCAGTGGGGGCTTTCGTTCTCCCCTTCGCCTTTCTCTCGATGACCTGGGCCCAGCTCAGCCTCGACGATGCTATCGAGCCCCTGGTACCGGCCCTTCAGAGCAACTGGCTCACTTACCACGTCATCACTTGTTTTCTTGGCTATGCCGCCTTCGCCGTCGCCTGCGGGGTTTCCATCATGTACCTCATCAAGGTGGGCAAGGAGGATAAGGGTTCCGGAAATTCTCCCGCCGGAGGTATTCTGGCGGTATTCCCCAGCGCCAAAATACTCGATGATATCAATTATAAATCCATCATGATCGGCTTCCCCCTGCTTACTCTCGGGATCATCACCGGAGCAGCCTGGGCCAATTATGCCTGGGGAACCTACTGGAGTTGGGATCCCAAGGAAACCTGGAGCCTTATCGTGTGGTTCATTTACGCAGCTTTTCTTCATGCCCGCTTCACGCGAGGATGGGTGGGAAGAAGGGCCGCATGGCTGTCCATCGTCGGCTTTGCCGCTACCATTTTCTGTTATCTGGGAGTGAATCTGGTCCTCTCCGGGCTGCATTCCTATGGGGGATAAAAGGCGCTGAGATTCTTCAGTCGGAGGCGCATTTAATTACCTGTCGTAAATTATTGATTCTCCTCGATACCGTCTTTGCCAACGAGGCCCTGCATTGGCAGGGCCTCGCTCTGTTTTTGCAGATGGCTGTGTCAGCCTCCTGTCCCGAGACCAATTCCCCGGGCGGTGCGCGAGACCCTTCGATGCCCTTTCAGGCAGCCTCCTTCAGCTGAACCTTTCTGAAAAACTCCTTGAACAGCAGGAATCGCTTGGAAGCAGACTCTCTTGTATACGCCGACGAAACTCTGGATGATCTCCGTCCGGGAGGGCTGAAAATCATCCAGAAATCCGGCGGTTATCGTTTCTCTCTTGACCCGATCCTGCTATGTGCCTTTGCCTGGATTGAAGAGGGTGATACGGTTGCGGATCTGGGCACCGGGTCCGGGGTGATCCCTCTTCTTCTGGCCGTCAAGACTGAACCAAAGAGAATTGTCGGGTTGGAACTTCAGCCGGAACTGGCGGACCGCGCACGACGCAGCGTGCTCCTTAACAGGCTTGAGGAGAAGGTGGAGATACTGGAGGGCGACCTGCGTGTTCTGCCGAAAAGCTTTGCCCCTCACTCTTTTGATGTGGTCCTTTCCAACCCTCCCTACCGCCGGACCGGGACAGGCCGCAAGGCGCCCGCGGCCGAGCGGGCGGCAGCGCGCCACGAACTGGCCGGAGGGCTTGAGGATTTTCTCAGGGCGGCGGTCTTCATGCTGAGGCACGGCGGAAGGTTTTATATCGTCTATCTGGCGGAGCGCCTGGCGGAACTGCTGGATAAGATGCGTAGGGAGCGGCTTGAACCGAAGCGGCTGCGCTGCGTGCATTCACGGGTGGGGGAGCGGGGACGCATGGTGCTTGTCGAGGCCCGCAAGGGCGGTGGGGAAGGGCTTTCGATAGAGCCCCCTCTCTTCATCTATGACGGTGAAAAGTATACGGAAGAGGTGCTGGCCATCTATGCGGAGTCGCGGGACTGAGGACTGGGGACCTGGGAATTACTCGGCCTCGGTCCTGTTTTTCTCCACCTTCGCCTGGCGGACGAGGATGGCTCTCAAACTCTGCCGCAACTCCTGGTCCGCAAGAGGGGCCAGGGCCGCTTCGATGTGGGACTCTTCCTCTTTCGTGAGGCAAGCGGACTGCCAGGAGGGAGGCGGTGGCGTTTCTGCTTCGGTCGACTCCCTTTCTATTTTGCCTCGCCGCAAATAAAGATCCTTGATGGCTGCTCCCTCAAGCCGTTCGTTAAGCCGTGCGAGGATTTTCGGCTTCAGCAGCTGCAACTGCTGCATCCATGCCGGCTGCTCGACACGCACCTCCAGTATCCCTTCCCGGATTCTTATCGGGCGGGCCTTTGCGGCAATCTGTGGACCCACCACCGCGTCCCATACCTGCCAGGCACGATATTCCCGCAGTTTCCCGTCCAGTCCGTGCTGACGCAGAACGCTTTGAATCAGGTTTCCGACTGACGCGGCGTTTTTCATGGGGGGGCGTCGCTTGTCCTTCATTTCCGACTCCGCCGGTAAATGCTCCCCCCCACGATTTGCCCTGCCACGGCACAGAGTACGGAGTAGGGAATAATGTCCCATCCGAAGCCATAAGCCAGGCGGATGAAGATGATGAAGGGGATGGACAGGTGAATATAGATGAACCATCGCAGGGAGTATTTACGTGAGGGTTCTCTGAGGAATCCCAGGGGAAGGTTCGCGATGAAGGCAAAGAAAAGAAGATTGGCGAGATTCAGCGCCTGAGGGAGAGTCAATATTTACCTCGGATATCATCGGTCGGATACCCGGCGTGATGACCGGACCGGATCGGGATGGTAGTGGGGATTGACGGATAATCGCCATAGTCTATCCGGGAATCGGTTGAAATGTCAATTGAAAGAGGCTTTGCACGACGACCTTGCACGGTAAGGATAAAAGTGGCATCATGAAACGAAATCTGCGGAAAAGGTGAAGCATGGTTCGGGACAAGGATATTGTGGCTATTTTTCACTCCATCCACCGGGTGATGAAGGCCGAGAAGGTGCTCAAACTGGCCGGCGCCGATTTTCTTCTTATCCCCGTCCCCAGGCAGCTCGCCTCCGACTGCGGCCTGGCCATCCGCTATACGAAACAGGAGCAGAACAAGGTTGAGGCTGTTCTGGATTCGGAGGGGCTTCAGCCGGCGGAGCTTTACAGGCGGGAAGGAAAAGGATATATCCGGCTGGAGCCGTAAGTACGGCATTCCCGCCGGTTTTTCCCTTGACAAAGAAAATCCGCTTCACTATAGTCCATGTTTTGCTACACTCCAAGAATGGTGTGCAAGGTAAGCAATGTTTGACAATCTGACCGAAAAATTTGATTCGGTATTCAAGAAGCTTCGCGGCCATGGACGGCTGAACGAAGAGAATATACAGGAGGCCCTGCGGGAAGTCCGTCTGGTCCTTCTGGAGGCAGACGTCAATTTCCGGGTGGTGAAGGATTTCGTCTCCTCCGTCCGCGAGCGGGCGGTGGGGCAGGATGTCCTGAAAAGCCTCACTCCGGCCCAGCAGGTCATCAAGATCGTCCGTGACGAGCTTGGTCGCCTGATGGGGGAGGATAACGAAAACCGCCTCGATCTTGCGTCGCGTCCCCCTGTGCCGATCATGCTGTGCGGTCTGCAGGGGGCGGGAAAGACCACCACCTGCGGCAAACTGGCGCTGAAGCTTCGCAAGGAGAAACGGAACCCCCTGCTGGTTCCTGCCGACATCTACAGGCCGGCGGCCATCGAGCAGCTCAAGACGGTTGGACGTCAGCTCGGCATCGCGGTGTTCGACTCCTTGCCCGGACAGGATCCGGTGAGGATCTGCGAGGAAGCCCGACGCTTCGCCGAGTTGAACGGTTACGACACCCTGATCCTGGATACGGCGGGGCGTCTGCACGTCGATGAAGAGCTGATGCAGGAGCTGGTCCGGATCAAGGCTTCCCTCGCCCCTCGCGAGGTGCTGTTCGTCGCCGATGCCATGACCGGCCAGGATGCGGTGAATGTGGCCCAGAGCTTTGACGAGAAGCTCGATATCAGCGGCGTCATCCTCACTAAACTCGACGGAGATGCCCGCGGCGGAGCGGCTCTTTCCATTCGTGCAGTGACCGGAAAGCCGATTAAGCTGGTGGGCATGGGCGAGAAGATGGATGCCCTGGAGACCTTCCATCCCGACCGGATGGCGCAGCGCATTCTCGGTATGGGTGATGTCCTCTCCCTGATCGAGAAGGCCGAAGCGGTCATCGATCGGGACCAGGCTGCGGCCCTTGAGCAGAGGCTGCGCAAGGAGGGCTTTACCCTGGAGACCTTCCGGGACCAGTTGCAGTCCATTAAGAAGATGGGGTCCATGGAGTCCTTGCTCAAAATGATTCCCGGGGCCGGCAAGGCGCTTAAAGAGGCCAAGGGAATGCAGCTTCCGGATAAGGAATTGAAAAAGATCGAGGCGATCATCAATTCCATGACTCCTGGCGAAAGGCAAAATCATCGTATCCTCAACGGCTCCCGCCGGTTGCGAATCGCCCGGGGAAGCGGGACGACGGTGCAGGATGTGAATCAGTTGGTCAAGCGCTTCACTGAGGCGCAGAAAATGATGAAGAAAATGCAGCAACTCGGCCCCAAAGGCCTCAAAGGATTGATGGGGCGCGGCGGGGGGCTGCCGTTTTGAAACCAGTTCGAACTTTCAAAACCACTATCTACCGAAAATATTCAGGAGGAACAGAGCATGTCCGTTAAAATCAGGCTGGCCCGCGGCGGCGCCAAGAAGAAACCTTTCTATCAGGTCGTGGTTGCCGACGAGCGTTATCCCCGTGATGGCCGCTTCATCGAAAATCTGGGACAGTACGACCCCAAGCAGGATCCTCCCATGGTTGCATTGCAGGAAGAGCGGACCCTCGAATGGCTGCGCAAGGGAGCCCAACCCACCGATACCGTGCGGCAACTGCTGCGCAAACAGGGAATCTGGGCCAAGTTCAAACAGCCGGCAGGGGTATAAGCGCTCTTCGGTAGTGTGACAACTGGCACCCCTGTCACCGAAGGACGGACCCCATGAAAGAACTCATCGAATTCATCGCCAAGTCGCTGGTTGAAAATCCCGAGGCGGTCACCATCTCCGAAGAGGAGGGCGAGGACGGAAGCATCCTCGTGAAGCTGGCCGCCGCCCAGGAGGATATGGGGCGGATCATCGGCAAGCAGGGACGCACAGCCAAGGCCATGCGCACCCTGCTCAATGCCAAGGCCACCAGGGAAAACAAGCGGGCTACCCTGCAGATCATGGAGTGATGGGCGTCGAAGAAGGTGAACTCGTTCGTCTCGGGATGGTGATGGGTACCCACGGGCTGCGGGGAGACCTCAAGATTATGCCGCAGTCACCCGATGCCCAGGCCCTTCTCGATGCCCGGCAGATCTTTCTGCGCAGGGCGGGAGAGCCGGCCGTCGCGTACAGCCCGGTGCGGACCACTGTCCACAAGGCGGTATATCTGCTTCGCCTTGAGGGGCTGGACCACATCAATGACGTTGAATCCCTGGTGGGGTGCGAAGTGCTGATCCGGCGTGACGACCTGCCGGAGCCCGAGGGAGATGACGTTTACTGGATGGACCTGCAGGGAATGACGGTCGTCGACCGGCTCTTCGGTGAACTGGGAACCCTGGACGATCTGTTTACGACGGCGGCCCATGATGTCTATGTCGTCAATGGCCGTTTCGGCGAAGTCCTGATTCCTGCGGTCGGCGAGTTCATTGTGGAGATCGATCTGCCTGGCCGTCGGATGTCGGTCGATCTTCCCGAAGGACTGGTCCGGGAACCCGATGAAGTTTGATGTACTTACCCTTTTTCCCGCCATGATCGACTCCCCCTTTGCCGGGAGCATTCTCGGGAAGGCGGTGGAAAAAGGATTGATTCGTATTGCCGCCCACAACCTTCG
Organism: Desulfuromonas sp. TF; assembly: GCF_000472285.1. NCBI lineage: Bacteria > Pseudomonadati > Thermodesulfobacteriota > Desulfuromonadia > Desulfuromonadales > Desulfuromonadaceae > Desulfuromonas > Desulfuromonas sp. TF. The sequence continues at coordinate 682,566 of NZ_KI421421.1, forward strand.
GGATTGGGCGGAGGGACGGCACAAGGTTACCGATGACGCCCCTTACGGCGGCGGAGACGGAATGGTGATGAAGCCGGAGCCGGTGGCCCGGGCCTTGTCGCAGCTGAAGGTGGATTCCCCCGGAGCCAGGGTCCTGCTCATGACTCCCCAGGGCGTTCCCTTTCGTCAGTCCGATGCGCAGGCCCTCTCCCGGGAGGAAGGGCTTATTTTCGTGTGCGGCCGGTATGAGGGATTTGACGAGCGTATCCGGTCCATGGTGGACGCCGAGTACTCCCTGGGGGACTTCGTTCTCACGGGGGGCGAACTGGCCGCGATGGTCATGATTGACGCCGTCGCCCGGCTGATCCCGGGAGTGCTGGGGAGCAGCGGAAGCGCCCTGGGCGATTCGTTCGCCGACGGGCTTCTCGAATATCCGCACTACACTCGTCCCGTCGAGTTCGAGGGACGGCGGGTGCCGGAGGTTCTTCTCTCAGGCAATCATGCCGAGATCGCGCGCTGGCGTCGTCGGCAGCAGTTGAAGCGCACGCTGCGGCGGCGGCCGGATCTGCTGCCCGGAGCCCGGCTTTCTGAAGAGGACCGCCGGTTTCTTGCCGAACTGAAGCAGGATGCGGCGGACGAGGAAGCATGATCAGGCGTCCGATGGCGGTAGCTCTGGTCCACCACCCGATACGTGACCGCCGGGGCGATACGGTGACCGCGTCCGTGACCAACCTGGATCTGCACGATATCGCCCGGACCGCCCGGACTTATGGTGTCGATCGTTTCTATCTGGTCACTCCCGTTGCCGAACAGCGGGTCCTGGTGGAGCGGATTCTGGAGCACTGGCATACCGGCCACGGAGCCTCCTACAATCCGCACCGGGGTGAGGCCCTTGATCTCGTGGAGCCGGTTTCGACCCTCGACGAGGCTCTTGCCCGATGGCAACAGCGTACCGGCGATGATCCGCTGCCGGTCCTGACCGGCGCCGCCCGGACCGACGGCATCACATTCGCCCGCTGCCGGGCGCTGGTGCAGCAGCACCCGCTCCTTCTTGTCTTCGGGACCGGGTGGGGGCTGGCCGACGAAGTTTTCGAGCGTGGCTGGACTGTTCTTGAGCCGGTGTCGGGAGCCGGTGATTACAACCACCTGCCGGTCCGTGCGGCAGCCGCCATTATCCTGGATCGCCTGTTTGCCGGCGAACAGAGATGAAAACGGGCGGATAGCGAATTTAGGATATCTGTCGGAAGCCGCTTGTGGAATCAAGGCTTGCATATCAATAAATAACAAAGCCGATGATCTGAAAAGGATCAGCATAGAGGAGGAAGTCATGAACATCATTGACCATCTGGCAATGGAACACATCAGGAAAGATATCCCACCCTTCAAGGCGGGCGATACCCTGCGGGTGCACGTGAAGATCGTCGAAGGCGACAAACAACGGATCCAGGTCTATCAGGGTGTCTGCATCAAGAGGGTGAACCGGGGCGTCGGATCCACCTTCACCGTCCGCAAGATTTCCAACAGTTTCGGTGTGGAGCGGATCTTCTCCCTGCATTCTCCCGCCGTTGAGAAGATCGAGGTGGTGATGGTCGGGCAGGTGCGCCGCGCCAAGCTTTACTACCTGCGCAATCTTTACGGCAAGGCCGCCCGAATCAGGGAAAAGCGTCTGGCCTGATGTTCGAAACAGAAAAAGCCCCGGTGTCTGCCGGGGCTTTTTCTGTTTGAACGCGCCGATTCCCGCGGGGCTATTCGGGTCAGACGGTATGAGGGGAAAATCAGTGATGCGTTGAGACGGCTACTGCGGCAGGGGAAACCAGGACGGCATAGATCAGGACGGTGATGATGCCGTACAGGACCAGAGCGGCCCATCCTCCCTGGCTCAGGACATCTTTCAACTCTCTCCAGTCGACCAGGAAACCGAGATAGCCTGCCAGAGCCAAAACGAAAAAGACGACGACCATGGAATTTTCTCCTCCTTTCGAGAACATTGGAAATCAGCAATTATTGTATACGAAGCGCGGGGTGAAATCCAGCCGTAAATTCGACTCGGGAGATGTCCCATGACCCTGGAGCTTTTTCCCGCCCTTCCGTTGTCCCCTCTCCATTTTGAAGAATGGGCCCTTTCCAGGGGCTTCCGGACGGTGGCGGGAGTGGACGAAGCCGGTCGGGGCCCTCTGGCCGGGCCGGTAGTCGCAGCGGCGGTCGTCCTGCCTGAGGGCTTCGAGCTGCCGGGACTGGACGATTCGAAAAAACTCTCCGTCGATCAGCGCGAGCGCCTTCTCCCCCTGATTCGTTCGAAGGCGCTGGCCTTCGGAGTGGGGATCGTGTCCGCCGGCGAAATCGACCGGATGAACATTCTTCAGGCGACCCTCAAGGGAATGGCCCTGGCGGTGCGGCGCCTGCGGACCGCCCCCGATTATCTCCTCGTCGACGGCATCACACCGGTTCCTCTTCCCCTTCAGCAGAAGACCATCAAGCAGGGGGATTCCCGTTCTCTGTCGGTGGCGGCCGCCTCGGTGCTGGCCAAGGTGGTGCGCGACCGGCTCATGACCGGTTACGACCAGATCTATCCCGGGTACGATTTAGCCCGGAACAAGGGATATGCCAGCGCCGGACACCTGGCGGCCATCGCCCGGCTCGGCCCGTCGCCCCTCCACCGGCTCACTTTCAGAGGAGTCCGTGAGCATGTGGTGAAAAACGAGGGTGGGTTATGACCGAGGAGCGACTGGCTCTTGGCCGGTGGGGAGAGGAGGAAGCCGCCCGGCATCTGATTCGCCTTGGGATGAAAATCCTTGAACGCAATTTCCGCACTCCAGTGGGTGAAATCGACCTCATCGCCCGTCATGGGAAGACTCTGGTTTTTGCCGAGGTCAAGACCCGTCGCAGCAACGCTTTCGGAACGCCGCAGGAAGCGGTCGGCGCCGCCAAGCAGCGTCAGATAATCCGCACCGCCCAGTGGTATCTCGGCAATGGCAAGGGAAAGGGGCTCCAGCCCCGTTTCGACGTTGTCGCCGTGAGCCCCGGACCCGCGGGAGCCGTTGTGGAGCACATTCCCAATGCTTTCGGGCTGTGAAAAACCGTCTTTTGTCATTTGTCCTTTGTCATCTGTGAGAAAGGCTATTCATCCGATACAAATGACCAATGACCATGGACTAATGACGATTTGCCTTTTTGGTCCATCGTCTCTACAATGAGCCGAAATTGACGTACTGAATTTCTCGGGAGAAGGTTGCCATGGAAACCGCACTTTCCGCTCTGGGGCTGGTGAGGATCGGGGTCGTTTCCCCCGATCTGCGCGTGGCCGACATCGACTACAATCTGGAGCGTATCTGGCTGGCCGTTGACGAGGGTCTTAGCCGCAATTGCCGCTTCCTCGTCTTTCCCGAACTATGTCTCACCTCCTACAGCTGCGGCGATCTTTTTTTCCAATCCCTTCTGATTGAACGGACGCGAGAAGCACTCTGGCAGCTTGCCGACCTGACTGCCGAAAAGGAAGCGACTCTTGTCGTCGGAGCTCCGATCGCTCAGGGGGGGCGCCTGTTCAACTGCGCGGTCTTCATCTCCGGCGGCAGGATACTCGGCGTCGTCCCGAAAACCTATCTGCCCAATACCCAGGAATTTTATGAGGAGCGGTGGTTCTCCTCGGCCCGAGACCTTACGGAGCAGGATCTGGAATGGCGGGGAGAGAGAATTCCCTTCGGAACGGACCTGCTGTTCCGGGCCGACGACATGCCCGATTGTCTGATCGGCATCGAAATCTGCGAGGACGTATGGTCGGTCAATCCGCCGAGCGGCGGGATGGCGACGGCCGGCGCCACAGTGCTGCTGAACCTCTCGGCCAGTCCGGAGCTGCTGGGGAAGATGGAATACCGCCGCGCCCTGGTCCAGTCCCAATCGGCCCGCTGTCTGGCCGTCTATGCTTACGCTTCCGCCGGGCCTGGCGAATCGAGTACCGATCTGGTCTATTCCGGTCACTCCCTGATTGCCGAAAACGGGGTGGTGCTGGCCGAGACAGATCGCTTCCTCTTTGCCACGCAGATGGCCCTGGCCGATGTCGATATCGAGCATCTGGGCAACGAACGGCGCAAGAACAGCACCTTTGCCGCCTCGGTTCAGAAGACCTCCTTCCGCATCATCCCTTTTGCCCTTCCAGATGTGAGTGACGGCAAGCTGTGCAGGGTCATTCCCGCGACCCCCTTTGTTCCCTCCGAGGAGGATGAACAGACGTATCGCTGCCACGAAATTTTCTCCCTTCAGACCACCGGCCTCGCCAAGCGGCTTCGCCACACCGGGGTAAAAAATGCAGCTATCGGGGTCTCCGGCGGCCTCGATTCAACCCTGGCTCTCCTGGTGGCCGCAAAGGCATTCGACAAGCTGGGGCTGGACAGAAAGGGAATCATTGCGATCACCATGCCCGGTTTCGGGACCACCAGCCGAACCCGGACCAACGCCGAAGCGCTGATCCGGCAGCTGGGGGTGACCTTCAAGGAGGTATCGATCGACAAGGCGGTCCGGCAGCATTTCAAGGACATCGGTCACAGCGAGGAGGTGCATGACATCGTCTTCGAAAACGCCCAAGCCCGGGAGCGGACCCAGATCCTGATGGATGCGGCCAACCAGGTCCATGGGCTGGTGATCGGCACCGGCGACCTCTCTGAACTAGCTCTCGGCTGGTGCACCTATAATGGCGACCACATGTCCATGTACGCAGTCAACGCAGGCGTTCCCAAGACCCTGGTGCGATACCTGGTGGCCTGGTGCGCCGAAGCCGAGTTCACGGGAGAGGCTGCGGCCACTCTCCTGGACATCTGTAAAACGCCCGTTTCCCCCGAACTGCTTCCTCCGGGGGCAGGCGGTGAAATAGGCCAGATCACCGAAGACCAGATCGGGCCCTATCTGCTGCACGATTTTTTTCTCTACAACATGGTTCGCCTCCAGTATGCCCCTGCCAAGATTTATTGCCTGGCCCGGCACGCCTTCGCCGGCCAGTACGCCGCCGATGAAATCCTGAAATGGCTGCGGATCTTCTGCTGCCGGTTTTTCAGTCAGCAGTTCAAGCGCTCCTGCCTTCCCGACGGGCCGAAAATAGGGAGCGTCGCCCTGTCGCCTCGCGGAGACTGGCGAATGCCCAGTGATGCCAGTGTCGCATTGTGGCTGGCGGAACTCGATAAGCTTGAAGGGAAAGAAGGTTAGACCCTTTATCCCTGGACCCTGAACCGATGCCCAGCGGCACTCTTTACATCGTAGCGACCCCCATCGGCAACCTCGAGGATCTGACCTTCCGTGCCCTGCGCATTCTCAGGGAGGTGGACCTGGTGGCGGCCGAGGATACCCGGCACAGCCGCAAGCTGTTCAGCCATTACGGCATCGGCACCCCCCTGACCTCCTTCTTTCAGCACAACGAGGCGGTCAAGGGAGAGCGGCTCCTTGAGGATCTGCGCCAGGGCAAGTCGGTGGCGCTGATCTCCGATGCCGGCACCCCGGCCATCGCCGATCCCGGTTTTCTGCTGGTGCGCCGCTGCCGTGAAGAAGGAATTCCGGTGATCGCGGTTCCCGGCCCCTCCGCCGTGGTGACGGCTCTCTCTATTGCCGGCCTGCCCACCGACCGCTTTGCTTTCGAGGGGTTTCTCCCCGCCAAAACCAAAGGGAGGCGCGCAGCGCTGCGCCGCCTGCGCCAGGAAGACCGGACCACGGTCTTCTATGAGGCGCCTCACCGGCTGCCGGCGGCCCTCAGGGATCTGGCGGAGGAACTGGGCGAGGATCGAGAGGTGGCGGTCGCCAGGGAGCTGACCAAGATTCACGAGGAGCTTTATCGCGGAACTGCCTCCGGCGCACTCGATCATTTCGGTTCCGGCAGGGTGAGGGGGGAAATCGTCCTGATGGTGGCTCCGGCGGTAGACGCGGAGTTTGGAGGTGAGAAGGCGGATGCCGGCTCCCTGGAGGAGGCGCTGCGGAAGCTGTCCGCCGAGGGAATGCCGCCGAGGCAGGCCGTCAAACAGATGGCGAAGGAGTTCGGCCTGCCGAGAGATGAAGTCTATCGAATCTGGGTGGCGACGAAAGACGAGGATTGAGTGCGGGGCGATGTTACCGCATCACCCTGAACTCGTCGAATTCCCCGCGGTAGTCTTCCCAGTCGATGAGGAGTTCGTTCACATGGGCCGCGCTCGGTCCCTGTCGGCACCATTCCAGCACCTTGCGGACGTCCGACTCCCTTCCCTCGAAGATCGCCTCCACATCCCCGTTGGGGAGATTGCGCACGCAGCCGGTCAGGTTGTGCTCGAGGGCGGTGCGCTGGGTGAAGTAGCGGAAATTGACCCCCTGGACCACTCCCTTGATGCGGACCGTGGCTCGAATGAGCTTCATGAAATCCCTCCCTTTTCCATCATCTGCAGGAACTCTTCTTCGCTCAGGACCGTGACGCCCAACTCTCCGGCCCGCAAAAGCTTGCTCCCTGCGTCCTCGCCCGCCACGACAAAATCAGTTTTGCGGCTCACCGAACCGGAGGCCCTGGCGCCGAGCTTTTCCACCATCTCCTGAGCGTCCTTGCGGGAGAAGCGGCTGAGGGCACCTGTGAAGACGAAGGTCTTTCCCGAAAGAGGTCCGCCGGCCTGCCGCTCTTCCGCTTCGGGGACGACTCCCGCTTCCCGGAGTTTGCGGAGGACCTCACGATTTTCCGGAGAGCGGAAGAAGGCGGTGACGCTGTCGGCCACCTGGGGCCCGATTTCGTGGATCTTCAGCAGATCGTCTCCCGAGGCGGAAGCCAGTTCATCCAGTGATCCGAACTGGCGGGCGAGAAGTTTGGCCAGGTGTTCACCGACATGACGGATGCCGAGGGCGTACAGGAATCTTGAGAGAGGCTGGCGTCTGCTGCGGTCGATGGCGTTGAGAAGGTTCTGTGCCAGCTTCTCCCCCATTCGTTCGAAGCGAAACAATTCCTCTCGGGTCAGGGTGTACAGGTCTGCGACGCTGTCGACGAGTCCGAGTTTCAGCATCTGGTCGATATAGCGGTCTCCGAGCCCTTCGATGTCCATCCCCCGCCGCGAGACGAAATGTTTGATCGACTCCTTGATCTGGGCGGGACAGGAGAGTCCCTGACAGCGGGGGACGACTTCACCCTCCAGTTTCTGCACCGGCGAGCCGCACTCCGGGCATTTTTCAGGGAGGACGATGGGAATCTCTTTGCCGGTGCGTTCTTCCTTGAGCACCCGGACCACATCGGGAATGACGTCCCCGGCCCGCTCCACGACCACAAGGTCGCCCCTCATCACGCCCAAGCGATCGATTTCGTCCCAGTTGTGCAGGCTGGCGCGGGAGACGGTGACCCCGCTCACCTCCACCGGCTGCAGCAGGGCAACGGGGGTGACGGCCCCCGTGCGGCCCACCTGCAGCTGCACATCCTCTACCCGTGTGACGGCCTGGCGCGGTGGGAATTTGCAGGCGATAGCCCAGCGGGGGGTGCGGGTCTTTTCCCCCAGTTCCCTCTGCAGGGCAAGATCGTTGACCTTCACCACCACGCCGTCGATCTCATAGGGGAGTTCATCGCGGCGCTCCATTAATTCGCCGTAGTAGGCGAGGACCCCCTCGATGCCCCGAACTACGCGCAGACCATCAAGATCGACCCGGAGTCCCCACTGGCGCAGACGTTCCAGCAGTGCGGAGTGGGTCGGCGGGGTATCGCCGTCGACCCGCCCCGTTCCGTAGCTGAAGATCCGCAGGGGCCGACGTGCGGTGACCGAGGAGTCGAGCTGGCGCAGGCTTCCTGCGGTGGCATTCCGGGGATTGGCGAAGGCGGGCTGCCCTTCTTCCTCCCGCTCATGATTGAGCGCCTGAAAGTCCTTGAGGTTCATGTAAACCTCCCCGCGCACCTCCAGCAGCGGCGGGCAGGAAGAGCGCAGTTTCAAAGGAATCGACGGAATCGTCTTGAGGTTTTCGGTGATCTTCTCGCCGGTGATTCCGTCGCCCCGGGTGGACCCGGTCTCCAGAAAACCGTCGCGATAAACCAGCTCCACCGCAACCCCATCCATCTTCATCTCGCAGGCATACTCGATTTCCGCATCGGAGGCTAGAAAACGACGGATGCGCGCATCGAATTCCCTCATTTCGCTTTCGTCGAATGAATTCTCCAGCGAGAGCATGGGAAGGGTATGGCGAACCGGTTCGAATTTTTCCAGCGGGGGCGCCCCGACCCGCCGGGAGGGGGAATCGGCGGTGGCCAGCTCGGGAAAGGCCTTCTCGATCTCCTGCAATTCGCGAAACAGCCGGTCATATTCGGAGTCAGAGATTTCCGGGCGGTCCAGGGCATAATAAAGGTAATTATGATGGTGCAGCAGGCTGCACAGTTCGGCGTGACGCCGGTATGCCTGGCTCTTTTCCATCGACGCTCCTGAAAAGGCGGGGACGAATTTTGTCAATATGAGTGGAACCTTTATCTGCCAGAGCGCCTTATAGCACAGAGAAGGTCCTCTTTTCAATAAGATCGCCTCAAACTGCAATTGTATTACGATAAAGCTTGAGGTAAAATCCACCCACCAATTTTCCTGTAAAATTTTTCTGTAATCATAGCGGGGAAAAGCTGAATGTCAGATGACCAACTACTGCACCTGATCGGATTGGGTATCCTGTTCGTGTTTTCCGCCTTCTTTTCCGGCTCGGAAACCGCCCTCATGTCCATTGACAAGCTGCGCGTCAAGTACCTTGTGCAGAAGAATCGCCGGGGGGCGCAGAAGCTCGATGCCCTCCTGTCCCGCCCCGACCATCTGCTGGGCGCCATCCTGGTGGGCAACAACCTGGTCAACATCGCCGCTTCGGTTTTCGCCACCACCTTTTTCGTCGGCCTCTACGGAGAGCAGGGAGAGCTTCTCACCATCCTCATTCTCACACCCCTCCTGCTGATCCTGTCCGAAGTCTGTCCCAAGACCTATGCCGCCCAGTATCCGGAAAAGGTCTCCTTCATGGTGCTGCGGCCGATTATCTTCGGGATGACGATTCTCATGCCGGTCGTCTGGCTGGTCACCGGAGTTTCGCGCCTCCTCACACGTTTCATCAAGGGAGAAGAGGAGCGGCCCATCATCTCCGAAGACGAGATCCGCAGCATCATCCGGGTGGGAGAGGAGACGGGGGTGGTGGCCAAGGAGCAGCGCCGCATGCTCCACGGGATCTTCGAGCTCTCCCAGATCCGGGTCCGGGACGTGATGATTCCGCGGACTGAGGTGGCGGGGATCGATGTGAACACTCCTTTCGAGGATGTGCTGCGTCTGACCCAGCAGGCCCGTCATTCGCGTTTTCCTGTTTTCGAGGAAAGTCTGGACAACGTGGTGGGGATCATTCACTCGAAGGATATCCTCAACTACGTCGACCGGCCCCAGGAATTCTCCATTCGGGAAGTTGCCCGCCCCCCTTATTTCGTCCCTGAATCCAAACCGATCGAGACCCTTCTTCAGTCATTTCGAAGAAAACGGGTGCATCTGGCCGTGGTGGTGGACGAGTATGGCGGCGTCGAAGGGATCGTGACCCTGGAGGACATCGTCGAGGAGATCGTCGGCGAAATACAGGATGAATACGATGTGGAAGAGGTGCTCATCCGGGAAATTGCTCCCGGCCGCTACCTGGTGGACGGCAGCACCTCCCTGCGCAGCATCAATCGCCGTTTCGGCCTTCAACTTTCCGAAGAGCATGCCAATACTCTGGCGGGCTTTCTGCTGCGCACCATGGGGAGCATCCCGGAGGTGGGCGACAGTTGTCAATCGGACGGGACCCGGTTTATTGTTCGGAAGGTGGAGGACCGCCGGGTGGAGGAAATCGAGATGCTTCTGGCGACACCCCCATCGAAATGACCCCCTTTCCCTGAGGCCTCTTCGGCCCGCCTACCTACCCCCTGTTCCAAGGGGATTTTTTATTCCTCCAAATACCTAAATCCACGTAAAAAAAACGTTAAAACTCCTTGACAAGGCCCAAGTGCGCCGTTATAGTTCCCCAAAAGGTGTAAAAAAGTGTAAATTTGGGCCAAAGAGGGCCTCCATGAACTTCCAAGGTGAGTACAACAATTCAATTGATCCCAAAGGAAGGGCCAGCATCCCGGCGAAATTTCGGGATGTCCTGAGCACTTCCTTTGGCGATGAACGCCTTGTCGTCACTAAAAACCTGGAAAACGGGCTGACCGCCTACCCGCTGTCCAGCTGGAACGAGATCGTGGAGAGGGTGCACCAAAGCGCACCCAGCCCGGAAAAAAACGCCGTCATTCGTCTGATGATCGCCCCCGCTGCGGAATGTACTTTCGACAAGCAGGGAAGGATTCAGATTCCCCACGCCCTGCGTACCTCTGCCGCCCTGGAAAAAGAGATCGTAGTGGTGGGGCTGTTTGAAAAGATCGAGATCTACAGCCAGCTCAAATATGCCGAAGTCACCCGGAAATCCGAGGAACTCCTTCAGACCGCGTCCCAAGCTGTCTCCGAACTGGGATTCTGAACCTTGGAAAAAGCGGAATTCATCCATAGATCCGTGATGCCCGCCGAGGTTATGGCATTTCTCGCCCCTATTCCCGGCGGCCTCTATCTGGACGGGACCGTCGGCGCCGGGGGGCATGCGCGTCTCATCCTCGAAGTTGCGGCCCCGGATGGCCTTCTGATCGGGCTGGACCGGGATCCGGAAGCCCTGGCGAAGGCCGCCGAGGTCCTGACCCCCTTCGGAAGCAGAGCCGTTCTGAGGCATGGAAATTTCTCCGAGGCCGCAGAAATCCTGGCTGAGCTCGGAGTGGACGGGCTGGATGGAATGCTTCTGGACCTGGGGGTTTCTTCATACCAGCTGGATGCGCCCGAACGGGGATTTTCCTTTCGCGTCGATGCACCGCTGGACATGCGGATGGACCCGACCACGGGAATGACGGCGGCGGAGGTGCTCAAGGATGCCGGGGCCGAGGAGTTGGCCCGGATCTTCAGGGAATACGGCGAGGAACGGTATGCCCGCCGGATTGCCCGGCGCATTGTGGATACTCGCCGTGAGCATCCCCTGGAAACCACCCGCCAACTGGCGGACTTCGTGAGGGAGACGGTCCCCGGCGGAATGATTCCCTCGCGGATTCATCCGGCCACCCGGGTCTTTCAGGCTCTAAGAATTCACGTCAATGGAGAGCTGGAGCATGTCTCCCGTGGCGTCTCCCGGGCAATCGATCTATTAAAGCCGGAAGGCAGGCTGGTGGTCATCAGTTTTCATTCCCTGGAGGATCGCATCGTCAAGCGGATTTTTCAGGATGAGGCTGCAGGGTGCATCTGTCCGCCGCGTCTTCCGGTCTGTGTCTGCAACAAGGCTCCGCGAGTCGAACTTCTGACCCGCAGGGTCGTCCGGGCGACGGAGGAAGAGGTGGAAGCCAATCCCCGGGCTCGCAGTGCTGTTCTTCGGGCTGTTCGCCGCTGCCCTTGATATCAAGGAGGATGCCATGTCCGATACTATTTTAAGACCCATTCCCAAGATTAACGGTTTCTCCCTCCAACGCCCCCGTTTATGGTTCCTGTTCACCTTTATCGCCCTCCTGCTGGCGGTCTCTCTCTTTTTCGTCTGGTCCCGCATTCAGGTGGTCAATCTGGCCTATGACATCTCCAGTCTTGAAGGGCGCATGCGCGGCATGCAGCAGGAAACTCAGCGTCTTCGACTGGAGGCGGCCAGCCTGCGAAGCCTGGCTCGTATAGAACGGTTTGCCGTAAGCGAATTGGGGCTGCGCCTGCCTGCTCCCGATCAGGTAGTTATCGTCGACTGATGGATGCCCAGGAGAAATGGGTTCGCTTTCGCATCCGCCTTGTCGGATTCTGTTTCATCGCAGCGTTCGCCCTGATCTCGGTGCGGGCTTTCCAACTCCAGGTTCTCGGTCAGGAAGAGTGGCAGAAGCGGGCCGAACGCCAGCACCAGAAGATCATTCCTCTCACCCCTCAAAGGGGTACCATCTTCGATCGCAACGGCGAGGAACTTGCATTGAGCGTAGAGGTTGATTCCATCTTTGCGGAACCCCGAAAGATGTCGAACTCCGCGGCCGTGGCCGGGCCTCTGGCGGCGGCGCTTTCGCTGCCCCGTTCAGCAATCGAGGCCAAGCTGAATTCGAACCGGGGGTTTGTCTGGGTCAAGCGTCAGGTCCCGCCGAGGGAGAGCGCGAAAGTTCGAGAGCTGAACCTGCCGGGAATCAATTTTGTCAAGGAACATCGCCGGTATTATCCGAATTCGGAGGTCGGGGCCCAGGTTCTCGGCTTTACCGGCCTTGACCCCAAAGGGCTGGAGGGGCTGGAACTCAGGTACGACTCGGTGATGCTGGGCCAGGAAGGTTATCTTGTCACGGAGCGGGATGCGCTTGGGCGGGGGATGGGAGGTGGCGGTCCGGCGATCAAGGGTGGCAGCCGGGGAAGCGATATCCATCTGACCCTGGACAAGAATCTCCAGTATATCGCTGAGAAAGAATTGGCCGCCGGTGTGAACGAGGCGAAGGCGCGGGCAGGAACCGTCGTGGTGATGGAGCCCAGGACGGGTAAAATTCTGGCCATGGCCAGTCAGCCCGACTATAATCCGAACGCCTTTTATAATTACCGTCCCGCCCAGTGGCGCAATCGGGCTCTGTGCGACACCTTCGAGCCGGGTTCAACCATGAAGGTTTTCGTCCTGGCCGCCGCGCTGAACGAGAAAACAATTCGACCCGGCGAGGCGATAGACTGTGAAAAGGGGACGTACGCGGTTGGCGGAAAGGTCATTCACGACCACCACCCCTACGGCAATCTGACAATTGCTGAGGTCCTCAAGTACAGTTCCAACATCGGGGCAGCGAAAGTCGGAAAGTCCCTGGAGCGTGAGCGGCTCTATCGATATCTGACCGATTTTGGTTTCGGGAATCTGTCAGGCCTGGATTTGCCGGGTGAGGTTGAAGGAGTGCTTCGCAAGCCTTCCCGGTGGTTTGAAGTCGATCTTGCCGCCATCTCTTTCGGCCAGGGAATGACGGTCACTCCGATACAGCTCGCCAGTGCCACCGCGGCTATTGCGAACGGAGGCTCCCTTATGGCACCTTATGTGGTGGAGCGAGTCGTCGATAGTTTCGGCGAGACTGCCGAGAGTCGGAAACCCCGGAAGGTGCGCCAGGTCGTCTCCCCGGAAGTTGCCCATCGCATGCGCGAAATGATGGCTATGACCACTGAAGAAGGAGGAACCGGAACTCTTGCCGCCGTTCCGGGATTCAGAGTTGCGGGTAAAACCGGTACGGCCCAGAAGGTCGATCCCGTGACGGGAGGATATTCGGTGGACAAACGGATTTCTTCCTTCGTTGGTTTTGTTCCCGCCGAAGATCCTCGACTGGTTGTTCTCGTAATTATGGATGAACCGTCGGGCAAGACTTATGGAGGACTCGTGGCCGCCCCGGTCTTCTCGCGGATCGCCGACCAGGCCCTGCGTTATCTGAGGGTCGCGCCGACAGAACCCGGAACGCTAAATCCGCTCCCGCTGTACGTGGAGAAAAAAACCGCCTCTTCGCCCAAGGCGGTCGTCGCATTTCAGGGGCAGGAGCCGGAACAGCATGAAGGGGCTCCCCGCATGCCCGACTGCGTCGGCATGAGCAGCCGCCAGGTATTGCAGACGATGGGGCGTACCGGACTCAATATCAAGCTGAAGGGCAATGGTCGGGTGGTGGAGCAGTCGCCACCTGCCGGCAGACCCATAAAATTCGGCGCGGAGGTTTGGGTGAGGCTGGCGCCCCCCGCGTGAAAAAAATCCCTTTGACTTTTATCGGCTAGGGGAGGAAGATAGTTGATTCTATGAAGATTTCAGCCCTGCTAGACAACCTGACCCCACGCCGGGTCGACGGACCGCCGGACACCGAAATCACGGGTCTTTATCACGACTCTCGCCAGGTGCTGCCCGGGGGAGCTTTTTTCGCCCTGCGCGGCGCATTGACCGATGGACACCGGTTCATCGACGATGCCCTGGCGAGGGGTGCCTCCGCAGTCTTCATGGAGGAGAAGAGGCCTTTGCCGGACGGTGTCGTCGGCGTTCTGCTCGATGACGCCCGCCAGGCGATGGGCAGGGTCGCGGCCGCATTTTATGGCAACCCGACCGCTGGAATTCCCGTGGCTGGAGTGACGGGGACCAACGGCAAGACCACGATCACTTATCTGCTCGAATCGATTTTGAATGTGGCCGGCAGACGTCCGGCCGTCATCGGAACGATCAATTACCGCTTTGGAGTAACGCAGATCCCGGCGCCGCACACGACCCCCGAATCGACGGATCTGTTCCGGACCATCGCCGATTTTCGACGTCAGGGAGCCGGCGCCCTGGTCATGGAGGTCTCCTCCCATGCCCTCGACCAGCATCGGGTGGAGGAGGTCCGTTTCAGTGTGGGGATTTTCACGAATCTCACCCCTGAACATCTCGACTACCACCAGGATATGGAAGGGTATTTCGCCACCAAGCGGCGGCTTCTGACCGATTTGCTGGAGTCCGCGGGCGGCCGCGCCGTGATCAACATCGACGATGAGTACGGCCGACGGATTGCCTCAGAGCTTCCCGGCTCCCTGACCTGCGGCCGAGACGAAAAGGCTCGTGTCCGGCCTCTCGAGATGACCGTCTCTCTGAGGGGGATTGAAGGAATGGTGGACACGCCGGTCGGCTCCTTCCACCTGAAATCCCCCCTGCTTGGCACATTCAATCTGCAGAATCTCCTGTGCGCCGCCGGCGCCGCGGTGGCGATGGATATTCCCCTGGAGGTCATCTCCGAGGGGCTCGCCGGTGCGCCGCAGGTACCCGGCCGGATGGAGCGGATAGAGAACGACCGTGACGCATTGATACTGGTCGATTACGCCCATACGGGCGACGCTCTGGAGAAGGTCCTGAGCACCCTTCAGGACCTTTCCCCCCGCCGGATCATTACCGTCTTCGGATGCGGCGGCGACCGGGACCGGGGCAAACGTCCGGTGATGGGGGAGGTCGCCGCCCGATTTTCGGACTTGACGGTTCTTACCTCGGACAACCCCCGCTCGGAGGATCCTCTTGCCATCCTGGAGGAGATCCGTATGGGAGTAAGGCGCATCTGCGAGAGGGAATTGACCCGGAAAGAAGCCCTTGCCGGAGAGGAAAAAGGGTTCGTGATCATTCCGGATCGTCGAGAAGCCATCTCCTTTGCCGTCGAGGCCCTTCACCCGGGCGAACTTCTGCTGGTGGCGGGCAAGGGACACGAGGATTATCAGATCATCGGCAGGGAGCGGCGTCATTTCGACGATCGGGAGGAACTGCGCCGGGCTCTCACCCGGGGAGAGAGGAAGCCATGAAACTCACCCTCCAGCAACTCGCCCAGATCCTTGGGGCGGACATTACCCCCTCCGGCGCCCGGGCGACCGTCAGCGGCATCTCCACGGACAGCCGGACCGTCGGCCGGGGGGAATTGTTCGTCCCCTTGCGCGGCGACCGGTTCGACGGGCATGATTTTCTTTGCCAGGCAGCCCGCCAGGGGGCGGCCGCCTGCCTGAGCGAGGAAGTTCTTTCCGGCTTTCCCGTGCCCGTCATACGAGTGGAGAACACCCTGGCCGCCTTGGGCAATTTGGCGGCTTCGCTGCGCCGGGGTTTTTCTGGTCCCGTCATCGCGGTGACGGGTTCCTCCGGCAAGACCACGACCAAGGAAATGCTCTCCGCCATTCTCTCCCTCTCGGATGTAGGGCTCAAGACCGCCGGCAATTTCAATAACCTGATCGGTCTGCCGCTGACTCTCTTCCGTCTTGAGCCGCGGCACCGGTGGGCCATCCTCGAGATGGGGATGAGCGCCCGCCGCGAGATCGCCCGTCTTGCCGAGATCGCCGATCCGACGGTCGGGGTGATTACCAATGTGGGCCCTGCCCACCTGGAAACTCTTTTAAACCTGGACGGCGTTGCCCGGGCCAAGGGGGAGCTCTTTGCCGCCCTGAAGCCGGGGGGGACGGCGGTCATCAACGCAGACGACGAACTGGTGGCGCAATTGCCCGTCGCCAACGGCGTGAGACGCCTTCTGTTCGGGACTTCCCCGGAAGCGCAGGTGCGGGCGGAGGAAATCGAAGTGACCGGAGAGGCGGTCTGCTTTCGCCTCCTTGTTCCCGAAGGGGAGCGTTTCGTCACTCTGAAGGTGCCGGGACGCCATAACGTATCCAATGCCCTGGCCGCCGCGGCGGCGGCGGCCTCTGTGGGCGTCGGAATCGATCTCATCGTCAGGGGGCTGGAGAACTTCACCCCCGTCTCCGGACGGATGGAAGTTGTCCGGGGGGAAGACGGCGTTCTCTTCATCGAGGACGGTTACAATGCCAACCCCCTCTCGGTGCGCGTGGCTCTGGAAGCCCTCGATGAAATGGGGGGCTCCGGACGGCGTGTCGCCGTGCTGGGAGACATGCTCGAGCTCGGCAGCGGCTCCGACGGCTTCCATCGCGAAGCGGGATGGGTGGCGGCCAGGCGTTGCGACTATCTCCTGCTGATGGGGGGGATGGCCGAGCACACCTCGGCGGGAGCCCGGGAAAGGGGGATGCAGAGCGACCGTGTCCGGGTTGTCGGCTCCCATGACGAGGCGGCCGAATATCTGAGGAGAATCCTCAGGCCGGGGGATCGGGTCCTGATCAAGGGGTCCCGCGGGATGAAAATGGAAAAAATCGGAGCCGCCCTGAGGGCGCCTTCCTCGCCGCTTGCGGTCAACCATGGCTAGGCTTGGATAATATGCTGTATCATTTCCTCTATCCGCTGCATACGGAATTTTCGGTCCTGACCGTGTTTCGTTTCATCACGTTCAGAACCATCTACGCCACCATCACGGCTCTGGTGATTTCGTTTATTCTTGGCCCCTGGCTGATCCAGAAGCTCTCGAGCCTGCAGATCGGCCAGAGCATTCGCAAGGTGGGCCCCGAGTCCCATTTCAAGAAGGAAGGGACGCCGACCATGGGCGGGACCCTCATTCTGCTGGCCATCTTTCTGCCGACCATTCTCTGGGCCGACCTGGGCAACATCTATGTCTGGATTACCCTGATGGTCACCGTAGGCTTCGGGGTGGTGGGTTTTATCGACGATTACCGCAAAGTGAAGATGAAGAACAGCGAGGGCCTTTCGGCCCGCCAGAAGATGTTCTGGCTGCTGCTGATCTCTTTTTCGGCGGGTGTAGCGCTCTTTGCCTATCCACCCTTCCAGACCGTCCTCGTATTCCCCTTTTTCAAAGGATTGCGTCCAGACCTGGGATTGTTCTATATCCCCTTTGCCATGCTGGTGATCGTCGGGGCCGGCAATGCGGTCAATCTTACTGACGGTCTTGACGGCCTTGCGATCGGTCCCATGATCATCGCCACGGGAACTTACCTCCTCTTCGCCTATCTGGCCGGCAACGCCCGCCTTGCCGAATATCTGCAGATCAGCAGCGTGCAGGGCGCCGGAGAGCTGGCGGTGCTGTGCGGTGCGATGGTCGGGGCAGGGCTGGGATTTCTCTGGTTCAACAGCTATCCCGCGCAGGTCTTCATGGGGGACGTGGGAAGTCTCTCCCTCGGCGGAGCCCTGGGGACCATCGCGGTGATCACCAAGCAGGAAATCGTGCTGGTCATCGTGGGCGGCATATTCGTTATGGAGGCGCTCTCGGTCATTTTCCAGGTGACATCGTTTCGCTTCTACGGCAAGCGGATCTTCCGCATGGCCCCCATCCATCACCATTTCGAGCTCAAAGGATGGCCTGAACCGAAGATCATCGTCCGCTTCTGGATCATCAGCATTATCCTTGCCCTGGTCGGTCTGTCGACCCTGAAGCTGAGGTGATATGAAACGAGATTTCAGCCATAAGAAAGTGGTCGTGACGGGAGGCGGACGCACCGGGCTCGCCCTGGCCGACTATTTTCTCCGGCGCGGAGCGGAGGTCACTCTCTCGGACCGTCGTCCGGCAGCGCGCATTCCCGGTCTGCAGTCCCTGGAGGGGAAGGGCGTCAACCTGGATCTCGAAGGGCACACTCCGGAGCTCTTTACCTCTGCCGATCTTGTGGCCATCAGCCCGGGAGTGCCCCTTACGGCTCCGGCCGTGGCGGCTGCCCTCGCCGCAGGAGTGCCGGTGCTGGGCGAGATCGAGATCGCCTTTTCAGAGGTCTTCGCGCCGATCGTGGCCATCACCGGAACCAACGGGAAGTCGACCACCACCACCCTGATGGGGGAGATCTTCAAGGCCTGGGGAAAGAAGACCTTCGTCGGGGGAAATCTGGGAACTCCCCTGACCGAGGCGGTGGACGGCGAATGGGACTGGCTGGTGGCGGAGCTCTCCTCCTTTCAGCTCGAAGCGATTCATGAATTTCGTCCCCGCTATGCCCTGCTGCTCAACCTCAGCGAGGACCATCTTGACCGCTACCCCGACATGGACTCCTATGTGGCGGCCAAAGTACGGATTTTCGAGAACATGGACGGCGGGGACGTAGCCGTGCTGAATGCAGAGGATCCCATGGTCATCGAGGCGGCCGAAGGGATCGCGCCCCGGGTGGTGTTGTTTTCCTCCCGTCGGAAGCTTTCCTCGGGGATGGGGTTTGCCGACGGCGACATGGTCTGGCGCCGGGGCGATGATGAATATCGGTTTCCGGCAGGGGAATTGCTGCTCAAGGGGCTGCACAATATCGAGAACGTCATGGCGGCCCTTATCCCCCCGCTTATGGAGGGTTGCCCTCCGGAGCTCGCCTGGCGGACCGCCTGCGCCTTTGCGGGCCTCGACCACCGGATGGCCCCGGTGCGGGTTCTGGACGGTGTAACCTGGTACAACGATTCCAAGGGGACGAACGTCGGCAGCGTGGTCAAGAGCCTGGCCGGCCTTCCGGCCCCCGTGACCCTGATCGCCGGAGGGAAGGACAAGGGGGGTGATTACTCTCCGCTGGCCGATCCGGTTCGGGCGAAGGTTCGGCATCTGATTCTTATAGGTCAGGCCGGTCCCCGAATGGCGTCGGCTCTCGGCGAATTCACCCATACGGTCATGGCCGGCACCCTGGAGGAAGCGGTCCAGCGGGCCAGGGAAGTGACTCCGGAAGGCGGTTCGGTTCTTCTGTCGCCCGGATGTTCGAGTTTCGACATGTTCGAGAGTTTCGAGCAGCGGGGCGAGGTCTTCACCCGGGCGGTGCGGGCCTTGCCGGAGAGGAAGGCGATTTAGACGATGGAAATGAGGAGAGGATTCGATACCACGATTCTCCTGCTGGCGGTGGTGCTCACCTGCCTCGGCGTGGTCATGGTTTATTCCTCCTCTTCCGTCATGGCCGCCAAGCGTTATGCCGACGGCTTCTACTTTCTCAAGCGACAGGGCCTCTACGCACTGGCGGGATTCACGGTCCTGGCGGTGACAATGCGCATCGACTACCATATCCTGCGGCGGCTGGCGGTCCCTTTTTTCCTCGGCTGCGCGGTCCTTCTGGCTGCGGTGCTCATACCCGGAATCGGTTCCCATGCCGGCGGCGCCTCCCGCTGGATACGCCTGGGCGGCATCTCGATCCAGCCTTCGGAACTGGCGAAGCTCGGACTCATCATTTACATGGCCCATTCGCTGGCCAAGAAGCGCGACAAGGTCAAAAGCTTCAAACTCGGGTTCATCCCGTACATGGTTGTATTAGCCCTGCTCCTGGTTCTGTTGCTGATGCAGCCTGACCTTGGAAGCGCTCTCACCATGGGGGTTGTGGCCATGGTGATGCTCCTGGTGGCGGGAACCCGCTTCACCTATATCGTGTCCCTGGTAATCGTGGCCCTGCCGTTTCTGTATTTCGCGGTCATGAATGTGGACTATCGCCGCAAACGGATTCTATCCTTTCTCAATCCCTGGGACGATCCGACCAATACCGGTTTCCAGATCATTCAGAGCTGGATCGCTTTCGGCAGCGGCGGCCTGTTCGGCAACGGCCTGGGGGAAGGAAAACAGAAACTTTTCTATCTCCCCGAGGCGCATACGGATTTCATTTTTTCGGTGGTGGGGGAGGAGCTCGGATTCGTCGGCGTATTCGTGATCTCTGCCATGTTCCTGGTGCTGATCATGAGGGGTATTCGCGCCGCCCAGGGGGCTCCGGATGACTTCGGCCGATACCTCGCCTGCGGCGTGACCCTTCTGCTGGGTATGGAGGCGTTCGTCAATATTGCCGTCGTCATGGGGATGCTCCCCACCAAGGGAATGGCCCTGCCCTTTCTCTCCTACGGGGGAACGAGCCTGCTGACCACTCTGCTGGCGGTCGGAATACTGCTGAACATATCGAGTCACGCTCCGGGAGAACTGCGATGAAAATGCTGCTGGCCGGCGGCGGCACCGGCGGACATCTCTTCCCGGCCGTAGCCCTGGCCCAGCGCCTTCTGGAGCAGACGCCGGAGAGCGAAGTGCTCTTCGTCGGCACCGAACGGGGGATCGAGTCACGAATCCTGCCGGAACTCGGCCTTCCACTGGCGACCATCGATATCGCCGGGTTCGCCGGCAAGGGGATCGGGGGAAAGCTGGCCCTGATTCCCCGGCTCTTTAAAAGCGTGCACCAGTCACTGCGCATTCTCGACCGTTTCCGGCCTCAGGTCGTGGTTGGAGTCGGCGGATACGCATCGGGGCCGCTTCTGCTTGCGGCCCGTCTCAAGGGGTACCCGGTATTGATTCACGAGCAGAATGCCTGGCCCGGGCTGACCAATCGACTTCTGGCCCGGTGGGCGGAGCGGATCTGTCTCTCCTTTGCCGAGGCGGACCGGGCGTTCCATCACGGGGCCACAGTGCTGACCGGCAATCCGTTGCGCCGCGGCATGGAGGATTGTCCTCCCATCTCCCCGGATAACCCGCTGCTCCTGGTCTTCGGCGGCAGCCGGGGAGCCAGGGCCATTAACGAAGCCATGGTCCGTGCTCTGCCTCTTCTCGAGGAATTCCGGGGGCGGCTCGGCATTCTGCACCAGACCGGGGCTGAGGATGTGGAATGGACCCGGGAGGAATATCGACAGGCCGGCTGGGACCCGAACGGGGTGGTGCCGTTCATCAATGACATGGCCGACGCCTACGCCAGGGCCCACCTTGTTCTGTGCCGGGCCGGCGCAACGACGGTGGCCGAACTGACCGCCTGCGGTCGTCCGGCGATCATGGTGCCGTATCCCCATGCCGCCGGAGACCACCAGAGCGCCAATGCCCGGGCCCTGGCCCACAGGGGAGCGGCGTTGATGCTCCCCCAGTCCGAGCTTACGGCAGAGAACATCGCCCGGATCGCGGGAGACCTCCTCAGGGACCGGGAGCGGCTGCTGAACATGGCCGGCGTCGCCCGGTCGATGGGAAAAAGAGGGGCTTCCGACCTCATCCTGAGGGAATGCAGGGCGATAGCGAAGGAACGGTGATCTGTGATCAGTGATCGGTGAAGGTAGAAACCGATCCCCGACGAATCGTCAACCGATCACAGATCACGAATAACCAATCACGGATTTTAGATATGTACGGAAAAATAAGAAAAATCCACTTTATCGGCATCGGCGGCATCGGCATGAGCGGGATAGCTGAAGTTCTTCTCAACCTTGGCTACCAGGTCTCCGGCTCCGATCTCAGGGAAACGGAGATCACCCGCAGGCTGGGCGGACTCGGAGGCGAGATCGTCTACGGACATCAGGCCGAAAACGTTCGAGAGGTGGACGTCGTGGTCACCTCCACCGCGGTGAAGGGCGACAACCCTGAAGTCCTCGAAGCACACCGCAGGCTCATCCCCGTCATCCCCCGGGCCGAAATGCTGGCGGAGCTGATGAGGATGAAGTTCGGCATCGCCGTGGCGGGAACCCACGGAAAGACGACGACCACCAGCATGGTCGCCACCATCCTTTCCCACGCCGGCATTGATCCGACGGCGGTGATCGGAGGCCGTCTCGACTCCCTCGGCTCCAACGCCAAACTGGGGCAGGGGAAGTTTCTGGTGGCCGAGGCGGACGAGTCGGACGGCTCCTTCCTCCACCTCTCGCCCACCATTGCCGTGGTGACCAACATCGATGCCGACCACCTTGATTTTTACCGGGACCTGGACGAGATCAAGGAAGTCTTCGTCGATTTCATCAACAAGGTCCCCTTTTACGGGACGGCGGTTCTGTGTCTCGATGATCCCAACATCCAGGGGATCGTGCCCCAGGTCAAGAAACGGTTCGTGACCTACGGGTTGGCCGGACAGGCGGACTTCAGGGCCACCGATATCGAGCACCGGGAGGATCGCACCACCTTTTCGGTGCACCATCACGACTCGCGCCTGGGTTCACTCACTCTGCGCATGCCGGGGCGGCACAATGTCCTGAACGCCCTGGCGGCCGTGGCCGTGGCCGTGGAGCTGGATATCCCCTTCGCCGCGATTGCCGAAGGAATGCAGGACTTCGGCGGGGTGCAGAGGCGTTTCCAGGTCAAGTACAACGAAGAGGGAATCATGGTGGTCGATGATTATGGACACCATCCCGCTGAAATCAAAGCGACCCTGGCGGCGGCCCGATCCGGCTGGGACCGAAGGGTGGTGGCGGTGTTCCAGCCTCATCGCTTCAGCCGCACCCGGGCCCTGTTCGAGGATTTTCTCACCGCCTTTTACCAGGCCGACCACGTGGTGGTCATGGATGTCTATTCGGCGGGAGAGGAGCCGATTCCCGGAGTGAGTTCCGAAGCACTGGCAGCAGGAATCGGCGAACACGGGCACAAGCATGTGCTCCACATCGCCGAGCGCGACGCTGTGGCGGCGCATCTGATGTCGGTTGTCCGGGAGGGGGATATCGTCATCACCCTGGGGGCGGGAAACGTCTGGCAGGTGGGGGAACAACTGATACGGCATCTGAAGGAAAAAGGGTGACTCGTTCATTCATTGAAAAACTGCAGAGGACTCTGGCCGGAAAGGTTCTGGAGAACGAACCCCTTGCCCGCCACACCACGTGGCGGGTGGGAGGGACGGCCCGGATCTTCATCGTTCCGGCGGACCACCGTGATCTGCTGAAGGCGCTGGCGCTGCTGCGCGAAGCGCAAGTGTCGTGGCTGCCCCTCGGCGCCGGCAGCAATCTGCTGGTCAGGGACGGAGGCATCCGGGGCGCGGTGATCCACACGGTCGCGTTGCGGGAGCTGCACATGGAAGACGGGGGGATGGTGCGGGCCGGCGCCGGTCTGCCCCTGATGACCCTGATCCGGGAAACGTCCCGCCGGGGTCTGGCGGGGCTGGAGGCACTGGCGGGAATTCCCGGGACGGTCGGCGGTGCGGTCGCCATGAACGCCGGCGCCGGCGGTCAGGAGCTGAGCGGGGTGCTGAGATCGGTCATCCTGGCCGGGGAAGAAGGGGAGGATGAGTGGTCCGCGGAGAGGCTGAATTTCGGTTACCGCTCCTCGGCGCTTCCGGGGGATAAAGTGGTAACGGCGGCGCACCTGCGCTTCCGTCCGGCCGATGCCGCGGCGCTGGCGAAGGAGGTCCGCACCCGAATCGCGCTCCGGAGGGATGCGCAGAGCGTCGGCGCCCCCAACGCCGGATCAGTCTTCAAGAATCCGCCCGGCCTTTCCGCCTGGCGCCTGATCGACGAAGCGGGGCTGCGGGGACTTACGGCCGGGGGGGCTATGGTGGCTCAGAAACACGCCAACTTCATCGTCAACCGCGGAGGCGCGACGGCCGGCGACATTCTGGCACTGATCCACGGCATCCGGGAAAAGGTTCTGAAGCAAACCGGCATCGAGCTGGAGCCGGAAGTGAGGATTGTGGGAGAGGAAGTTTCATGACCCGGGATGAATTGAAAAAGAAGAAGATCGCCGTTCTGATGGGCGGACTATCCGCTGAGCGGGAAATCTCCCTGCGCACCGGTCAGGCGGTCTTGAACGCCCTGCAGAAGGCCGGATACCGAGCCAGCGCCCTGGACGCGGACCGTAACCTGGCATCGCGCCTGGTCGAAGAAGAAATCGAGGTGGCCTTCATCGCCCTTCATGGGAGATACGGAGAGGACGGCACGGTTCAAGGACTTCTGGAGATGCTGCAGATCCCCTATACCGGCAGCGGAGTACTGGCCTCCAGCGTCGCCATGGACAAAGTGACCACAAAGAAAATTCTTCTTTACCATGAACTCCCCACCCCCGGCTTCGAAGTCTACCGCCGCGGCGACGACCGGCAGGCTCTGATGAGTCGCTGCCGTCATTACCCGCTGGTGGTCAAGCCGGCGAGGGAAGGATCGACCATCGGAGTGAGCATCGTCCGCAATGCGGACGAACTCGGGCAGGGGCTGGACGAAGCCCTCCGGTGCGATGACCTCGTGCTGGTGGAGGATTACATCAAGGGGATGGAAATCACGGTCGGCGTTCTCGGCGGAGAAGCCCTTCCCATTATTCAGGTTGTGCCCAAGGGGGGATTTTACGACTTCAACGCCAAGTACACGGGGGGGCAGACCGAGTATATTCTTCCCGCCCCCCTGGACGGGGCGCTTTACGAAAGGATTCGCCAGGTGGCCGTGGAAGCATCCCGGGCGCTTGGCTGCGCCGGAGCGGTCCGGGTCGATTTCATGGTGCGGGAGAGGGAGTTCTACTGTCTGGAAGTAAATACGATCCCTGGAATGACCGAAACCAGCCTGCTGCCCAAGGCCGCGGCGCATGCCGGGATCTCTTTCGGCGAACTGACCCAGCGGATTCTCGAAGGAGCTGCGCTTGGGAAATAATTGTTTGAATGTTATCAGACTCAGGTTTTACAATTCATCAAGATCTTAAAACAAAATTCGAGGTTCCAGAGTGAGGGATTTGAAATCCCAGAAACCGACCCGGACCAAGGGAAACCGGCGCAAGCGCAAGAAAGAGGCGCGGGACTGGAAGAAGTTTTTCCACCGGTTTCTGCGCATCTCGATCTTCGCCGGCAGCGTCGCCCTCGTGGCCAGCGCAACCGTGCTGGTGGGCCGCCTGCTTTCCGATTCGGACTTCTTCCGCATCGACAGCGTCCGGGTGGCGGACCTTCAGAGGGTCAGCCGGGAAGAGATTCTTTCCCTCTCCGATATCCAGCCCGGGATGAACATCTTCAATCTCGATCTGGAGATGATCGGCCGGAAGATCGAAGAGAACCCCTGGATCTCAACCGCCTCCGTTCAGAGGATTTTCCCCCGGGAGGTGAGCATCCAGGTGACCGAAAGGGTGCCGCGGGCAGTGGTGTCTCTGGGATATCTCTATTATGCCGACGAATCGGGGGAAATTTTCAAGCTCCTGGATCCCGAGGACCGACTCGATTATCCGCTGGTAACCGGTCTGGACCGGAGCGACGTTCTGGATAATCCGGCAACGGCCCGCCGCCACCTGAAGGAGGCCATGGTCCTGCTGGAGGACCTTGCCGACAGAAAACGGTTCAATCTGGATGATGTTTCCGAGCTGCATATCGATCAGACGGAAGGATTCATTGTTTATACCTATTACGGCGGAGTCCCCGTCCGGATGGGGTGGGGTAATTTTACCGGTAAGCTGGATCGCCTGGAGAGCATTTACCGGGACCTGGAACCGAGACTCTCGACCCTCAAGCACATTGACCTGAATGTCGCCGATCGGGTGATCGTCAAGCTTGAAGCCAGGGGGCCGAATGAAAAGGGATAGCATTCAAGGGGGAAAGGGAGAACGATGAGCAACAGAAAAGAAAACCTGGTCGTGGGACTGGATATCGGCACCACCAAGATCTGCGCCATAGTCGGGAGCCTTACCGATGAAGGTCTGGACATTGTCGGGATCGGCACCAGTCCTTCCAAAGGGCTGCGAAAAGGGGTGGTGATCAATATCGAGAGCACCGTCGAGGCGATCCGCAAGGCGCTGCAGGAGGCGGAGCTCATGGCCGGCTGCGAGATCAAGTCGGTCTTCGCCGGAATCGCCGGAGGCCACATAAAGGGTTTCAATTCCCAGGGGGTCATCGCGATCAAGAACCGGGAGGTCAACAACGACGACATCCGCCGGGTGATCGATGCGGCCAAGGCCATCGCCATTCCCATGGACCGGGAAGTGATCCACATCCTCCCCCAGGAATTCATCATCGACGACCAGGACGGCATCAAGGAGCCTCTCGGGATGAGCGGCGTCCGCCTCGAGGCCAAGGTGCACATCGTCACCGGGGCCGTGGCCAGCGCCCAGAACATCATCAAGAGCTGCAACCGGGGCGGCGTTGATGTGGCCGATATCGTTCTCGAGCAGCTCGCCTCCTCCGAGGCGGTCCTCTCCCCAGACGAGAAGGAACTAGGGGTGGCCCTTATCGACATCGGCGGCGGCACCACCGACATCGCCATCTTCGTCGACGGCGCCATCAAGCACACCTCGGTGCTCTCGCTGGGCGGAAACCATCTGACCAACGACATCGCCGTGGGGCTTCGCACCCCCATGGCCGATGCGGAAAAGATCAAGCAGCGCTTCGGCTGCTGCCTGACCTCCATGGTCGGCAAGGACGAAACCATCGAGGTCCCCTCGGTGGGCGGGCGCGAGCCGCGGGTGCTCTCACGCCAGCTCCTGGCCGAGATCCTGGAGCCCAGGGTCGAGGAGATCT
Organism: Desulfuromonas sp. TF; assembly: GCF_000472285.1. Lineage (NCBI taxonomy): Bacteria > Pseudomonadati > Thermodesulfobacteriota > Desulfuromonadia > Desulfuromonadales > Desulfuromonadaceae > Desulfuromonas > Desulfuromonas sp. TF. The sequence goes on from NZ_KI421421.1 coordinate 708,995, forward strand.
TCACCCTGGTGAACCGGGAGATCGTCAAGAGCGGTTTCGAGGATCTGATCGCCTCGGGAGTGGTGATCACCGGCGGGACCTGCATCCTGCCCGGGATGCCGGAGCTGGCGGAGCAGATCTTCAATCTTCCGGTGCGCCGGGGGGTCCCCCAGGACATCGGCGGGCTGACCGACGTGGTCAACTCCCCCGTCTACGCCACGGGCGTCGGACTGGTCAAATACGGCAGCCGGAACCTGCAGTCCCGCAATTTCGTCATCGGCCAGACGAATGTTTTCGACAAGGTGGTCCGCCGGATGAAGGAATGGTTCGGCGAGTTTTTCTAATTGATATAATCGGATGTTCAACAAACGGTCGGGGATGCGGAGACACTCCGGCCACACAGGAGAAGGGAGGGAGTCATGTTCGAATTTGATGAGAGCATCGATCAGACGGCCAAGATCAAGGTCATCGGCGCCGGCGGCGGAGGAGGCAACGCGGTCAACACCATGATCCTGTCGCAGGTGGAGGGGGTGGAGTTCATCGCCGCCAACACCGATGCGCAGGCGCTCAAGAACAGCCGGGCGCCGATGAAGATCCAGCTCGGCAGCAAGCTGACCAAGGGGCTCGGAGCCGGAGCCAATCCCGAGGTCGGGCGCGAGGCCGCCATGGAGGACAAGGCCCGCATCGCCGAGATCCTCCAGGGCGCCGACATGGTGTTCATCGCCGTCGGCCTGGGAGGCGGAACCGGAACCGGGGCCGCTCCGGTCATCGCCGAGGTGGCCAAGGAGCTTGGAGCCCTGACCGTGGGAGTGGTGACCAAACCCTTCTCCCGCGAAGGAAAACAGCGCCAGAAGAAGGCCGACGAGGGGGTGGAGTGCCTCAAAGGGGTGGTCGACTCGCTCATCGTCATCCCCAACGACCGGCTCCTCGGTCTGGCCGGCAAGAACATGAGCATCCTCGATGCCTTCAAGCCGTCGGACGACGTGCTGCGCCAGGCGGTGCAGGGGATCTCCGATCTCATCACCACCAGCGGCCTGATCAACGTCGACTTTGCCGACGTCAAGGCGATTATGAGCGAGCGCGGCATGGCGATGATGGGGATCGGCATCGCCGAAGGGGAAAGACGGGCGGCCGAGGCGGCCCAGAAGGCCATCAGCAGCCCCCTTCTGGAGGACATAGACATCTCCGGGGCCAAGGGGGTGCTGGTCAACATCTCCGGCTCCTCCAACATGACCATGGAGGAGTTCGACGAGGCTTCCCGCATCATCCACGAGAAGGTGCACGAAGACGCCAACATCATCATCGGCCTGGTGATCAACGAGGATCTGGGGGATCAGATCAAGATCACCGCCATCGCCACCGGCTTCGGCGCCTCCTTTGAAAAGGGACGCCGGCACGCCGAAGAGCTCAAGAGCCGGGCCGCCACGACGATGGGGAAGGTCGACCGCGATCTGCCCACCTTCATCCGCGACCGGCAGAAGGAAAACCCCCGCGCCCTGCGCTCCACCATGCGCGAGGATGAGGAGTTCGACATCCCCACCTTCCTGCGCAAGCGCGTCGACTGAGGCTGCGCATCGGGCCCCGTGCCCGGGCGCTCCTCCGTCTCCTGATTCACTGCTGTCAGACCCCCGCCGGTTCTCCGCCCGGCAACCGGGGGATCTGTCTATCTGTCTGTTATGTGACGTCGACTCCCTCGTCAACGGGGGACCGCCTGGTGCGGTCCCCTTTTCTTTTGGGACCGCCGGCGGGAACGGAGCTTGACAAAAGGAGGTAAAAGGTTTTCAATGAGCGAACTTGCTTTGATGCATTGACTTCTCGGGAGGGACCCGATGGAGGGTGGAAAAGAAAGAAATTGAGTTAAGCCGCCGAACCGGCCTTGAGCCGGTGGGTGGCTTTTTGTTTTTGGAGGGGGGATGGACGAATTGGTCAAGCATGGCAATAGAGAGGAGGGTCGTAAAACTCCGGTTCAGGGGGCCGGCGGCCCAAAGCTGCTCGACCGCCTGAGGGAGTCGTTGCGCACCCGACACTACAGCCGCAGGACCGAGGAGGCCTACTCCCACTGGGTCAAGCGGTTCATTTACTTCCATGGCGTGCGTCACCCGAAGGAAATGGCGGAGCCGGAGATCAACGCGTTTCTGACCCACCTGGCGGTAAAGGGACAAGTCAGCGCCTCGACCCAGAACCAAGCGCTATGCGCTTTGCTGTACCTTTACAAATACGTTATCGGCAGGGAAGTCGGAGAGTTTGGAGATGTCGTTCGCGCTAGAAAGCCGAAGCGGTTGCCAGTCGTTTTGACACGTGAAGAGATTAAAGTCGTCCTCGGACATCTAGCGGGTGACAAGTGGCTCATGGCCAGTTTGATGTACGGGACCGGATTGCGATTGATGGAGTGCCTGCGGTTGAGAGTGCAGGATATCGATTTTCGACAGAGCGAGATCACCATCCGGGATGGTAAAGGTGGCAAGGACCGACGGACGATGTTGCCCCAAACTTTATCGGCACCGGTTCAGGCTCACCTTCTCAAGGTGAAAAAAACGCATGAACAGGATTTATCCCATGGCTGGGGACAGGCAAGCATGCCCGAGGCGTTAGGGCGAAAATACCCTAATGCCTCTACAGAGTGGCGCTGGCAGTGGGTATTCCCTCAGGAAAATCGATGGAAAAACCTGAAAACTGGAGAAGAGGGCCGACACCATGCTGATGAATCCATTTTGCAGAAGGCATTCAAAAGGGCGGTAAACCAAGCGGGCCTCGTCAAGAGAGCCAGTTGCCATACACTGCGGCATTCATTTGCTACACATCTGCTGGAAAATGGGCATGATATCCGAACTGTTCAGGAACTGCTTGGACACAAGGATGTTCGAACAACTATGATTTACACTCATGTGCTCAATCGGGGAGGACAGGGAGTGCCCAGCCCGATCGACTCTCTATAGAGCAACGTAACGAGATTTATTTGGAAACCGGATAAAATTCCGGTCCACTTGTAAATAGCCGAAAATCGATATATTTTTAATTTTCTGAATGAATTTTATCCGGAAGGAAAATTGAATTTCGGATCTATCTGGAAACCATATAAACAATAGTTAGCTGCTGAGGGAAGATGAAAATACCCATTTCCCATTACTTGCGGTTCTGGATCATAAACTCAGCAATGGCCTTCGGTACTGGCTTTGTGATGGGTATGATGTTCGATCGGTTTTTATTTTTTCTACTCCCGCCTATCACATTCCCCTTCGTATTTGCTCTCATTTACCAGTTCTTCGTTTTGTCCTACTTCTTTGGGGGCCGCAGGGGGGCATTCGAGTATTCATACCTTGAAAGATCCGCCGAAAGGGACCCAGCCTTAAGGGCAGACTTCAAGGAGGTTAAAAATGAATACAAACTTGGGGATCCAAAAACAGCTAATTTGAAGCTAAATGAGATCACAGAGAAAGCCCCGAACCACTTCGTAGCACGCTTCAAGTATGCCATTTCGTGTGAGAAGCTTGGACAAACCCAAGAGGCAATTGTCTCCTATGAAGCGGCAGCTGACCTCTCGGAAGTTGATTCAAAGATTCTGCACGAGTATGTCCTTACGCAGATCGACCGCGTCAGAAGAAAAGGGCCGTCAACCAAAACGACAGCACCTGGTTTGCAGTATGTGATCTATTGACCAAGCGCAGCTAACCCTCGCATGCAGCGGGCGGCGTGACAGCAGTGGTCCTCGAAAAATTTCTACATGACTGAAGGGTCGCTAGCCGCCGCTGATGCAAATCCGTTAAACGGAGGGAAAATGTCACAGCTCCTAGCTGCGGTCGTAGGCGGATTTTTAGCTGCAGGGACGGGTTGGTTCCTACAGTGGCGGCTTGAGGCGTCGCGGCTCAAACTAACCAAATCGCTGCTAGTCACCGGCATAGTCGACGACCTCAAATCGTCGGTAAGTTTGTACGAGCGCCTAATCGATGAATGGGAGAAAAGTGGGACCATTTGGTTCACTACCCTAAACGAATTACGCGAATCGCGGCAGATCTATCTCAAGAACCGCGACTGGTTGGTTTTAGTCAAAGCCGAGGATCTTCGGCAGCGGGTTTTCAAGTATTACCACCGAAGCTCAGATCACATAAATCTTCTTGAAAATCAGCAAAGTCGTAAGTACGTGATCCAGCAAAAGCTGAATGAGATCATTCGCGATATCAAGCTGCGGCAGGAAGGGGTCACTCATAAGCAGGCTCTCGAGCAGGCGGTCAATGCAATGCAAGCTGAAGACCAGGAGCTGGTCGGAATAAATGAGTTAATCCCTCAAAATATTCAGAAGGTGCGTGACTATAGAGATGAGGCTAAGGAATTGGTCACGGCCCTTCAGAAGGAACGTTCCGTTTAACAAGTCGCTCCATCCGACCGCAAAACCGCTGCGCGCTTTTGCGACGGCTGAGCTTTATCGTTAGGTAATTACATTGAATAATAAGCCAACTACAATCATCATTATCAATATTGTACTATTCCTGCTTTACTTGAAATTTGGAACAATGGCATTTTGGGTCATTGCAGCGTTGGGAGTTTCATCCATCATCTTTATAGTATTTGTAACGCTAATTTTGCAGGTATTTTTCCACGAATTTTATGAAATAAAATTTTGCCATGTCATAACAAAAATAACGGGAACAAGTTTTGACATGCCAATTTTGACAGAAAACCAAAGAAAAAAATGTAAGAAAGGCATTTTTCTCATAGTTATAATTATCTTCGCATTGATTTTTATATATATTCCAAGGTTTATATAGCAGAAATATAATCATTACCTAACCATGTAATCAAGCGGACGGTTGGGGCATGAGCAATAATTTTGAATAGTTCGGTGGTGTTCGTAAGGTCGCGTCGCCGCCGCTTATCTCCACCGTTAGCAAGTCGAATTATGAAAGCAATAAAATTCATATCAATATTCACCTGCGGGTTCTTACTGGGGGCCTTTGTCGTCTTCAAACTTTTGGCGATAAAAGACGTAGACATAACTTCCCTTCCCTACATGAATGAAACGGTAATCCTTGAAGAAGGTGTCCGCGTCGAACAGAACGGCAATGCCATTCAACTGCCAAAAGGCATTGAGATGAATTTAGTCTATCGCATGCCTGAAGGGTTGGAATTTTACAGCATACCGATTCATTTCGATTATTCGAATGAACCAAATATCGACTACGTTTCAAAGAAAGAACACAAGACAAGTTATTTCTACGGACCAAAAGAAATTGAAAAATAAGAGGCCTTGCTAACAAGCAAATCAAGCGGATGGAAAATAGCTGGGTGCTTCTCGAAAAGCAAAATCAAATTGCGGTAGTAGGCCGAACTTTCGCGTCGCCACCGCTTATCGCGAACCGTTAGGCGTCGAAAAGATAATACGGTCATCATTAACGACTCAGTCGAAAGGGAATTATGACATGGCAAAGTTCTTAATTTTAACAGTGTCAATTATCATAATGTCCGCATGCTCACCGACACCCAAGGCGATGAGACTTGACGCACCAGTTTCTGTTTATACAAGCAATAAAGAACCAAAAGACATTGCTATTTGTATAACTGAAAAATGGGAGAATACTCGGGTTATTGGCGGTAGCCTAGACGTCGATTTTCACCCAACAGAAAACGGATACTGCATTACCCAAAAAATATCCGGGAAATTATATTATTTGGCAGACATCGAAAATTCTCAAAATGGTAGTTTAACAAAACTATATAAATGGAACATGGTTATGTCCATCGGCGAAAATACTTCTATTGTCGGTGTCGCAGAGTGCCAACTTTAATAAGAAAAACGCCTAACACTTATCAAGGGGTAGACTCCACCGCGCACGAGAAAGAATAACTCCTTCCGCTCTTTGACAAGCGACTGAATCCTCGAAAGACCTGCCGATTCCGACTTGGGATTTTTTCCTGGTTGCAGACGAATTCTGCACCAAACACTTATCGAGGCTCTTTTGTGCGGGGCTCTTTCGAGTCCTCCCGCCGCCTGGAATCACGCGCGTGCCCTTATGTCGGCCCAGTCAAAAGGTCGGGGTGCGAGAGACTTCCTCGCCCTGCAGTTAGGTGCACTTTCTGTCGACCTCTCAACTTCCGTACCCGTAGAGATACCGTCGATCTGGGGGAAGCGGTCCATGATGGGCAACAGTGTATCCGCCAAGTTCTGCGATGATAATGGGGTTAAGAGGCTTCAGTTAACAGGGGCGGAAGCCTGGTAAATGGCACCCCCTGTTATATCCTCTAAGAGTAAGGTGGCGACCTGAACCCAGCAGGGAGAGTCAACGATGAAGAAACAGCTTATCTTTGTCACGATTGTTGTGTTTTCAGTTGTCGGTGTAATTTCCGAGAGTCCGGCGTTTGCCGCGGAAAAGGACATAGAAGGAGTGCGTGCAGCGGCAGAGCAATTCTACTCTGCTCTCAATGTGATGTTTACCGGTGAATTGCTGCCAATGAAAGAGGTATGGTCGCATAAGGATGATGTGACTTATATGGGCCCTGGAGGTGGCTTTCGTCTCGGCTGGAAGGACGTATTGGCCGACTGGGAGACACAAGCAGACTTGAAACTTGGTGGCAAGGTAGAGCCAAAGGACATGCGGATCACGGTGGGGCGTGACCTTGCGATTGTCAGCAACTATGAGATAGGTCACAACGTGACGGCAGATGGAAAGGTTCAGAAAGTTACTATTCGCGCGACAAATCTTTTTCGTAACGAGAATGGGAAATGGAAAATGATCGGCCATCACACGGATATACTTCCCTTTCTGCAGGAGTGACCGCTGTGCCGGAAACTGGTTAACAAATCGCCAAACCGGAGAAGAAAATGACCATAAGGATCGTGAGATTGGGTGCTCCCAGGGAAGAAGGCGAAGGGCTGCGGATAGGAACGGTGAGACGGCCTCCCCGTGGAGTGAGAAAGGAAGACTACTCCGCAAAGGACATCTATGACGTCTGGTTTCCGAATCTGTCTCCCAGCGAGGCCTTGGTGAAGGAAGCTCAGGCGGCCGGTGATGAGACGTCATGGAAAGCATTCCAAAGGAAGTTCCTGGCGGAGCTGAAGGCTCCGGGGACGAGCAGGGACCTGGATTTGCTGGCGGCCCTGTCTCATCAGACAAATATGTCGATAGGCTGCTATTGCGAGGATGAGTCCCGTTGCCATCGGTCAATGTTGAGAGAGCTTCTCGTTCAGAGAGGAGCTGACGTCAAATAAGGATTGCTCAGTTATCACCCTAGGCGTTGGTGCGCAGTCGCTGTTCCAGGCGCTCAACGCGAAGGTCGTAGAATTAATGAGTCGAATACGAACGTCCATGCCGTCACCCACTCCGCTCATGGCCATCCCCTGGCTTCTGGTCTACTCCGCCGTCCTCATCTGGTCCGCTATCGGACCGAAAGCATTCCACAGACCCTGCTTAGTACATATTCATCGCCATGGAGGTGCCGATGCAGAATCGCGACAAGTTGTACATTAACGGCCAATGGGTTGAATCCACGGGGAAGGATTTCATCGACGTCGTCAATGCGTCGACAGAGGAGGTGATGGGGCGCATCCCCGCGGGCACGTCGGAGGATGTGGACGCCGCCGTGGCTGCGGCGCGCAGCGCCTTCGAGGGGTGGGAGGCCACCCCGGTCGAGGAGCGGGCGGCGGCCCTCACAAGGCTGCACCGGGGGCTGACCGAGCGCGGAGAGGAGATTGCCGTCACCATCACCGGTGAGGTGGGCATGCCCCTGAAACTCTCCCGGCGGGTCCAGGCGGGGCTGCCGTCGGCGGTCATGGAGAGCTACGCCCGTCTCCTCAAAGATTTCTCCTTCGAGGAGCGCGTCGGCAACTCCCTAGTGGTGCGCGAGCCCGTCGGGGTCGTCGGGTGCATCACCCCCTGGAACTATCCCCTCAACCAGGTGGTGGCGAAGGTGGCCCCGGCCCTGGCCGCCGGCTGCACGGTGGTGCTCAAGCCGAGCGAGGTGGCCCCTCTCACGGCTTTTATCCTTGCCGAGATCGTCGACGGGGCCGGCCTGCCGCCCGGGGTCTTCAACCTGGTCACCGGCACCGGCCCGGTGGCGGGCGAGGCCCTGGCACGCCATCCCGAAGTGGACATGATCTCATTCACCGGTTCGACCCGGGCCGGCCGGAGAATCTCGGAACTGGCGGCCCCTACGGTGAAGCGACTGGCGCTGGAACTGGGGGGGAAGTCGGCCGCGGTCATTCTGGAGGACGCCGACCTTGCGGCCGCGGTCAAGGGGACCGTGAACTCCTGCTTCCTCAACTCCGGACAGACCTGCTCGGCCCACACCCGGATGCTGGTCCCCGAAAGCCGCTACGAGGAGGCGGCCCGGCTGGCGGTGGAGACGGCCAGCTCCTTCACCCCGGGCGATCCCGGCGACGAGCGGACCCGCCTCGGGCCGCTGATCTCCGAGGTGCAGCGGGAGCGGGTACGGACCTACATCCGCCAGGGGACCGCGGAAGGGGCGGCGCTGCTCCTCGGCGGCCCCGAGCCCCCCGAGGGCCTGGAGAAGGGCTACTATGTGCGGCCCACCGTGTTCGGCCGGGTCGCTCCCGGGATGACCATCGCCCGGGAGGAGATTTTCGGCCCGGTCCTTGTCATTCTCACCTATCGGGACGAGGACGAGGCGGTGCGCATCGCCAACGACACCACCTACGGACTGGCCGGGGCCGTCTGGTCAGGGGACGAGGAGAGGGCCATGCACGTGGCCAGAAGGTTGCGGGCGGGTCAGATCGACATCAACGGCGGCCGCTTCAACCTCCTGGCCCCCTTCGGCGGCTACAAGCAGTCGGGATACGGCCGGGAGATGGGCCGGTTCGGCCTCGAGGAATTTCTCGAGGTCAAGGCAATCCAGCAATAAATTCGAGATCAAGATTCTGAAGGGTCTCAAAGACCGGATTTCGCGGCAGATAACCCAAGCAAAGGGGCGGGGAACATCATCCTCAATAGAATTAAGCCCATGCAATCACGTCTCCCATCCATGGTCCTCCCGTGGCTCCTGATCTACTTCGCCGTCCTCCTCTGGTCCGCCATCGGGCCGAAGGACCGGTTCACCTGGTTCCTCGAGGTCCTGCCGGCGCTGATCGGCCTGGCGGTGCTGGCGGCGACCTGGAGGCGTTTTCGTCTGACCCCTCTGGCCTACCTGCTGATCCTGATCCACTGCCTGATCCTGATGGTGGGCGGACATTATACCTACGCCGAGGTCCCGCTGTTCGACTGGCTGCGAGATGCGGCGGGCGGGGCGCGGAACAACTACGACAAGCTCGGGCATTTCGCCCAGGGATTCGTTCCGGCCATGATCGCCAGGGAGCTTCTGCTGCGGCTGGAGGTGGTGAAGGGTAGGAGATGGATGAACTTTCTCGTGGCCTGCATCTGCCTCGCCCTGAGCGCCTTCTATGAGCTTATCGAGTGGTGGGTGGCACTGGCGTCAGGAGAGGGGGCGGAGGCCTTCCTGGGAACGCAGGGCTATATCTGGGACACCCAGTCCGACATGGCCCTCGCCCTGGCCGGGGCGATCCTGGCGCTGGCGCTGTTGAGTAGGCTGCATGACCGGCAGCTGGCACCCCTGCCCACTCCGTCCCGTCCTCATTTCAATCCTTGATCCGTCCCTGCAAAGCCGTCATACTGCGAGATAAAACGGAGACCATAATAAGATCGAGCGGACCTTAACGAAGAGGTGCAGCTACTATGAAATGTCTATTCAGGCGAAACTGGCATACCTCCGTCCGCCGGGGCGACGATGACGTGCTTGAAAGTGAAACCAGCTATCTGGATACGGACAGGGAATCCGTTGCGCGCCTTCGGGTCGGGGTGTCCGATTTTGTCATCCGGGACGCCGAATGGGAAGAACAGAGGCCGGTGCCCGAGGGAAGGAAAGTTCACCCCGTTCCGATGCTGACGGGAAAGGATGCGTATTTCAACGCGGGGCCGGCGTTGCGGGAGCTGACCGCGGTCACGGACGATCCTCTGCTCGCGCCTCTGTTTGCCGAGACGGTCAAGGGGATCATTCAGGCGGAGACTTTTATCTGGAAAGAGCGCGGCTACTCTTCGGCCGAGGAGTATGAGCAGAGCTGGGAGGAGTCTTACAAAGGCAGCTGCCGCTATTACAGCAACCTGGACCGCCTGACCCAGACCTGGTTTGAACATGTAGGAGAAACCACGCGCGAAGGGAATCTGTTTGTCCGCTTCAAGACCCAGACCCTCTACTCCCAAGGGAATGACACCTTCCTCCTGGTCGGAAACTTCAGCGATTCCTTTCACCAGGTATCGGTCGCCCTGACCCTTGACCGGGAGATGGAAGTGAAGAAGGCCGAAGGCAACCTGCTCAGGGCCCCCGATGCAGTCTGCAAGGAATCCGCTGTTTTCATGGAGGAACTCGTGGGACTCAATCTGAAAGGCATGACTAAAAAGGAGCTTGCAAACGTCCTCGGCAGAGAGCAGGGATGTGTCCATGTGATCGATCTGACCTATGATGTGGCCCAGGTTCTCCATTATTGTGCCGAGCTCTGATGACTGCCCGTGCATCACACCCCCTGGTGCTGATACAATGGAAAAAATACGGAATCTTTCGTGAGGTCGACCATGAAGATTGAGGTTCTCGGCGACGAGTGCAAAAAATGCCGGATTCTCTATGACAACGTCCTGCGGGCGGTGGCTGAAAGCGGCGAACAGATGGAGGTCGTGCGGACCAACGATCCCGAGGTCCTGGCAGTTTACGGAGTCCACTCCCTTCCCGGGCTGGCGATCGACGGAACCCTGCAGTCCTCCGGGAAGTTTCTCTCGGTGGAGCAGATCAGGGATCTGCTTGAACGGGAGCCTTCCTGAATTTGAATGCGCGACAACTTCCCGAGGCGATCGACATCCATGTCCCGCAAGCTCATCGATAAGGCCCGCCGTCGCCTGGAAGGCGAGACCGGCTGCCGGTCCAATCCCTGGGGCGGACGTCTGTCCGTGGCCCTGCTCTATCCCAACACCTATCACCAGGCCATGAGCAACCTGGGATTCCTCTCGATCTACCACCACATCAACAGCCGCGAGGATGCCCTGTGCGAACGCTTCTTCCTCCCCGATCCCGAGGATCTGGCGGAGCATCGAAAGACCGGGTACCCTCTCTTCTCTCTAGAATCGGGGCGTCACCTGACCGATTTCGACGTCATCGCCTTTTCGATTTCCTTCGAAAACGACTATATCCATCTGCCCACCATTTTCGAGTTGAGCCGCCTCCCTCTTTATGCCGAGGATCGCGCCGACCGCTTCCCCCTCCTGCTGTGCGGCGGAGTCTGCGCTTTTCTCAACCCCGAGCCGCTGGCGCCGATCATGGACGTCTTCGCCATAGGGGAGGGGGAGGTCCTCCTTCCGGCCTTCTTTGAGGCCATGGCGCTGGAAAAAGCCGGCGGGACGGATCTGCTCCGCCGTCTTTCCGCCGTCCCCGGTCTGTACGTCCCTTCTCTGTACCGGGTCGATTACAACGAGGACGGCACCGTCAGGAAATATACGGCGGAGACGGGGGTTCCCGAGCGGGTTCGCCGCCAGTGGCTGGCTGATCTGAACAGCGCCGAGACCCGTTCCTTCATCCTGACGGAGGAGACGGAGTTCTCCGATATGGCCCTCACGGAGATCTCCCGGGGCTGCTCCCGCGGATGCCGCTTCTGCGCCGCCGGTTTCCTTTACCTGCCGCCCCGGGAGCGAAACCTGGAGCATCTGATCGATCAGGTGGACCAGGGTCTTTGCCACCGTGAAAAAGTGGGTCTGGTGGGTGCAGCCATCTCCGATTATTCGCACATCGGGGAACTGGAAGGGGAAATCCTTGCGCGGGGGGGAAAGGTCTCGGTGGCCAGCCTGCGCATCGATTCCCTCACCCTGCCGGAGGTGGAGGCTCTGCGCGACTCCGGCCACCGCACCGTGGCGCTGGCGCCCGAGGCGGGAAGCCAGCGAATGCGGAACCAGGTCAACAAGAACCTCACCGAAGATGAAATCCTCCGCGCCGTGCGGCTGCTGGCGGAAAACGGGATCCCCAACCTGAAGCTCTATTTCCTGATCGGACTGCCCGGTGAGGAGGAAGAGGACATCGCCGAGATGCTGGAGCTGACCGGCCGCATTCGTGAGATCTGGGTGGAGGCAGGAAAAAAACAGGGCCGGCTGGGGAGCATTACGCTGTCGGTGAACCCTTTTATTCCCAAGCCTTCGACCCCCCTGCAGTGGGCGCCCATGGAGGGAGGGAAAAGTCTCGAACGGAAAATGAAAGTCCTGCGCTCCGCCGTGGCGAGACTCCCCAACACCGAGGTGATCTTCGAATCTCCGCGCGCCGCCACCGTGCAGGCCTTTCTTTCCCGGGGGGATCGCCGGACCGCGCGGGCGCTGCCGCACCTTGCTTCGGGCAAAAATCTGAAAGCCGCTTGCCGCGAGACCGGCCTGGATGCGGAGTTTTACGTGACCCGCGAACGAGGAGAAGACGAGGTTTTTCCCTGGGAGATCCTGGACAGCGGGGTGGACCGGGAGTACCTGTGGCAGGAATTTCAGCGGGGATTGCAGGGGAAACTCACCCCCCGCTGCATGCAGGGCTGCCAGCGCTGCGGAGTATGCGGATAAGCGAGCAGGATAGAGAAAGAAAAATCAGACCAGCGGGCTTATAATCCTTGCTCATCATTGGAAATGAACAGTTTGCAGAAACGCGAAGACGGTATTCGGTTTGAAATATTGTGATTTGTCCTTGACTCTCACCCTGGCGATGTTTAAATAGTTCTAATTATCAATGGGACGACCTCCATGGAAAAGCCGCTGATCACGATCGTGGATGAAAACGAGGCTTTGATTAAACTCCAAGCCGTTTTGCCGCCTCTTGGTTTCCGGGTCCGCATGTTCTTAAAACTGTCCGATTTCATGTCCGCCCCGGAGAAGACATCGTCCGAAGCGATTATTCTCGACGGCCGATCGGCTGAAGCATTGATCCTTTTAACTGAATCGGGGAGATTACTGTCCTGTATCGAAAATCGTCCGGTGATCATAATTTCGGAAGCAGGAAATATGAAAATTTATCAAAATTTCCCCAGTAAATACTTTGAACTCCCTTATGTTCTTCCGATGCTTTTCCGCTTTTTTCAGGAGAACCTACCAGTTTTCAGGCGTGAGCATATGCGTTTGAAGACCAGTCTTCCTGGAATCTATTGTCATGGGGAAGGCTGCCACGTTGCCGAGATCATGAGTCTTGGCACCGGTGGAGCGTTTATTAAAACCGGATGGCACCAACTTGAAAATAATGATCTGGTCAGAATCGGCATCCCGCTTCTGGGAATGAATAAAGAGTTGGAGATCGAAGGCCGCGTCGTTTACCTTATCGAACCCAACGAGGAGAACAAGTATCTGCAGGGAGTCGGCGTTTGCTTTACTCGACCTGAAACAGAGACAGTCTGTTACGTGGAGGATTATATCCGGTATTTCCTTCAAGAGGAACTCCTTAAAGTCGATAGAGCCTGCGTCAATCCTGCCCTGAATTTTTTATCCCTCCCCATCTAAACTGCTTCCCAGATGGGCAGTTTGGGCCCTGAAGTTCTGCCGGAGCTGCGGTGCCTATCCCTCTTCTTTTTGCCGTTTCCCTTGACATGCCCCTCTCTCGGGCTAGACTTATGTCCGGTCCGACAATCTTTGCTCAAGGAGGATAGTGCATGACAGAAGAAAGAACCGGCATAATCACCTTCAAGGGAAACCCCATGACCCTTCTGGGCCCGGACGTAAAGCCGGGCGATTCGGCCCCCGATTTCCGGGTGGTGAACACCGACCTGCAGCCCGTCGGCCTGGCCGATTCCAAGGGGAAGATAAGTCTCGTCGCGGTGGTCCCCTCCCTCGACACGGGAGTGTGCGATACCATGACCCGTAAATTCAACGAACAGACGGCCCGCCTTCCGGACGAAGTCGTCGTTTACACCGTCAGCATGGATCTTCCTTTCGCTCAGAAGCGCTGGTGCGGCAATGCCGGAATAGAAAAGGTAAAGACTCTGTCCGACTATCAGGACCGCTCGTTCGGTTTGAACTACGGCGTTCTGATCAAGGAGCTGAAGCTGCTGGCCCGCTCGGTATTCGTCATCGGTAAAGACGGCAAAGTGGCGTACCGGGAGATCGTGCGCGAGGTGACCGATGAGCCGGATTATGAGTCGGCTCTGGCGGCTACGAAAAAGCTGCTGTAGCATGTGTCGTTTCCAATTGAAAAAGCCCCCGCTGTCTGGCGGGGGCTTTTTCAATTGATGCGCCTATTTATCGTCCCGCCGAAACAGGTTGGTGAAGCTGAAGGACTTCTTCAGGTCCTGACGGGTCTTGTCGAGCCGCCTGTAAGTATCGAAGCCCTGACGAAGTATCCTTCCGGCTCGCCGGGTCCCGAAGATCAGAATCAGAATCAGGACGAGGATGCCTATTTCCATATAGCCGAAGCCGAACATGCCGTCTCTCCCGTAATACGTGTTCAACCAAGATGCCGTATCGGCATCGAAAAATCAAAGGCTTTTTCAGAAATGCCGCTGCGAACCGACCGTTGACAGTACCTTTTGTTTCCGTTAGATTGATTCAGCCCTGCAGGTGAATGAGGTCTTATGCTGATATTCAGTAAGAAGATACTGGTGGCCATCGATGGATCGCCCCAGTCCGATAAGGCAGCCGAGGAGGCGGTTCGAATGGCGGCCGCCTCCGGCAAGCGTTTCAAAAGCAAGGTGTTTGCCGTACTGGTTCTACCCAGCATGCCGGCGCCTTCATTCACCGATTTCTTTCCTTCTCCTCCGGCCACCGAGCGACCCGATTGGGAAGAGAAGCGCCAGCGGATCTTTTACGTGATTGAAAAGGCCGCCGCCGAGGCCGATGTTCTGCTGGAGAGCGTGGTGGTTTACGGTGACGCCGCTGAGGAGATCATGGCCTTTGCCGAGAGCGAGGAGGTCGACGTCATCGTCATCGGCTCCTCCGGTTCCGGGCGTATCAAGCGGACGTTGATGGGAAGCGTCTCGACCAAGGTCGCCTTGCACGCCAGTCAATCGGTCTACATCGTCCGCTGATTCCCTTTTCGACCTTATCCAGCCATCCAAAGCGTGCATGCGGGGGAAATCGTCGTGTATTCAATTTTTTCCGGTCAGGATTGAGTGGGACAATGCTGTTCTCCGTTTCCACCGGTACGCTCTTTATCTTTCCGCTCCCGAAGATCTTCGAGATGGCGGCAGAAGCTGGATTCGACGGCCTGGAGCTGATCATCAACCAGGATTTCGAGCATGTCGATTCGCGGAAATTGGTGGGAGAACTTTCCAGAATCCTGCCTATCCTCTCCATCCATGCCCCATTCATGTTCCTGGACGGCTGGGGGAGCCCGGTCGACTCCCTCAAAAAGTCCGTGGAGCTGGCCGCCGACGCCGGGATTCCGTTGGTCAATTTTCATCCTCCCTCCTGGGCCAAGTTCGAATTTGGTTTCTGGCGCTGGATGTATCGAATCCAGGACTTTCAGAAAGAGGTAGGAGGAGGGGAGGTGCTTCTTACCCTGGAAAATATGCCCTGGGAGGGGAGTCTCAAAATCAACGAGAATATTCTTTCCCGAAGCGAGAAGATGGTCCAATTCATCACCGAGAGGAACCTCTACCAGACTTTTGATTGTACCCACGCGGGGTCGGGGAAGACCAGTTTTATCAGTGACTTCTATCTTTTTTACAGCAGTGGCCGGGTCAGGAACATCCACTTCTCCGATTACAGCCACGGCCGGCAGCACCTCCTCCCTGGCCGTGGCAGTCTCCCCCTGACACGTTTCCTGAACCACCTCAGTGCCGTCGGGTACGGCGAAACCCTCACCCTTGAGCTACTCCCCAACGAATTTCCCAAAGACGAGCGGATCATCGTCGAGAGCCTTAAGGAAATTCTTCAGTATCTGCGGCGGGAAACTGCCCTCCCACCCCCTGCTGATTCTCCCGTCGAATCCCGCTGACCACTCCTGAGCATCTTCAGGGCGGCCAATGTGCTTACCTCCTCTTTCCGAGGTGTCTGGAATACCGGAACGAAAGACTTATGTCGATATAAGGTTGAGTTGGTAACGGTTGTTCATGGTCCGCAGGAAGGGAGTGACCCCTTTGAGTGCTTGACGGAACTGGCGCCGCTCATCATCGGTCATGTCCAGCGGGTCGACATGGTTTGTGAGTTTATCGTTCGCGGCCAGTTCTCGCAGTTGCCACTGCAGACGAAATTGGACCAGGAAGGTGAAGGCTTTTTCTATCGTTTCAAGGTCGTCAGGGGCTAGAACTCCCAGCCTTCCAAGAAGTTCCAGCTTTTCCCAGGTGCTCCCGCCGATGAAGCCGGCTTCGAGGGCAAGGACGCTCGTGCCAACGGTAATGGCAAAGATACCGGCTTTCTTGAGGTCGACTTTTCCCGCGTGTTCGCCTCTGCGCTCGACTCTGATGCGTCCGAACATGGAGAGTGGCGGCGGGAAGCGCAAGGCATGGAGCGCCATGTAGGTCAAAAATAAGGAGGAGTGCCGGACTGCGGCGAGGATGTGGCCGTGTAATTGTTTTTCCATGGCTTTTTCGCCGTGGAGAGCGCGAAGGCCCTGAAACATGCCGAAATTGAGTGTGTTCTCTGGGGTGGGGGCAGCGATCCATTGGTCGAGAAGCCGCTTCCATTCGGAGAGGCTGTGGCGCCACTGGAGATTGCTGGCCATGATGTTGCCGGGGCAGCGGGGGACGCCGATTTCTTCGAGGGCATCGACGAACCGAGTTGCGAAGCGCTCAATGTCGGGGAGTTTGTCCTCCGGCAGGTCGTCGACGAAGACGATGGCGCTGTCCTGGTCGGTGCGCAGGACCTGATCGCCACGCCCTTCACTGCCGAGGGCGAGGAAGGTGGCCCCCTCGGGGAGGCGAATACCCTCGGTGCTTTCCAGCAGGGCAATGAGGCGTAAGGTGATGGCGTCGTTAAGTCGAGAGATTTTCGGCACCAGGGTTTTTAGGTCGGTGCCCGGGCGGCTGGCGATCCTTACCAGATCGAGCATCCTGACCCCGAGCCCCCGCAGGGCGTCGATGGATGGGGCTGTCTCAATCTCCCGAAAGAGAGTGAAGAGAAGCGGGGTGCAAGAGCCGACGGCGCCATCCGGGTCCCGACCGGCTGTCCGCCGTGCAGAATTGCCCGGTTTATCAACTTTGCTGTCACCGGTCATGCGGCCCCTCGGGCGAGGGGGATGGTGAAGGAAAACACCGCGCCGCCTCCCACCTCGCTTTCGACCCAGATCTTCCCTCCCATCTTTTCGACGATCTCCCGGGAGATCGTCAGCCCCAGCCCGGTGCCGAGCGGATGGGATTTCTGCGGGTCCCGTGCCTGCTGAAAGCGCTCGAAAACCTGCTCCAGTCGGTCTGTGGAAATCCCCGGACCTTCATCCGCTACGCTGATCAGGGCAAAATCATCCTGTTGCCGGCCGCTCAGCCGGATCGTCCCTCCCTCCGGGGAGAATTTCACGGCGTTGGAGAGGAGATTTGTCAGCACCTGGTGGAGCCAATCCGCGTCGGCATAAACGGGTGGGAGGCCGGCTGCGACTTCGCCGCTCGCTCTGATGTTCTTTTCGGCGAAGAGCGGGTGAGTGGTGCCGAGTGCCCTGGAGAAGACCGGCTCAAGTTCCATCGGTTCTAGATGCAGGTCCAGGCGGCCGGCTTCGATCTTTGAAAGATCGAGAAGGTCATTGATCATTCGGGTGAGCCGCTCCGCCTCGTTATTGATGACGCTCACGAACTTCCTGCGTTTTTCCACGTCGTCCACATCGTAGCGCAGCAGAATCTCGGAAAAGGAACGGATCGAGGTTAGCGGGGTCCGCAGTTCGTGGCTCACCGTGGAGAGGAAATCGCTCTTGAGACGGTCCAGTTCGCGGAGCCGGGCGTTGGCCTTCTCGAGTTCGGCCGTGCGCCGTGCCACCTTTTCTTCCATTGCATGGCTGTAGGCTTGAACCTCGGTGTAGAGCTGGGCATTGACTGCCGCCATCGCCAGTTGATTGGCCAGAGCCGCAAACAGCTCGATGAACTCATCGGTGAAGTGCATGGGACCGCGGGTGGCATAGGCGGTGAGCACTCCGATCACCCGCCCCTCATAGGTCATCGGTGCGTGGATGAATGCGCTCACCGGCACATCCTTGACCAGCTTGGAGAAGAGCAGGGGCTTGTCGATCTCACGGGTGTCCCCCACCACCACCGGTCGAGCATCCAGGAAACACATGCCGAAATAGGTCTCCCTGGAGGGGACCATCGCTGACTCCGCCACGTAACCCGAGATGAGGCCTACGTGGCTGCGGATCCTCAAAGTTCCGTCCTCATCCAGCAGCCTTACCGCCAGGTGCTCGAAGCCGAACTCCCGCTTGATCAGGAGCAGCACCTCCTGCAGCAGGGTGTCGATATCGAGGCTTCGAGACAGGGCGTGCGAGGCCTCGTGGAGAACCACTAACTCCCGAAGTCGTCGCTCCAGGGCATCCCGGCTCTCGGCCAGGGTCTTGGAAACGCCGCCGAAGACGTCCAGGATTTCCACAGCGCGTTCCCTGGGCCAGGCCAGAGTGCCGTTGATGATCATGCGAGCCGACTGAGCACCGAGGGCGCTGGCCAGACAACGCTCTGTCGCTTCGAGGAGCAGTTGGGGGGAGGCGCGCTCGGGAAGAGCCTCCAGCACATCCCGGGCCGTCCGGACACCCACGAAGCGCGCCAGAAGTCCTTCCATGTCCGCCCTGGTGGCCCAGGCCGCGGGCAACTCGGAACGCGAGGCCTCCTGTGCAAGCTTTGCGGTCAGGAAGCTGAAGAAGAAATAGGCCCCTACATTGAATACCATGCTCCAGATCAGGGCGTGGCTCCAGTTGTCGAAACCCTGCAGCCCGAAGAGTTCCCGCGGCTTCAGCAGTTCTATTCCCCACGGGCCATCCGTCAGGATCGACGCGCTTGCCCATCCCGAATCGACGAAACTGGGCAGAAGCAAGGTATAAGCCCATATAGCGAATCCGGCCACCAGCCCGGCGAGGGCCCCGATCCGGGTTCCACCTTTCCAGTACAGGCCGAGAAGGACGGCGGGCGCGAACTGGATTACGGCAGAGAAGGACAATAACCCTGTGGCGACCAGAGTGTGCGACTCTCCCATCCACCGCTTGAAGGCGTAACCCAGGAGAATGATGCCGAAGATGACGGCCCGCTTGGTGTTCAAAAGAGGACGGGCGAGATCCAACTTCCCTAAATTGCGGAAGGCAGGGAAGATTTTCCCCAGGAGTCCAACCCCGAAATGGTGAAGTATCATTGTCGACAGAGCGACCGAGGCAACGATAACCATGCCGGTTGCGGCGGAGAATCCTCCCAGGAAGGCGAGAAACGCCAGATCGGTATGGCCCCGCAACAGCGGCAGGGAAATCATGTAGAAATCGGGGTCCAGATCTCCCCCGTACAGGCGCCCGACCAGGGCCACGGGAAGGACGAGAAGGTTGATAAGGAGCAGGTAGGCCGGAAATGCCCACGATGCCGTCCGCAGGTGGCTCTCCCGAACGTTCTCGACCGCCAGCATATGAAACTGGCGGGGCAAAAGGATGACGGCTGACGCCGAGAGCACGCTCAAAGAGACCCAGGCGGAAAAGGACGTCCCGGAAACCTCCCCCATCAGGAAGAGACGAGAGAGGGCGGGGTCGGCCTGGGCCCTTTCGAAAACCTGGGTCAGCCCGCCGCCGATGCCGAAGGTAATATAGAAGCCGAGCACCAGGAAGGCCACCAGCTTCACCGCGCTCTCGAATGCTATCGCAGCGACCATTCCCTCGTGCCGCTCGGTGGCAACCAGGCTCCTCGCCCCGAAGAGCCCGGCGAAAATGGACAGGCCGAGGGCCGCCCAGAAGGACGCATCATCCAGAATCCCCGAGACCACGGCTCTTCCTGTAAGAAAGTCGAAGGTATGACCGATGGCCTTGAGTTGGAGGGCGATATACGGAGTGATGCCGATCACCATCATGGTGGTGGCCAAGGCGCCCAGTGCCCAGCCCTTGCCGTACAGGATTTCGAGGAGGTCCGGCAGGCTGGTGACACCTTCCGCCCGGCAGAAGGAGACCAGGCGCTTGAGCAGGGAGGGCCCCAGAAGAAAGACCAGGGTTGGGCCCAGATAAATGGGAAGGAATCCCAGCCCGGTGGTGGCGGCCTGCCCCACGCTGCCGTAAAAAGTCCAGGAGGTACAGTAGACGGCCAGGGAAAAACTGTACACCCACGGGTTGTCGACCGGGCTGCGCCCCTCTTCCCTCGCCTTGTCCGTGGCGTAGGCGATGGCGAACAGGCCGAGAAGGTAGCCAAGCCCGAGGAATGCGACCCAGAAGGGCTGGCTCATGGTTCATCTCCGCGAGACAGCAGCCAGCCGGCCAGCACGAGCGCCCCCCAGGCCGTAAACAGGTAAAGGGGAAGGACCGGAATCCCCAGGAGTGCACCCGGCCGGTTAAAGGCCCCCAGCAAAGGAGGGTACAGGGCCACGACTCCCATGACAAACAAGGCGGCGAGTCGACGCGAGGGCATATCCATCCTGCATACTCCTTGCTCTAAAGTGATTCCCAGGCTGATACAGCCTGCTAGCTAGAATCGGGATGACTGCCAGCGAAGCAGCAAATGCCGGTCGCAGAAGCTCTTGGCTTCGGCGAGGGTCCTCACTTCCCGTCCCGGTAGCAGCGAAAGGAGGCCCAAGAACACTTGGGCGGCGGCACGGGCATCACCGAGGGAAGTGTGCCGTCCCTCTATGGTGATCCCCATGCGTTCAGCGATGGCGTCAAGGCTATGTCCTTCGATCCCCTGATGAAGGGCGTAGGAAAGCAGCAGGGTATCGAGAATCGGATTATCGATCTGGGGAAGCCCCGCAGCGGCTGCGGCCATGTCGAGGCACTTTTTGTCGAATGCCGCGTTGTGAGCAACCAGGATCGCGTCTCCCACGTATTCCATGAACTGCGGATATACCTCATCCATGGAAGGGGCATCTGCCACCATGTGGTCCTCGATATGGTGGATTTGTGTGGATTCGGGGGGAATGGGCCGACCCGGGTTGACCAGGGTGTTGAAGATGTCGGCATTTTGGACCCGCCCCCGGCGAATGCGAACGCCGCTGATGCTGATGATCTTGTCCCCCCGGGAAAGCTGCAGTCCGGTGGTTTCGGTGTCGACCACCACATACTCGAGATCTGCAAGGTTGGCCTGCAGCAGATCTTCCCGCTCGATAATCGGGCGGGGGAGAAACAGATCAAAATTGTAAAACTCCGGCTCCCCCTCGATCAGCCCGTCCGCACTGCGAACTTCGGGAACGGAGGCTGCCTGCAGCAGGGCCAGCCGCACCTCGAGGGAATCACCGGAAGACCGGGTCCACAGCTCTCCCCGGTTTCTTCGCACCGCCTCTCCCAAGGGAAGAGGCACTTCGCCGGCGGGGCATACCTCAAGGGATTCCAACTCGGCCAGGTCGCCGGCGAAAGAACCCCCGATCCGGAAGGTCGTAACTACGGTCCCGTCCTCCACCCGGATGTTGGCGGCGACCGAAACCTGTCGGGAACTCCTCCGGGCGATCCACTGAAGGACGCACCGCAAGGAGGCCACCCAGGAGAACGGCTCCACCAGAACAGGGGGGATGAGGTCGCCGCCGGCCTCGATCTCTACCGAAATTCCCGTGACCGAAATCAAGGATTCCTCCACGAGCTCCAAGGGATTTGAGGGGACGGCCGACCAGCGCGGCGTCTGTGCGGCGCCGGCGGCCTCCTCCATGACCGTCACCCGCTCGCCCAGGCGATCCATCTCCTCGGCCACCGCAGCGAGGAACACCTGTTGTTTCTCCTCAGGCATCTCCCGGTGCCGTTGGATTGTCTCGACAAGGAATCGGGAGGTGGCCACCGGCCCCCTCAGGAGTTGGGGCATCTCTCTCAGGGTTTCCTCGAACAGGTTCCCCTCTTCGGTGGGAGCGCTCAGATCGCGAAATACGAGAAGGAATCCGGCACGTTCTCCATCGGGTCCGGGGATAACCGAAAGGGATCCCTTGAGAAGCTTCCCGTCGATGAGTGGAAAGACCACTTCTTCCATGGCCTCCCCGCCCGGGTTCCAATTCCGGCGAAGTCGCTTCAAGTGAAAGCTGAGCCGGTCGCTGGGAAAGATGCGCGACAGCGGAGCTCCTATGCCTGAGGTGTATTCCCGGCCGAGAATTATGCGGGCACGGGGGTTCATCAGGATGGTCTCGGCGGCCTCGTTGGCCACGACCACACCGTCCACCATGGTGCGAAGCACGGTAGCCAGCCGATTGCGCTCCTCCTGCAGCGTCAGGGTCGCTTCCCGCACGCGCTCTTCAAGCTTGTCGTAGGCCTTGGCCAGGTTCTCGGCCATGAGGTTGAACTCAAGGGCCAACTCCTCGAGCTCATCCCCCGTATCAAGCTCAATCCGATGAGCCAGATTGATGCGGGAAACGATCTCGGCGCCGCGCCGAATCTCCAGGATGGGGCGCAGGAATTGATCCGCCATCCGCCACGCCAGAGTGACGACCATTATGCCGAAGACGGCCAGCAGGAAGGCCACCTGACCGCTTACCGAGAAAAAATGGCCGTATACCTGGGATGCCGGTTGGACCACGGCGAGAAACCAGCCGCGATCCGCGGCGCTCCCAAGTGGCTCCACTGCCGCCACGCCGGCGAAATAGCTCTCATCGTCGGCCTCAAAGGTTGTCCACTTGAACAAGTCTTCGGTGTAGGGGGGGACGGGAATCGAGGGGTTTCCCGCCAGTCGGTCTCCCCCGGCCGTGAACAGAACCGCGCCCCCTCCTTCCCCCTTTTTCGACACATCGAGGAACTGTTTCAGGTCTTCCGGAGCGAAGAAAACCTCAAGTGTGCCGAGGCGACCCCCATCGGTGTCCGTCACCACAACCCGGTAGTCCAGGGTCTTCTCGGAGTACGGGTCGGGGGACGGTTTGTCGCCTGGAATTGTGGGGCCGCCGTTCGGAACCAGAGCGATCCTTTGAAGCCCGGGATGGGATTGACGGGCCGATGAAAGGATCTCTTCCGGCAAAGGTCCCGTACCCGACAGATATGCCTTGACCTCAGACGATGCCGCCAGGGCAGCCGCAGCCTGCTGGTAACGGTTCAACTCTGCCCGCAGATGCCCTGCCAGTTGCTCCGCCTCCTGGGCAAGTTGGCGCCCCTGGTTCTCCCCTATGTCGTTGCGGACTATGAAGAACAGTGCCGTCAGCGCAGCCAGCAGGGGCAGTACAGCCAGTCCCATGAGGGAAACGATCATGCGGCTGCGCAGGCTTTTTCTTCTGCGAAGGGGCGATGCCCCCTGATCAGCCGTCATGGTTCGATCATCGTTCGGATCTTCTCGAGCAGGTCCGCAGCGCTGAACGGTTTCGTTACGTACTCGTCCGCCCCTACCTCAAGCCCCTTCTTCCTCTCGAGGGTCTGGCCCTTGGCCGTCAGCATGATTACTTTCGTCCCGCTCATATCCTCCCGCTCCTGGATGATTCGGCATACCTCGTAGCCATCTTTCCGGGGCATGTTGATGTCCAGGAGAATCAGATCCGGCCGCACGCGCTCGGCCACTTCCAGGGCCTCCTCCCCATCCCGGGCAGTATGGACCTCGTACCCCTCCATCTCCAGAATGAATTCAATGGACATCAGGATGTTGGGCTCATCATCCACTGCAAGAATCTTTTTCTTTCCCATTGGTTCTCCTCGCGCCTCCGCCGGTTCTTCCAGTACTAAGTTTATAACATATCTCATAATTACAGAAAAAGAAACGATGTTCTATGTGGCGACGAGGCGCGGCGCAGCGAAGACAATCGCCAGGATGACGAATTATGCAGAGATGGTATTTCATGGAAAAACGATAGGGAACCGTAATGCGAAAGCGCGAAAGATCGAGCGGCAATTCGATTTAAGAGCTTATGGTGCAGGTTATACCGCCTGCGTCAGCAAGGAACTGATAGTGGTTTTTCGCGGTGAGATCTCAGGGCGTATGCACCTCCTCCGCCAGAAACTTTCGGATTCTTTCCGGCGGGGGTGAGGTGGTCAGGGAAACGGCAATCATCACCAGGATCACCAGAGGTGCTCCAAGGAAAGCGGAAGATGTGGGAGGAAACAGGGTGCTGATCAATGGAATGAGATCGCCCAGCAACAGGGCGGCGAAGGTAATGCACAGACCCGTGATCATACCGGCGATCGCTCCGAATTTGTTCGTGCGGTCCCACCAGATGCCGAGCAGGAAGACGGGAAAGAGGGTGTTGCCGGCCAGGGCGAAAGCCACCGCGGTGATCTCGGCGATGAGGCCCGGTGGGTTGGCGGCAACGATGACCACCAGGAAGGCGAGAACCAGGGTCGCTCCTTTGGCGACTTTCATCCGTTTCCCTTCGCTGGCCCCGGGATTGATGAGCCGGAAGTAGATATCGTGGGAAAAAGCTCCGGCGCCCGTGATGAGCAGCCCCGTTACCGTGGAGAAGGCGGCGATAATCGCTCCCACCGCGACGATGCCCGTCAGCCAGGGTGAGAGTCCCGCCCATTCTCCGGCCTTGATCACGACAAGATCGGCCATGGCCCGCGCCGTGGCCGGATCAGGTGCGATCTGGTTGTTCAGTTCCCAGACCCGGGCGAAGGTAGCATAGGCGGGGGCACTCCAATAGAGGAGGCCGATGAAGAAAATACCCCAGATGACGCTCCAGCGGGCATCGCGGATGTTCGGAACCGTGTAGAAATGGGAGAGGACGTGTGGCAGCCCCGCCGTTCCAACCATGAGGGTGAAACAAAGAGAGATCCATTCAAAAGGGGTGCCGAAGGTCCACGGCGATGTATAGGCGCCCTTCCCCTGGGCCAGATCCTCCAGGGCAGCACCGTATCCGACCTGAGGGACGGCCCAGAAATAACCCAGCTTCTTTGCGACGAACATCAGGGGAATGATGAAGGAAAGGATCAGCACCATATAATGAAGCTGCTGGTTGCGGGCGGCGCCGAGAGTGCCCGACAGGACAAGATAGGAGATGGCAACCGTCGTGCCCAGAAAAAGGGACGCGGTGTAATCCAGGCCGAAAATCCAGGAGAAGACCAGCGCGATCCCCTTGTACTGCGCCACGCAGTAGACCAGTGAGATGAGAATGGCGATCGCCGCTGAAAGGAGACGGGCCACCGGGGAGTCGTAGCGCGCCTCGACGAATTCGGGCGCCGTGTATTTGCCGAAACGGCGGATCTGCCCGGCCATGAGGATCAGCAGCAGGACGTACCCTCCTGTCCAGCCGATCACGTAGGCCAGGGCGAAATAGCCTTTGAGGTAGAAGATGCCGGCGATCCCGAGAAAAGAGGCGGCGCTCATCCAGTTCGAGGCGATGGCCGCCCCGATTCCCATGCGGCCTATGTGGAGTCCGGAGACCGCATAGTCCTCCCTTTTTCTGGTTCGACTGGCCAGCCCCACCAGAAGGGAAAGGGCAAGAAATCCGAACAGCAGCAGGACCGGGGCCAGTTTCAAACCGTCTCTCATTATGTTTGCTCCCTACCGGCGCTTCCGGTATTTCTCTCTCAGGCGGTCGATAGACACGTTGAAGAGAAAACAAAGAAGAATGAACCAGAGGATCAGGAACTGGCTGGTGAACCAGTAGTGGAAAGGAAAGCCGAAAATGTTCATCGCCGTCAGGGCGCTCTCACCCGAGTTTCGGGCCAGCAGGAGCTGGAAACCGAAGGTTAGAAAGGCCCATCCCGCCAGCATGATCCAGATGACGGCCACTTCCCTGCGCATGAACCCGGGCCGGGGACGAAAAAGGTTGACCCGGTAGTCTCCTGACGGTTCGCCGTCAGGGGGCGGATTCTGTGCCATGAGCACCTCCTCTGCCGCCGGGGACGTTTCCCCGGAGCATTCAATCCGGCCGGCGTCCGTATCAGGCGCCGGTCGGTTCTGTTTTCATGACTTCTCTCAGGACGCTGGTGGCATAGCTTCCCTTGGGGAGGCTGAAGGCAAGGACCAGATCGGCCCCGTCAGCGGTGACGTCGACCCCGTTCAGCGGCACGCGCAGGGGGCGGCGCTCCCCCTCCATGCCCAGGCCGTCCTCAAGGCGAAAGTCCTCCACCCGCAGCTTCTCCTTGTCCCGCAGGCTCTCCTCCAGCAGCCCGGCCTGGCCGCGGGCGAGCGTTGTCTTGTAGCCGAAGAGCGGCCCCGACGGGCTGATCTCGAAGCGATCGGCCCTCGGCTGCTCGAATGCCGGATCCTCCACGAAAAAGCAGGCGCCGTTGTCGTGTTTCCAGGCCAGGTCTCCCGCCCAGAGGATGTCCAGGGTGGACAGGCGCATGGTTACCATCCGGTCGAAAAGCTGCGACTGGTAGGCCGAAAGGTAGAGGCGGAGCAGCTTGCGCGGCAGCCCCAGAACGGCTGCCCGGGCTGAACGCCCTTCGATCAGGGCGTGTATCATTCTTCTTTCGTCCCGGTAGCGTGCGGGCAAGGCCGCAAGGGCGCCCTCCAGGTCTCCGGCGGCGAAGCGCTCGGCACCCGTGCGCCAGCGTTCGTTGGAGATCATCGAAGGGTCTCCGACAATCTGCCGGGCGGCCTCTTCGAAATTCTGCCGCAGCAGGGCTCCGCCAATGAGGTGGGAATTGCCAAGGGAGCCGTAGCGCTGGGAACCGAAGCGGTTGGGCACGCCGACGTTCTGCAGGACGTGGAGGACATCTCTGGCCTCATCCAGAGAGCCTTCCCGGACCTGCCGGATGCGGATAGTGAAGCGATTGCCGGCAAGATGGCCGGGACGCAGCTTGTTGCGGTGGAAGCGTGCGGAGAGGATCCGGACGCCCTCCAGTTCGAGGCCCAGGACCTGATCGGGTTTTACGCCGGGAATGGAGACGGTCTGGCGGGTCGTGGCGCGGGCATCCTTGAGTCCGGCATAGCCCAGTTCCCGCTCGCGAACGCCCAGGGTCCGGGCCAGGCGACTCAGAAGATCGAAGGTGGTCAGGCCCTGTTTTTCCACCTCGACATAAAGATGTTCCCCCTCCCCGCAAGGAGAATACAGAGGAATCTCCTCGACCAGGAAATCTTCCGGGGCTTCCTTGATGACTCCCCCGGTTCCGGGAAATTGGGCGGTGAGATAGTCACTCATTTTCGGCCCTGTTCCAGCGTACGCGGAACCCCTGAGCGACGGCCGGGAGCGGAACGGCATCGGCACATCCTTCCTTCTTCCGGTAGTGAACGAAGTGAATGGGCTGTCCCTGATCGAGAAAACGGCGCATATATTTGGAGATCGGATATCCGGGCAGCTCCAGGGCGCAGGGGGCGGAGAGGCAGTTCCGGTACCCTTCGAGGGAGGGGAAAATTCCGGCAACCTGCGCGGCGTAATCGTCGAAATCCGTGCTGAAATAGAGATCGCCGCCGGGGCGCAGGGAGTGGAAGGCCAGTTGCAGAAACTCCCGGTTGACCAGCCGCCGATCGCGATGACGCTTCTTCGGCCAGGGGTCGGGGCAGTTGATGTAGATGGCGGAGAGGCATTCCCGGGGGAGGTACCGGGTCAGAAGATAGCGGGCTTCCAGGCGCGCCACCCGGACATTGTCGAGCTGCGCCGCGTCCACCTTCTTGCAGGTTTTGTGGCACCCCTTATTGTAGATGTCGATGGCGAGAAAATTCGTTTCCGGCTGCTGCTTCGCCCGTTGCACGATGAAATCGCCGATGCCGCAGCCGATCTCCAGAGCCAGGGGGCACTCCCGGGTGAAGAGTCTTGCAGGGTCGGCGCCTGCGGCGAGGCTCTCTTCGGGAATGAAAGAGGGAGAAGTGATTTCGATCACTCGCTGAGTCATGAATCCGTTCTTTCCTTCGTTAGGGCACTTGCACAAGTCGAAAAATACCGGACAATGGTTTTCTTAATGGCTGCAGGGCGGCAAGTGTGGAAAGGGGGGATGCGGCCGCATCCCCCCTTCGGAAGGTTCTTGCCGCGGCGTTTCTCATTTAAGATCCCCCAGGTAATCGACCAGGGTATTGATGTCCTTCTCGGGGAGATGTCCGAAGGAAGGCATTAAGGAACCGGGATTTGCGGATTTGGGATCAAGCAGCTGCCGACGGATTCTCTGCTCATCCAACCGCTTGCCCACTCCGTCGAGAGACGGGCCGAGGGTTCCCCCCTGGCCGTTGATCCGATGACATCCCTTGCACCCCAGGGAATTGAGCAGTTCGATGCCCCTGGAAGAATCTTCCGCCGCTCCAGCGGGCGCCGCCATAACAAGAGCCAGAGCGGCAATTGCAATCGATTTAACGGCCTTCATAAATGTCATCTCTCTCCGTCTCCCTTCTGAAATCGAACCGGCATTTTTAAGATAAAATTTCACCACGGATCAGAATACCTGAAACTGTCGAATTTGCAACCCGGAAGGCCAAAAAGGGGTTGAATTCCAGGGAGGCGGCCGCTACTCTGTAAAACTTGCTGAAGCAGTTTATCTGCATCTTGATCGAGGAGATCTGTTTATGCTTATCGTAATGCATCATGGCGCCACGGCCGCCCAGATCCTTGCCGTCGAGGAGGCCGTCGAGGCCATGGGGCTGCGCGCCGAGCCGATCCCCGGCAGTGAACGGACGGCCATCGGGGTGCTGGGCAACCAGGGATATGTGGACGATACCACCATCCGCGAACTTCCCGGGGTTCGCGAGGTCATCCACGTGAGCAAACCGTACAAGCTGGTATCCCGGGACTTCCATCCGGCCCCTACGGTGGTGGAAGCAGGCGGCGTGCTTGTAGGTGAGGGGCTGCCTCCGGTGATCATGGCGGGACCCTGCTCCATCGAGAGCGAAGCGCAGATGCTTGCCTCCGCCCGTCTGGTCAAGGCGGCCGGGGCGCATATCCTGCGCGGCGGAGCATTCAAGCCCAGAACCGGGCCCCATACCTTTCAGGGGCTGGGAGTGGAAGGGCTGAAATATCTACGGAGTGCCGGGGACGAAACGGGGATGCCGGTGGTTACGGAAGTGATGCGCATCGGGCAGTTGGAGGACGTCTGCCGGTATGCCGACATTCTGCAGATCGGCGCCCGCAACATGCAGAATTTCGATCTTCTCAAGGAGGTCGGAAAAACCGGCCATCCTGTTCTGCTCAAGCGGGGGATGAGCGCCACCATCGAGGAATTCCTGTCCGCCGCCGAATACATCCTCGCCGAGGGGAACGAGCGGGTGATCCTCTGCGAACGAGGTATCCGCACCTTCGAACGGGCCACTCGGAATACCCTCGATCTTTCGGTGGCCACGCTCATCCGCGAGCTATCCCACCTGCCGATCATCGTCGATCCCAGTCACGCCACCGGCAAGCGCTCCCTCGTCCCGGTCATGTCCAAGGCCGCCCTTGTAGCCGGGGCTCACGGACTGATGATCGAAGTGCACCCGGAGCCGGAGAAAGCCCTCTGCGACGGAGCCCAGAGCCTCAATGGAGAAGGATTCACCGGGCTGATGAACGACCTGCGCGGCCTGATGAAGTATCTGGGATACTGAGTCGGGCATGAGGAGTGAGGAGTGAGGAGAAAGAGCTATTGCGCCGCATGCAACCGGAAAATAGTGATCTCCGGTCGGCACAGAAAGCGTACGGGCAGGAGGCTGGTCCCCACCCCGCGGGTGACATACAGGGGGGTGCCGCTCACTCCCACCTGGTAGAGGCCGCCTACGAAGCGTCCTGAGAAGCGGGGAAGATAGAAGGGGGGGACGAAGGGAAGGCGCACCTGTCCGCCGTGGGTATGGCCGCACAGGATGAGATCGACCCGGTCGTTCAGGCTCTCATGGGCGAAGGCCGGAACATGGGAGAGAAGCAGGTTGAGGCGGGAAGGATCGGCACGCCGCTGCAGAAGAAGAAGATTGTCGGTGGCGGAGGGATAATCTAGTCCCAGAATGGAGACGGGAACCCCCTGCAGCGTCAGGTCATGGCGGCGGTTCAGGAGGAGAGTGACTCCGACCCCTGCGAAGTGCCGGCGCAGATTTTCCCCTTCCACCCGGGCCCAGTATTCCCAGTTGCCCTGGACGGCGAAAATCCCCTGCGGCGCTTTCAGCATTTTCAGGAATTTCAGGACGTTCCGGATGCTCCGGTTGCGCTCCAGGTAGTCGCCGGTCAAAAGGATAACCTCGGGCGACAGGGAAGCGATGGCGTTGGCCACATCCTTGTAATAGCCGTGAAAATTCCGGATATGAAGATCCGAGATGTGGACGATGCGCAGTTCGCGTCCGGGCGGCACTTTGGCCAGAGGAAGCGAAACTTCCTCCACCTGAAAGGCGCGCGGTTCCCGGTAAACGGCATCTCCCAGAACCAGTCCCCCCAGAGTGAGCCCTCCTCCCAGGAGAAAACGGCGGCGGGAAATTCCTTTCATCGCATCTTCGGGTGTCGTTTGGTTCATCAAACTTCCGTTGTTATTTTGAATATTTGGAGGTTTTTGTCTGAAGACAGAAAAGGGTTATAGCACATAAGGAAAGTTTATTCCAACCTTTCTCCCTTGCCATGCGGCCACTCGTCGTTTATAGTTGACCCGGTTGGTCAGTTATTATTTCTGGAGGTAATAGGATGTCGAATACGGTCGAGATTTGCAGCAATGTTCATTATGTGGGAGTCCGGCACCCCGACCTCACTGTCTTTGATGAACTCTTTCCCACCCGTCGCGGAACAACCTACAATTCATACCTGGTTCTGGGGAAAGAGA
This sequence comes from Desulfuromonas sp. TF, assembly GCF_000472285.1. Lineage (NCBI taxonomy): Bacteria > Pseudomonadati > Thermodesulfobacteriota > Desulfuromonadia > Desulfuromonadales > Desulfuromonadaceae > Desulfuromonas > Desulfuromonas sp. TF. The sequence continues at coordinate 739,583 of NZ_KI421421.1, forward strand.
AAATCGCCCTGATCGACACGGTCAAGGAGAGCTTCAGCGAAGAATTCCTGGACAAGGTCAGCAGCATCGTTCCCCTGGAAAAGATTGATCTGGTGGTTATCAATCACGCCGAGCCCGACCATTCCGGGGCTTTGGGACGACTGCTGGAGAAGAATCCGGATTTGACCGTCTGCTGCAGCCGGCCGGGGGAAAAGTTTCTCGGGGAGCTTTATGAGAGGCCCCTCAAGACCCGTGTCGTGAGTGAAGGCGAAGAGATCGACCTGGGCGGCAAGACCCTGCGCTTCATCCTGGCCCCCTTTCTCCACTGGCCCGATACCATGTTCACCTATCTGCCCGAAGACGCAATTCTCTTCTCCTGCGACGCCTTCGGGGCCCATTACTGCGGCAACGGCCTATTCAACGACGAAGTCGGAGCCTTTTCGGCCGAATTCGCCTTCTATTTCGACGCCATCATGCGCCCCTTCAAGGATAAGATCCGCGACGCGGTGGCCAAGCTCGAAGGACTCGACCTGTCCATGATCTGTCCTTCACATGGCCCGGTGCTTCGGAAAAATCCCCAGGGGGCCGTCGAAAGTTATTCCGCCTGGGCGGCCGCTCCGGCGGACGGCACTCCCCGGGCGCTCTTGGTGGTCCTCTCGCCCCACGGCAATACACGGAGCATGGGGGATGCGATCCGGGAAGGGCTGGAGAGCAGGGGGGTCAAAGTGGTGACCAAGAGCCTGGTCAACACCCCGGATGAGGAAATCCGTGATGAACTGGAGCGGATTGATCTGCTTCTGGTCGGCTCGCCGACCATCAATCGGGACGCGCCGCCGCCGGTCTGGCGGGCTCTGTCCCTTCTCTCATCGGTGACTCCGCGGGGGAAACTGGGTGCGGTATTCGGATCCTACGGCTGGAGCGGAGAAGGGGTCAAGCTGGTTGAGGAACGTCTCAAGGGGCTCAAGTACGATCTGCCGGTCTCCGGACTCTGCTTCCGGTTCAAGCCTACGGCCGAGGACATCCAGGCGTGCCGTGAATTCGGAGCCGCGGCGGCCGATGCCCTGCTCGCGAAAGGATGATGGCGTCGCAAAAGTCCGTCCTACGGCGTTACGGCGTTTTTTCAGGACCTCGACATACCTGATGTATGTCTTCGCCCCTGAAAAATCACCAGGCCTTGCAGGACGAAATTTTTGCTTGGTCATCCTCTGAGTTTTCAGTGCATCAAAGGATAAGTCGGAGCAAAATGAGCGCAATTCAAAAGGGTCGGCTTTTCGCCGGCCTTTTTGCCGTTTGACCTTTGCCCGTCGATGGCTGCATAATACGGCAGACTTTTTCCTTCCGCAGGCGAGCACTCAATGATCCTGGTCGCGACGGTGGCGGTAGCTGCCCCCCTCGATAAAACCCTCTCCTACATTCTGCCGGAGACTCTGCAAACCAAGGCGCGCGTGGGAATGCGGCTGCGCGTCCCCCTCGGGCGCCGCAGCGTCGTCGGCTACCTCCTCGAGCTGGCGCCTGGAGCCGGCGACGGGCTCAAGGCCGTTCTCGAAATCCTTGACGAGGCCCCCCTTTTTCCCGCAGAACTGATCCCTTTTTTTGTCCGCGCAGCCGAATACTACCGCCATCCCCTGGGTGAAGTGATTCGCGCCGCGCTTCCGGCAGGCCTCTCCGGTCGGGGGAGCGAAGTAAACATCCTCCGCGACAAGGTCTATACGCCGACGGGGATCGAAGGTAAGCCCCCGGGAGCCAGACAGCTGGAGATCCTTGCCATGATTCGGGACAGTGGCCGGGTTTCCCTGACCGAATTGCGGGAGCGCTTCGGCACTCCCCATTCCCCTCTGAAGAGGCTGGTGGAGCTTGGTTTCCTCAAGGAAGGCGAGGAGGAGCGCCGACGCGATCCTTTTCTCGATCAGCCGGTGCCCGCCTATGAGTCCGTGGAGCCGACGAACGAGCAGGCCGAAGCCCTGGAGCGGGTTGGAAAGGCCCTGACGGCCGGCGGCTTCGCCCCTTTTCTTCTCCACGGAATCACGGGGAGCGGCAAAACGGAAATTTATCTGCGCACCATTGCCGAAGTTTTGGCATTGGGGCGCCGGGCTCTGGTGCTTGTTCCGGAAATCGCTCTGACACCCCAGCTGGTCAGTCGTTTCCGGGCCCGCTTTACGGAGGTTTCCATTGCCGTTCTCCATTCCGGACTCTCCGACGGAGAGCGCTACGATGCGTGGCGGGCCATTTTGCGGGGAGAGGTCGCTATCGTCATCGGCGCCCGCTCCGCTGTTTTCGCGCCAATCAGGGAACTGGGAATCATTATTGTCGATGAGGAGCATGAGTCCAGCTACAAGCAGGGCGAGGGGTTCCGCTATCACGGCCGGGATTTGGCACTGCTGCGTGGTCAGATGGCCGGAGCGGCAGTCCTTCTCGGCAGCGCAACCCCGTCATTGACGACCTTTCACCGGGCCCGCCAAGGGCAGACGGGCTACCTGCCGCTCACCCGCCGGGCACTCGCGCGTCCTCTCCCCGAGGTCACCCTGGTCGATCTCACCGCGGGTCGGCCCGAGGGGTCTCTATCGGAGTCTCTGGCCTCGGCTCTGCGGGAGAACCTGGAGCGGGAGGAACAGTCCTTGCTTCTTCTCAACCGGCGGGGTTTTGCTCCTTTTCTCCTCTGTTCGGACTGCGGCCGAACCTTCCGCTGCCCCAACTGTGAGATCACTCTGACCTATCATCAGGGGCGGCGCCAGCTGCGGTGCCACTATTGCGACTACGCCGAGACCCCGCCCGAAATCTGCCCTCAGTGCCGGGGAGGGAACATCGAGCCGGAAGGGGCCGGGACCGAGCGTCTCGAGGAGGAGCTGGCCCAGTTGTTTCCGGCCGCTCGAATTGCCCGCATGGACCGCGACACCACGACCCGCAAGGGGGCCCACCAGCGGTTGATGGAACGGATGATGCGCAGGGATGTGGATGTTCTGGTCGGAACCCAGATGGTCGCCAAAGGGCACGATTTTCCCGGAGTCACCCTCGTCGGCGTGGTCGGGGCCGACTCCACCCTCAATTTTCCCGATTTCCGCAGCGCCGAAAGGACGTTTGCCCTTCTCGCCCAGGTGGCGGGACGGGCCGGCCGCGGGGCGAAGCCGGGCCGGGTATTCATTCAGACCTACGCTCCCGACCACTACGCCCTGGTTTGCGCCGCCGCTCACGACTATGGGAGGTTCTATGAACAGGAGATCGTCTGCCGCGAGGAGCTTGACTATCCTCCTTTCGGCTTTCTGGTCAACCTGGTTCTTTCGGGGAACGATCCGCAGCGGGTAAGCCGGGGGGCGGATGCTCTGGCCGAAGGTCTGCTGCGCGATGCGGGGACAGCCGAGGTGCTCGGACCGGCTCCATGCCCCTTGGCCCGGCTGAGGGGGAAAAGCCGGATGCAGATTCTGCTCAAAGCTTCTTCCCGCGCTCCCTTGCGCCGGCTGCTCAGCCGCTTGCCTGATCTGGAGAGGAAGATTCCCGCCGGCGTGCGGCTGGCGGTCGATGTCGACCCGGTGGACATGCTTTAAGCTGGGCTGATGAAAAACGCCCATCTGCTGCGTTGGCCTCATCCTTCGTCAACGACGTACCTTCCAGGTACGCCTTATTCCTCAGGATTTCAGCCGCCTTGCATCTGGACATTTTTGATCAGCCTGAAAAACCACTTTTTTTATCGGGGTGAGGGGTTTGGGAGGCTCCATGCTTCTGCTAAAATGGATGTTCCGCAGCTCCGATTCTTCTATCGAGGAGTTTTATGATTGTAGAGAGGGTGATGAGAAAGTCTTTCAGGTTTCTTCTTCTATTTCTGATCGTTTTTGCGGGATGCGCCCGCCAGCCCGCACCCGTTGCGCCTCCGCCGGAGAGGGTGGAGCCTCTGGAGGCGGTTTCCTGGGCCGACATCGAGGGGTGGACGCAGGATGATCCGGCAGAGGCTTTTCAGGCCTTTTTGCGCAGCTGCCGGCCCCTTCGCTTCCGCCCGCAGTGGCAGCAGGTCTGCGCCGAGGCGGCGACTCTCGAACCGGGTGACGTCGACGCGGTGCGCGATTTTTTCGAGAGCCGCTTCACACCGCACCGCGTGCGCAATCCCGACGGCAGCGACACGGGAACCATCACCGGATATTATGTGCCCGATCTCGACGGCAGTCGGAAACGGTCGAAGCGCTATGCCTATCCCCTCTATGCTCTGCCGGACGATCTGCTGGTCATCGATCTGGCCGACCTGTATCCGGAACTGGGGAAATACCGGCTGAGGGGACGGGTGGAAGGAAGAAGGGTCGTTCCCTACTGGAGCCGCAACGAAATCGACGGAGGAGATCCCCCCATCAAGGGGAAGGAACTATTCTGGGTGGAGGACCCGGTCGAACTCTTTTTCCTCCACATTCAGGGCTCCGGCCGGATCAATCTGGCGGATGGCCAACAGATCATGGTGAGCTACGCCGACCAGAACGGCCACCCCTATCGTTCCATCGGCAAATACCTTCTTGACCGGGGAGAGATGACCCGCGACCAGATGTCGATGCAGAACATCCAGGCCTGGGCCCGCAAAAATCCGGATAAAGTCGACCGCCTGCTCGGGGAAAATCCCAGCTATATTTTCTTCCGGGAAGTTCCGGATGCCGTCGACGGTCCGCCGGGAGCGCTCGGGGTGCCGCTGACCTCCCAGCGCAGCCTCGCGGTGGACCCCCGCACCATTCCCCTGGGCGCCCCGGTCTTTCTGTCCACAACCTGGCCGAACAGCACAGACCCCCTGCGGCGGCTGATGATTGCCCAGGATACCGGGGGAGCCATCAAGGGGGCAGTGCGTGGCGATTTCTTCTGGGGGGCGGGAGACGGAGCGGGGGAGCTGGCAGGACGGATGAAACAGCAGGGCCGGATGTGGGTCCTTCTCCCCATTACCGAAAAGACGGCGGCCAATTAGGAGGGACGGCCGAATCAATACGAAAAAAGCGCGGACTCTCGTTCGCGCTTTTTTCGTATCGATCCGTTTCAGCCATTCTCAACGTAGAAGCTTCTCCACCATCTCCGCCGTATCCTCGGTCAGTTTCCGGCAGTTCGCCAGGTGCTCCCTGCTTTTCCATTTATAATGCCGGGAGAGGGCTGAACAGCAGGTCACCTTGTGCTGCTTCTTGAAAAGCTCAACAAGCTCTCCCGACTTTCCTCCCTTTCCCTTCAGCCCCAAAGCCATGACTCCGCCGGATATGGCCCCGCACAGGCATTTGCTGTTGCCGATTCCTCCTCCGAAGGCCTTGGCCATGGCCATCAGGTCGGGATCGTTCACCCCGGCGGTGGACTGAAGCACCGCCTGGGCGCAGTTCAGGCCGGAGGCGAAGAGGCGGCCGGCACAGTCCCGGACGCTTTCATCGGGATTCGATTTGTTTCTGGAGATTGGGAAGAGTCGAGCGAGCATAGGTTCTTTTCTCCGATGGAGCGGTCGAATGCGGAACTTAACCGCTTAAGTTTACCCGTCCGGTCGAAGACGTTGCAAGGAATTTTTTCTACAGCCGGCTCTCGGACGCCATGGACGAAGAAGCCCGGCATCGGCCGGGCTACGAATGGTCGGGAGGGTTCCTTGGCGTCGCCTTTACTTCTTTTACTTGCTTCAAGGCTCGCAAGAGGCGGAGTGTCCGAGATTCAGCCCCCAACTCCGTTGACACTCCCTTTTATTGACGCCAAAGGTTTCCGATAAAGGACTCCTAAGAAATATTATCCTCCCTGAACGGATCGAAATCAAGGCTGGTCGCCAGATGCGATACCCTCGCTGCGACCTCCTCCATGGTTTCTTCCCGCCAGTTGAGGGTCCGGTCGGCCCAGCGCCGGTAGAGAGGAAGGCGGCGGCGATAAAGGTCCGCCAACGTTTCCCCCGGATCGATGACCATTCCCCGTGTGTCCATGTCCCGAATCCGCTTTTCCAGCTCCGGCAGGGGAACATCGATAAAAACGATCAGGCCGTTTTTCCTGAGAGCTCTCATTCCCGCTTCGCTGTAGACCACCGATCCGCCGGTGGCGACTATCGCCCGCTGAGCCTGCAGAGCGAGCAGGATTTCTTCCTCGATTCGGCAGAAGGCCGCCAGCCCTTCGCGGTCGATTATGTCCTGCAGCCGCCGGCGGCGTTTCGCCTGAATCAGCACATCGGTGTCGATGAAATCGAATCCCAGGCGTTTGGCCAGGATGACGCCGACGGTGCTCTTGCCGGCGCCGGGCATTCCGATGAGGACGAGGTTGGACTTATCCAACTTTCAGCACGATCTTGCCGAAATGCTTGTCCTCTTCCATCATCCTGTGGGCTTCGGCTACGTTGTCGATAAGAAAGACCTTCTCGATGATCGGGACGATGGTGCGGTCGGCGAACTTCGGCAGAGCCCGCCGGGTGAATTCGGCGACGATCTCCCCCTTCTCCGAGACGGGGCGGGAGCGCAGCACCGAGCCGATGATCTGCTGCCGTTTGACCATCATCAGGGCCAGATTGAGCTCGGCCTTGATTCCGCTGATGACGCCGATGATGACCAGCTTCCCCTTATAACCCAGGGAATTCATGTTCGGGGTCAGGTACTTGGCCCCGACGTGATCGAGGATCACGTCGACTCCCTTCTTTCCGGTGAATTCCTTGACAGCGTCGGTGAAATCCGGAGTCCGGGTGAAATCGATGACCAGATCGGCCCCGAGTTCCTGCACCCGCTCCATCTTGCTCGGGTGGGCGGTGACAATCAGCTTCGTGTTGGGGGTAAGAGCCTTGGAAAGCTGGATGGCCGCGGTATTGACCCCGCCTCCTCCGCCATGGAGAATGGCGGTCTGGCCGTCCTGAAGGCCGCCGATCATGAAGACGTTGAGAAAGGCAGTGATGTACGACTCGCAGACGCAGGCCGCTTCCTCGAAGCTCATCGATTCGGGGATCGGCATGAGGTGGTCGGCATAAGCCACGGCATATTCGGCGTAGCCGCCGCCCCCGACCAGGGTCATTACACGGTCCCCGGTTTTCCAGCCGGAAACGCCGGCACCGATTTCCTCGATAACCCCGGCCACTTCGAGGCCGAGGATTTCCGAATCGCCCGGCGGAGGGGGATATTTCCCTTCCCGCTGGACCAGGTCGGGTCGATTGATGCTGGTGGCTGCGACCTTGATCAGCACCTCTCCTTCTCCGGCCTGCGGTTTGGGAACTTCGCCGACCCCTAGCACTTCGAGTCCGCCGAATCCATCGAGCGTCACAGCTTTCATAAGGTTCAATCCTCCTCTGTGGAATGCATGTTTGATGATCAACTTGAAAAAGAATTATGTGATAAGGTCTACGAGTCCGATTATAATGAATTGTCACCGGCTTTCAACAATAAACCTGGTTTTCAGCATTGATGTGAATGCGTAAACGTGGCGGGAAGATCAATGTCGAAACGGTGGAAATGCACGGTGTGCGGTTATCTTCACGAGGGTCCTCAGCCCCCTGAGAGTTGCCCCCTGTGCGGAGCGGGCCGCGACCAGTTCATTCCTCTGGAAGCGGAAAAGGTCAACCTGCTGCGGGACATGATCGACTCCTTCCTCCTCCATCCGGTGGCGGCTCACTTTCCCAACGCCCTCCTGCCGACGGCCTTCCTTTTTCTCCTGGTGACCGTCACAACCGGCAGTCCCTACTTCGAGCACGCCGTCTTCTTTCTCCTCTGCACGGCCGTGGGGGTGGTCCCGGTCTCCATAACCTCCGGAATTTACGACTGGCGCACCCGGTTCGACGGCGTCAGGGCCGGGATATTTTATAAGAAAATCTTCCTGGCATCTTTGCTGCTGCTGCTCGGCCTCTCGGCGGTCCTTATCCGCACTGCCCATCCCGGGGTGATGCATGAGGGCGGCGGCCTCAAATGGGCCTTCAAGGCTATTCTGCTGACGATGGTGCTCACTACCGTCCTCCTTGGCCATTACGGCGCCAAGCTCGCTTATCAGTGGAAAAAGAAAAAACCGTAATCACTATCAAAGGTTGACAATGCCTCCCTTCTGAGGGTAAAAACCACCCGATATCTAGAGAATTCAAGGAGGCAGAGATGAAGAAGGACATTCTGGAGAAGGGTGCCATCATTCAACGGGACAAGGAAACCTACGCTATCGCCCCCCACATTCCCGGGGGGATAACGGATGCCGCCACCCTGCGCAAGATCGTCGAAGTAGCCGAGCGCTACGGGGCCCAGGCTCTAAAGCTTACCAGCGCACAGCGCATCGCCATCGTCGGCTTGCCCGAGGATAAACTGGACGAAATATGGTCTGAACTCGGGGAAAAACCGGGGGCGGCCATCGGCCTGTGCGTGCGGAGCGTCAAGATCTGCCCCGGCACCACCTTCTGCAAGCGTGGCCAGCAGGATTCTGTCGAGGCGGGGCTGAAGATGGATGCGAAATACCACGGGATGGAACTCCCCTGGAAGTTCAAGATGGGAGTTTCGGGATGCCTCAACGATTGCGGTGAAGTCTGCATCAAGGACATCGGCCTGATCGGCACTCCGAAAGGGTGGAACATCATGGTCGGCGGAAACGGCGGAAGTCAGCCGCGCCTTGGCATCAAGCTGGTGGAAAATGTTCCTGGCGATGAAGAGGCTCTCGCCATCGTCGATCACATCGTCGACTGGTTCAAGGCCAGGGGCCGACGGTGCCGCCTGGGTAAATTAATCGAGGAGATGGGCATCGAGGCCTTCAGGGAAGAAGTGCTCAGCGGCTTTCGTTTCAGCTATATGAAGAGCGCCATGTAGAATAAAAGAGAGGGACCCTTCGGCGTCCCTCTCTCTTTTTGAGCTCTCTCCTGCTTTAGCCGGATTTCCGGTCAGGATCACTGACAGCGAAGCAGCTTCTTACCTTCCCGGAAAAGAACTTCAATTTTGTTCGGGACGACGCTCTTGACGACACCCAGTCCGAAAACAGGGTGTTTCACCAAATCCTTAAGTTTGAATTTCCCGGTCATCTCATAGGCGATCGCCTGTTCGCTTTTCATCGCCGGATACAGGGATTCCCACTCTTCCCGGTCCGCGGCCCCAGGTTCTTTTCTGCTTTTCCGCGGGGCCGCCGGCTTCCGGGGAGATACGCTTTTGGCCGATGTCTTCTGCTCTGCCGCCGGCTTGTAATTGTGAATGCCGTTGCAGGTATTGCATTGTACGCGGACCACTTTTTCGCCCACCATGGCGACAATCGTATGATTCATGACCGTGCGGCAACGCGTGCAGCCCGATTCGATGATGTCTCCCGCAGACAATTTCTTCTTGCTCATATTTTCTTCCTTACTTCACTGGGGTCAAGGCGTTGCCGATCCGGGGGACACCCGAAATCCTGGCAGTCACCCCGACAGTTGACGATGGAACCATTCGATTTTGATTGCTGATGACTGGAATCGCTTGTCAGCCCTTCTTCGGGTCCGTTTGGGAACCCCGTCTTTCACTTTTCCCGGTCAGGTTTTTTCGGTTAACAGCTCCTGGCATTTTGGCTAAGAAAACTATATGCCGAAGCCCGCCCCGACCCGGACGTTCGCTTGAAACAGTGAAGCCGGCTGCACGGAGGCGTTGATCGAAGCCGGCATCGTAATTTTCCCCCCACACGGCGAAAACTCCGTCCGGCTTTAGAACTCCCCGCGTATTTTCAATGGCCCTGCTTCCGTAAAGCGGATCGTTCCGTTTGTCCGTGTGGTAGTGCGGACCCTTGTAGAGATCGAAGACTACCGCATCGAATCGTGATTCCCGCCCTTCCGCAGCGCTTCGGCGGATGAGGTCGGCAACGTCGCCGATCTCCACCCTGACCCGGGGGTCGGCGGCAGCTCCTCCCGTAAGGTCCGACAGAGGTCCTCGACACCAGCTCAGAACCACCGGATTGAGTTCGGACACCACCACTTCGGCCGAGTGGGGCAGGGATTCCAGAACGGCCCTGAGGGTGAATCCCATCCCGAGTCCGCCGACGAGCACTCGGGGCCGCTCGTGGTGCTGCAGATGCCGGCATGCGACTTGGCCGAGGACGACTTCGGACCGATGGGCCAGGCTGTTCATGAGGACCAAGTTGCCCAAGGTGATCAGAAAGTCACGCTCTCCCCTCTGCCGCAGCTCGAGCGTACCTTCATCCGTGGCGACGCTGTCGATGATTTTCCAGGGTTGGGCCATGGGCAAAATCTCTGTCGCAATTCGATTATATACAAATGACGACGCTTTGCAGGGGTGCACTGAGTTATTATTCGCCTGTAACAAAAAAGAAACCACAGAGATGATCCCTGTGGTTCAACCGTAAATGACTATAGCATTATTGCCCTTCCTCCGGCAATCCCCTTTACCTCTTTTCATGATGAAAGAGGATTAGCTCTTTAACCGACGTTCCGCCTCCTTCTCTTTTCGCTGTGATGTGGCTAAAAAACGACAAAGTGGGACCAAAAAGTGCCAAATAACAACATCTTCGATATGAGACAAGGTTTCAGAACCATAGTCGCCCTTAATGGTAAAAATATTTCTTTGATAACCTGCGGAGTCCTCCGGAGTCCCCATCACGCCTGCGATCAGAGGAAAAAAAGAGAAACAAACGATATTTTACCAGATGCGGGATATTGATTTCCTCGAATTATGGTCTTACCATTGCAAGTACGTAGTTGCGTCAATCGGGAACACGCCAAGATTGGCCTTGCCCGGAAGGTATTTCCGGCAGTCGTAAACAGTCCGAACACCGCGGAGTCGAAGAAAATGAATCCAGTCTTTACAGCCATCGCCAGATGGCAGGCATATTTCAAAGCGCTGTCCTTTGCCGACATGCACAGAATGGCATCCGGGATCAGCGGTGTCGATCTGCCGCAGGCTCCCCTCGCGAAGCGGGCAGGCTCCCCAGAGGGTTCTCCGCTTCAGTTTTCCCTGAGGCGGCGCCAGCACCTTGCCTGGCAGCGCTACATCTGCGGTGGCAGTCACTAAAGGTCCGAGAGGAAGGGAGGTCGTTTCTTCTCAGACAGTCATGTGAATCCGGCGGGGTCTTCGACCCTATTGACGACGCAGCCCTTGTAAAGGCACAACCCAAAAAAGGAGGTCGATATGTTGGAGAGTTTCGTCTACACGCTGTCGATGTACGCTGGCCTGGTGGTCGCCGCTTGGGGCATCTCCCTGGTCAATAGAACCAAGTAAGCGCAATAGAAATCCACTTTTCATAACCCGCCCCCTGGCTGCCAGGATGGCGGGTTTTTTTTGTATTTTTACCGGGAGTAATCCGCAGCCGTCGGGATCAGAATCAGGTCGAAAACGCCTTCGCCCGTACCCGGCTCGGGATAATGCTGGGTCACAAGTTCCTCGAATCCCGGAGCATTGACGATCATGTGGATGTGGGGAGGGCGGCTGCCGTAGGGACCGGGAAAATGGCTTTGGAAGTAGTAGCGTCCATCGTCGCGGGAAAAGGTGGTCGCCCGCCAGCGGTCGTCATAGCGGCCATCCGGTCCGGTCATCCAGATCTCGATTCTGGCCCCGGCAATCGGATTGCAGTCTGCAGCCGATTTGACTTCCCCTATCAGCAGATAACCCTCGCCGATCTTGCTCCTCACCGGTGCGTCCTCCCGGTAGAAGGGCCCCTGGGCATCCGGGCGGGTGGGCGGGCACTCATAGGGCTGGGATGCGCTGATCGCCGCCAGTGACGAAGCGAGGGTGAGAAACAGAAAGGCAAGCATGGTCGGGCTGAATTTCATGACATAAGTATAGCAGACCGGCTCGTGGATGCCCGATGCCGCACGGATGAGCAGAGTTGAGCCTCTTTCCCGCAGAGGGGAGCGGCCTCCTTTACTGTTCGACAAAAAGATCCGCCTCCTCTACAATGGGCTCTCCCGGACCCGGAGTCCTTGGAAGAAACCGCCATGGAAAATTCCCATCGAAACCTGAAATTCACCGTCCCTCTTGTCGACGGCCTGGCCGTCGAGGCGGTTTTCTACGGCAGCGGAACCCTGTGTGTCTCCAGCCAGGCCGGCTGTGCACTGCAATGCCCTTTCTGCGCCTCCGGATCCCGGGGTCTCCTGCGCAATCTGAGTTCCGGAGAGATGGCTCTGCAATTGAACACCGCCGTCGACCGGGGCTTTACGCCAAAACGGGTGACCGTATCCGGAATAGGCGAACCGCTGCACAATGCCGCAGCGGTCCTGGACTTTATGGACATCTGCCGGAGGCGCGCTCTTCCAGTTTCCCTGACTACCACCGGCAACCCGCTGCAGACGCTGCGAGAATTTCTCCCCATGCCCCACAACGGGCTCATGCTTTCCCTTCATGCAGGATCCTCCGAAACCCACCGTCGTCTCATTCCTCACGGGCCCGACTATGACCTGCTCTGGACCGTACTGGGCGAGGTTCTACCTTCCTGCTCCAGGCGCAGGCGTCGCAAGATCGGCATCAATTATCTCCTTCTGGAGGGTTTGACCGATACCGACCGGGAGTGGTCCCTGCTTGCGGAAAGGATGCGCCCTTTTCCCGAATTGAGCCTCCATCTGTTGACCTGCAACCCGGTGCCCGGCAGTCCTTTCAGAAGTCCACCTCCTGAAAAGGTCGCCGCGATCGGCACTCTCCTGGCCGCCAGAGGCTGCAATGTCCGGATGCCAAACCGCTGGAGAAGCTGGGCCGAGGGGGGATGCGGCACTCTTTTCGTCCAGAACTTATGAGGTTCGGTTTGGAAATCTGCCGGACGCTGTGTTAACCTTGATTTGTGACGGAGATCCTCCGGCGGTTCTCCTGAACTTCTCAGCATATCCTCGGTTGCGAGAAGAGGTGAGATGCCAGACTTGATCCAGAACAACCCGGTCACCAGCTTCTCCCGGGGTTTCTACTATCCTTTTCGCGGCCTGCGACTACTGTCCCGATACCCATCGCTGCTCAAGTACATTATCATTCCCTTTCTGATCAATCTGATCATCTTTTCATCCGCCGTTTATTTCGGTCTCGATTTTTTCAACAGAACGGTTGTGCAGTATATTCCCCATGGTGAGGCCTGGTACTGGGCCATTCTTTATTACGCAGCATGGATTCTGGCGGTATTGGTGACGGCGGTTCTGGTCTTCTTTATGTTCACCGTAGTCGGGAATCTGATCGCATCGCCTTTCAACGATCTGCTGTCGGAACGCGCGGAAGAATCCCTTCTCGGCAAGGGGGCGGAGACGGCCTTTTCATTTAAAGGATTTCTCCGGGATGCTCGATCCACCCTGTTGAATGAACTGAAAAAGATGAGCCTTTTCCTGATAGGCATGGTGCTTCTGCTGCTGCTCAATCTGATTCCCGTGCTGGGCCAGCTGGTTTATTCCGTTGCCGCCATTCTCTTCACTCTTTTTTTTCTTGTAGTGGAATATCTGGGTTACGTTTTCAGCCGGAAGAATTATTCCTTTCGCGACCAGCGACGCTATATCTGGCGCCGCAAGTTTCTCACCCTTGGTTTCGGCACCGGCGTCCTCTGCATTCTGGCAGTGCCGTTCCTTCAGTTTTTCTGCCTGCCGCTGGCGGTGCTGGGTGCCACTTTGCTGTGGTGCGAAAATTCCCGATCATCAAGCCTCGGAGAGCCTGAACCATGAGGGATATCGCTGTTTCGGCCGCCCGCGAAGGGGGCCGGGTATTGATGCAGAAATTCGGAAGGACGCTGAAGGTCCATCATAAGGGAGAAGTCGATCTCGTC
>NZ_KI421422.1:0-12850 GCF_000472285.1 Desulfuromonas sp. TF
TTCCGGAATCTTCTCTTCGGCTACGTCTCCAACTACGTCATCCACCGGGTCAAGAGTCCGGTTCTGATTCTCTAGGTTGTAAGCGCTTTAGAGACGAATATGTCGGCAACGCCGGTTTGACCCTGTGCCGAAAAACCAGTATAATAAACGGTGTTTTAACAGGACCCTCTTACATCCATGGCTATAAAAGGGAATAAACCTTGAAAACTCCGTTTTTCGATCTGGAAAAACAGTACCTTTTTGCACATATCACCACCGAGAAAGCTCCCCTGGGGATCATATGGCGCGATTCGACAGGGAATATCGTCAGGGCCAACCTTGAGATCGCCCGGCTTCTCCAATATTCCCAGGACGAACTTGTCGGCATGAACATCACCGATATAGATGCCGAGTATGACGCCAAAATGGTTCAGGAGTCATGGCTTGAACTCCGTGAAAAGGGTGTGCGAATTTTCGAATCCACCCATAAGAGAAAAGACGGCACCCTTTTCCCGTCCGCCGTCATGACGGTCATATTTACTTTTGATGAAAAGCAATATTCCTGCACTTTTATTCAGGACATTACGGAAAGGAAGGAAGCGGAGCAGAAACTTCGGGTCGTTCTCACAGAGCTGGAAGAGGCTAAACAACAGCTCACCCGGGAAAATTTCTATTTGAAGGAAGAGATTGACCAGTCGTCCAAGCTGCGGGAAATCATCGGCAACAGCAGTGCCCTCAAAGAGGTGCTGCTGAGAATAAAACAAGTGGCGAAAACGAAAGCGACTGTTCTCATCCTTGGAGAAACCGGCACGGGAAAAGAGTTGTTTGCCAGAGACATACACGAGGCAAGCGGCAGGCGAACCAAACCGATGATCAAGATCAACTGCGCGACCCTGCCGGCAAACCTCATCGAAAGCGAACTCTTTGGCCACGAAAAAGGGGCTTTCACCGGTGCCATCTCTGGCAAGGCGGGAAAATTCGAGCTTGCGGACAAGGGGACTCTTTTCCTGGACGAAATAGGTGAAATGCCGCTGGAGCTGCAGGCAAAGCTGTTGCGGGTTTTACAGGAAGGAGAGTTTGAACGGCTTGGCAGCGAGCAGACCAAACGAGTCGATGTCCGCATTATCGCCGCCACTAACCGCGACCTGAAAAGGTCGGTTGAAAGTGGTGTATTTCGAGAAGATCTCTACTATCGCCTCAATGTTTTTCCCATTCTCTGTCCTCCTCTCCGGCACCGCAAGGAGGATATCCCTCTGCTGACTCAGCACTTCGTCGGAAAATTTGCTGCTGAAATCGGCCGGAAAATCGACCACATACCGAAAGAGGAAATAGAAAAGCTTATTAACCATCATTGGCCTGGCAACCTGAGGGAGCTTCAGAACATCGTCGAACGCTCCGTCATCACCAGCGTGGACGGGGTATTCAAATTGGAATCCTGGTTCAACCCGGCCTTTGAACAAACAGCAGCCCTTCCCGGGTCCATCATCTCCCTGGAGGAGAACGAACGCTCTCATATCCTTCGGGCACTTGAAGCCACCAACTGGAGAGTCAGCGGGGAAAAAGGTGCGGCGCAAATTCTCCGGATAAATGCACAAACCCTAACCTCAAGGATGAAAAAACTGGGTATCCAGCGAAAAGGAGGCCAAAAGATAGCCCTATAGTTGAAGAAATTTTCCACCCCCTCTCGTCATTTCTGAAATATAAAGATTTATTTTATGAAATTTCAGACTTTTTTTATATTTCATAAAAAGCCAACCGTCTTCGAGGATGCGAAAAGTCTCGCAAAGAGCGCCATCACAAGCAAAACGCCTCATGGCATCCGCCTTGCAATCATATTTTATAACTTTGTTTTACTTTATAACCCGGCAATGCACCCGAGAGCCTTCCCGGGGCCTTGCCCCGAAAGTAGTATTTCAGTACCGTATTGAATACTTTTCCGGCTTCTAGCGGCAGGAATTTGTGCGCTCGATTTCCGGAAAAGTTGCTCGCGTGGTCGTCGTAACGATGTTATACTCACAAATAAACCGGTTGACTAATGCGTATTTATATGATAGTCATAAAGCACTGAAATGTAAAAGATTTTCTTATCACTGGTTTTAATAACAGTGTTTTCCATGAGGAGTGTTGACGCAAAAAGAGAGTCCGCCGAATGCGTGAGAGCGGCAGGGAAAGGAAAACAAACGGCGAGACAAACTTAATCCGGCAAGACCAAAGGAGGTGGATATCTTTACCATCGCAACAAGAGGGAAAAGCCCAGAAAAAACGTAATGGATTGTCTGAAAGCAGTGTTCTTTCCGCACGTAAAATCAAAACGGAGGTCACCATGAGAAAAATCGTCGCCTTTTTCGCCGTTCCATTCCTCTTGCTCGCCTTTTTCCCAGGCCTGAGTTTAGCCCAGAAGGCTGAATTCACATTCAAGGTCCATCACTTCCTGCCGGCGGGCTCCAATGCCCAGACGAAGCTGATCCAGCCCTGGGCCGACAGGATAACGGCGGAGTCCGGCGGCCGGATTGCCGTGGAGATCTATCCCTCCATGCAGCTGGGCGGTAAGCCGCCTCAACTCTACGATCAGGTCCGGGACGGGGTTGTCGACGTGGTCTGGACTCTGCCCGGCTATACCCCTGGCCGGTTCCCGATCTCCGAAATCTTCGAACTCCCCTTTATGGCAGCCTCGGCTGAAGCGACCACCCAGGCACTGCAGGAGTTTTCCCAGACCTATCTGAAAGAGGAATTCCGCCATGTGCATCCCCTCCTCTTTCATGTTCATGCCCCGGGCCTCTTTCACATGGTTTCCAATCAGGTCAAAACCATGGAGGACCTGAAAGGGTTGAAAGTCCGGGGTCCGACCCCTTCCGCCACGCAGTCTTTGAAGGCACTCGGCGCCACCCCCGTGGGGATGCCGGTTCCGGAAGTTCCCCAGGCCCTGGCAACCCAGGTCATCGACGGCGCCCTCATCCCCTGGGAAGTGGGCAAGGCCCTGCGGATTCATGAGTTGACCAAGTATCATAGCGAGGCCGGCGGCGACCGGGGAGTCTATACCGCGGTATTCCTCTTCGCCATGAACCGCAATACCTACGACAGTCTCCCCGAGGACCTGAAAAAAATTGTCGACAAGAACTCGGGGATGAACATCGCCCAGGAGATCGGACAAGCTTTCGATCACGCCGAAATCGAAGGACGGGAACTCGCGAAACAAAAAGGCAACGTGTTCTACACGCTGCCTCCCGAAGAGGTGAAGCGGTGGAAGGAGGCTACCAGACCGGTTGTCGACGCATGGCTCGAAAGCATACAGAAGAAGGGGCAGAACGGCAAGGAACTCCTTGAAACCGCAGAGAATCTCATCAACAAATACAGCAACCCGACGACTAAATAAATAGGTGCCAATCGATGGAAAACGGGATGATTCAACAGGTCTGTGACAGAGAAACCGATCGCCCGGAACAGCGGGTGAAAGAGCGAACCACTGCCAAGCCCACGGGGAAAGGGTCTCCCCTTCAGGAGGTTTATGTCAATACTTCTTCCCTGCGGGTGGACGCTGTACTCAGGCGAGTGTGTCGCATCTTTGCAGCCACCGGAGGGATCATCCTGACGGCTCTGACCCTGGTCACCGTGGGGACCGTTCTTGGTCGAGCCATCTTTAATACACCTATCCCGGGCGACTTCGAATTGGTCGAACTGGGAGGCGCGATCGCCGTCAGCTTCTTTCTTCCCTATTGCCAGATCCATGAAGGGAACGTCATTGTAGACATTGTTACCGCCAAGGCTCCCCAGGGGGTGAAACGCCTCCTGGGGGCCCTTGGGGATCTGCTTCTTCTGGTCATATCCGCCCTGATTTCCTGGAGGCTCATCCATGGGTGCCTCCAGTACAAAGATTATGGAGATGTCTCGATGATTCTTCAGATTCCGACATGGTGGGCCATACCGCCGATAATCGCTGCCTTCATTCTCCTGACCATAACCTGCGCCTCCACCATGGTGACGAACCTCCTTGCGATTGGCGGGTCGGAGGACGCAAAATGAGTAATTTCGCCTTTAGTTTCGTCATGCTGGGAGGGATGCTGGGCTTAATGGCATTGCGCATCCCCATCGCCGTGGCCATGCTGGCCACGGGGATGACCGGCTACATCATAGTCAGCGGCTGGGTCCCATTGATAAGCCATCTGCAGACCGCCCCTTTTGCCACCTTCTCCACCTACTCCCTCTCGGTGATCCCGCTCTTTCTGCTGATGGGAGAGTTTGCCACCAATGCCGGGATGAGCAAAGCGCTCTTCCGCGCGGCAAATACCTGGCTCGGCCACCGCCGGGGCGGCATTGCCATGGCCGCGGTGGGCGGGTGCGCCGGCTTCGGCGCCATCTGCGGCTCCTCTTTGGCCACCGCCGCCACCATGGCTCAGGTCGCCCTTCCGGAAATGAAGCGCTACCGCTACTCGGGAGCGCTTTCCACCGCATCCCTGGCCTGCGGCGGGACGCTGGGGATCCTGATCCCGCCTTCGGTCATCCTGGTCGTTTATGCGATCATGACCGAACAGAGCATCGGAAAACTTTTCATTGCGGCGATCCTCCCCGCCTGCCTGGCGGTGGCCGGCTATATGGCTACCATTGCCATCGTCGTTCGCAGAAACCCTGAAGCCGGACCGGCCGGACCTAAAACCAGCGTGGCCGAGCGGCTGCAGAGCATCAAGGATATCTGGGCGGTCGCCCTGATCTTCATCCTGGTGATCGGCGGAATTTACCGGGGGTGGTTCACCCCCACCGAAGGCGCCGCAGTCGGCACCTTCGGCACCGGGATGCTGGCGTTCCTGCACGGCAATATGCGCTGGGAAGGCTTTCTGCACTGTGTCTACGGTGCGGCCCGGTCCACGGCCATGATTTTCCTCATCCTGCTCGGAGCGGAAATTTTCAACTCCTTCCTGGCCCTCACCCGCATGCCCGTCGAAGCGGCCAGAATGATCAGCGAAAGCGGTTTCTCACCGCTCGTTGTCCTTCTGTTGATCATGTTGCTGTACCTGGTCCTCGGGTGCGTGATGGACAGCATGTCGATGATCCTGTTGACCATCCCTATCTTCTACCCGATCATCTCCGTTCTCGACTTCGGCCTCCCGCCGGAGGAGACGGCCATCTGGTTCGGAATCATCGCGGTCATTGTCGTGGAAGTCGGACTGATCACCCCGCCGGTAGGGATGAATGTCTTCATCATCAACAGCTTCGCCAAAGATGTGCCTATGAGCGAGAGTTTCCGGGGCGTATTCCCCTTTCTGCTTTCCGATTTTACCCGCATAGCAATACTGGTCGCCTTTCCCAGCATCACCCTCGCCCTGGTGCGGCTTTGGGGGTAGTTCCGCGCGTTGAGCCACAACCTGTACTGGAGGAAACAATGGAGCGCAAGAAAAAGATTCTGATTATCAATCCAGGATCTACCTCGACAAAAATAGCACTGTATGAATCAGACAAACTGATGATCAATGAGTCGGTCGGACATTCGGCGGACGAGCTTAAACAGTTTAAAAACATCTGGGAACAATACGAATTTCGAAAAAAGGCTATTCTGGGCTTCATCGAAAAAAATGGTATCGCCCTGGCCGAACTGGATGCCCTTGCCTGCCGCGGAGGAAACTGCAAACCGATTCCGGGGGGCATTTACAAGATCTGCGAAAGAATGATCGAAGACAAAAAAAGTGGAATTTACGGTCGACATCCCGCCAACGTCGCGTGTCTCGTCGCCTATGACCTCGGGGAAGAGCTGAATATTCCCGTGTTTACGGTTGACGTTCCGATGACGGATGAAATGTCCCCGTTGGCCAGATATTGCGGAATTCCTTCCATCAGCCGCAAGAGCAGCTTCCACGCCCTGAACCAGAAAGCAACGGCGAAGAAGGTTGCACAGGGGCTCGGCAAGAAGTATGAAGAGATCAACATGATCGTGGTTCACCTGGGCGGCGGGATTTCCGTCGGCGCCCACCAGAAGGGGAAAGTCGTTGACGTGAACAACGCCCTGGACGGCGACGGGCCGTTTTCCCCGGAACGCGCCGGATCCGTTCCTACGTCCGACCTGGTCAAAATGTGCTTCAGCGGCAAGTACACCGAAGAAGAAATCCTGAAAAAGCTGACCGGCGGCGGCGGCCTCATCGCTCACCTGGGCACCACCAGCGGTATCGAAATAGAGCAGAGGATCGCGGCGGGGGACACCAAAGCCGCGGAAGTCTATGAGGCAATGGCGTATCAGGTAGCCAAAGAGGTCGGGGGATGCGCAGCGGTTCTGGAGGGACGGGTGGACGCCATCGCCCTGACGGGAAGCCTGGTTCACTCGAAGACGTTGATGGCCAATCTGCGAAAGAGGATTTCCTTTATCGCTCCGATCCATCTGGTCCCCGGTGAAAATGAAATGGAAGCCCTGGGAGAGGGTGTGATGAGATATTTCAATGGAGAAGAGGGCCTTGCGGCCTATACCCCTGAGGAGTACAGAGATGAAATGTTTGGATGATTTGCTTGTAGCGGTCCAGGACCGACCAGTCAAGAAGATCGCCCTGGCCGTACCGGAGGAACCCGGCCTGATCAAGCTGGTCAAGCAAGCGACCGAACTGAGACTTGCCGAATTCATTCTCGTCGGGGACGAAGACAGAATAAAGGAACTGCTCAGCGAGCAGGATCTGGATTTCAAGGACTTCGAAATCCAGGACAGAAAGGATCACAAGCAGGCTGCCGAAAGGGCCGTGAGCCTCGTGGTCGAGAAGATGGCCGAGGTCGTGATGAAGGGAGAGCTTCACACGGCCACCTTCCTGAAAGCCGTCCTGGGGAAAGAAAAAGGACTCCGGACGGGAAACCTGATCAGTGAGATAACCCTTTACGATAAAATCGATGGCGGAGGTCTTCAACTGATCACCGACTGCGCCATGAACATCAGCCCGACCCTGGATGAAAAAAAGCAGATCCTCGAAAATGCCGTCGAGCTTGCCCGGAAACTCGGCTATGAAAAACCCAAAGTAGCGGTTCTCTCTGCCCTGGAAGTAGTCAACCCGGCTATCCCGGACACGCTCGACGCTGCGATTCTGAGCAAGATGGCCGATCGGGGCCAGATAAAAAACGCCGTCGTGGACGGCCCTTTTGCCCTGGACAACGCCCTTTCGATCGCCGCCGCCAAACAGAAAAAGATCGGCGGCGAGGTCGCCGGGAAGGCGGACATCATCCTCGTTCCGAACCTGCAGGTCGGCAATGCTCTTCACAAGGCGCTGGTCTATATCGCCGAAAAGAAGATCGCGGCGGCGATCATGGGTGCAGCGGCGCCCATCGTCATGTTGTCCCGGTCCGACAGCACAGAGACCAAGCTGGTGTCGGTCGCTCTGGCCACATATATTTCCTGAAATCAACAGCACCAGCGCAACTGGGAGTTCACATGAAAGCCTTGGTCCCCCTCGATGGATCGCAGAATTCGAAAAAAACCATCAACGCCCTGATTGCAATGAAGGAAAAATTTTCCACTCCGCTGACCCTGCTGCACGTGTTCGACAACAGCAGGATCTCTTATCGAGGCGTTCCGGATTCGACCTATGCCCTCATCGAGGAGCGGTCCAGGGAGGCGGCCAAGCAGTTCCTCGAAGACCAGAAGGAGATTTTTTCTTCAAATGGAATACAAACCGAGACGATCTTCATGGAAGGCCCTGCGCGCAAGACGATTTGCGACCTCGCCGACAGCGGAGAATTCGACCTTCTCATCATCGGCAGGCACATCGAAGGGGAGTTAAGAAGCCTCCTGTTCGGACAGGTTTCCAATTATGTTATCCATAAGGTCAAAATCCCGATAATGGTTCTCTGATTCCACGCATTTCAGGAGAGAGCATGGCTCGATTCATCCGCCCCTACAAAGTACGATTCGAAGATTGCGATTCGGCGGGCATCGTCTTTTACCCTCAATTTGTCCTGATGGCTCAACGCGTGTTCGAGGACTGGTTCGGCGAAGGGCTAGGCATTCCCCTGGGACGCCTGCACCATCAAATGAAGATGGGCTTTCCGATAGTCAACCTGCAGGTGGATTTCAAAAGACCCAGCCGCATGGAAGATGTCCTCGAGTGGTCGCTGGAGGTAAGCCGTCTCGGCGCCAAGTCCCTTACCCTGGACATCGCTGCCGACTGCGCCGGCCAAGAACGGGTTGCCGTCAAGCTGACCGTCGTTTGCTCCGATCTTGTGGCCGATGGTTTGGCCTCGCGCGAAATCCCCGCCGATTTCCGGGCAGCGATGGAGAAATTCACCGCTCCCGACCGGCTGAAGCTTGCGGGGCCGCTGGCCCCCTGACTCCCTCCCCCCTACGAGCGTAGCTACCCCCCATCCGCCCTCACTCCTCTTGCTCTGACTATCTCCGTGATATATTTACGCCCTCCAAGGCAGGATTAGAGCAGCGGCTGAATGGCTGCCATGAGGATGGGAAATACGGAGGTCCGTCAGCTCCCGTCAGGATAAATATGTGGACAAGGCCACGGACAGCAATTTGGCCTCGATGCTGTCCGTGCGGGACAACATGACGACCGGTGCTCCGGCGCCCATTACCGCCGAGGTCACCTTTTTGTGAGCGATATAGGTCAGGCTCTTGCGGAGGACATTGCCGACCTGCAGATTCGGCACAAGAAGGATGTCTGCCCGACCCGCAACTTCACCGGCAATCTTTTTTTGTCTTGCGGCGGCGAGCGAGATGGCGTTGTCCAGGGCGAATGGTCCGTCAACGATGGCATTCCTGATTTGTCCCCGCTCCGCCATCTTGCTCAGAATGGCTGCATCGAGCGTATCCGGAATGGCTGGATTGACCACCTCAACAGCCGACAAAACAGCAACTTTAGGTTTTTCGTAGCCGAGCTTCAAGGCCAGTTCGACGGCATTTTCGACGATCTGCCGCTTCTCATCGAGGGTGGGAATGATGCTCATGGCGCAATCAGTGATCAATCTGATGCCATCCTCGTCTTCTTTATCGTAGAGCGTTATTTCACTGATCAGATTCCCCGTCCGCAACCCCTTTTCCTTTGCCAGGACGGCTTTCAGAAAGGTGGCCGTGTGAAGCTCTCCCTTCATCACGACCTCGGCCATCTTCTCGACCACGAGGCGCACCGCCCTTTCGGCCGCCTCTTTGTGATCCTTCCTGTGCTGGATTTCGAAGTCTCTGAAATCCAGATCCTGTTCGTCAAGCAGATCCTTTATCCTGATCTCGTCCCCGACGAGAATGAATTCGGCAAGTTTCTGTTCGGTCGCTTGCTTGACCAGCTTGATCAGGTCGGGTTCTTCCGGTACGGCGATGGCGATCTTCTTGAGAGGTCGGTCCTGGACCGCAACAAGCAAATCATCCAGACATCTCATCATTGCAGCTCCTCCGGGGCATAGGCCGCGAGTCCTTCTTCTCCATTGAAATATCTCATCACACCCTCTCCCAGGGCCTCCATTTCGTTTTCACCGGGGACCAGGTGGATCGGAGCGATGAAAGAAATTCTCTTCTGCAGATTGGCCATCAACGTCTTCGAGTGAACCAGGCTTCCCGTCAGGGCGATGGCGTCCACCCGGCCCTCCAGTACGGCTGCGCATCTTCCGACCTCTTTGGCCACCTGATACGCCATTGCCTCATAGACTTCCGCGGCTTTGGCGTCCCCCGCCGCGATCCTCTGCTCGATTTCGATACCGCTGGTGGTGCCCAGGTGGGCGATGAGGCCGCCGCCGCCGGTCAAGAATCGGAGGATTTCTTCTTCGGTGTACCTGCCGCTAAAGCACATTTTGACCAGGTCGGACGTAGGAACGGATCCGGCGCGTTCGGGAGAAAACGGCCCGTCTCCATCCAGGGCGCCGTTGACGTCCACGACTTTGCCGTTCCGGTGAGCCCCGACGGAGATCCCCCCGCCAAGATGAACCACGATCAGGTTGATCTCTTCATACTTTTTGCCGAGCCCTGCGGAGACCTTCTTAGCCGTTGCTTTCTGGTTCAGGGCGTGGAAGCTGCTCTTTCGGCGGATACTGGGAATTCCCGTGTATCTGGCTAGGGGAGACAGTTCATCCGTCACCGGGACGTCGACCGTAAATACTGGAATATTCAACTCTTTTCCGAGATCATAGACGACCAGACACACAACGTCGCCGGGATGCTTTCCATAGATCCCGCTTTTCTGATCCGCGATCATCTGGTCGCAAATCCGGTAAATACCTCCCGGCACGGATTTGCAGTTTCCTCCCCGGCAAGCAATGGCATCGAGAGCTGCGAGACGGATACCGTGCTTTTTGACGACTTTTAAAATAGCCTCTTTTCTGAAGTCGTATTGTTCCCAGATATTTTTAAACGGCTTCAGTTCGTCCGCGGAATGTCCTACAGACTCGTTGAACACCATCTTATCTGATTCATAGAGCGCTATTTTGGTTGAGGTAGATCCCGGATTGATAATCAGGATTTTTTTCTTATTGTCCATCTTCTCCCTCGAATTTAACTCAGGGTCTGTGCCGGCCTCGGTCGGTGACGATCCGCCCTTTCTGTGCGGACCGGGGATTGGTGTGCTCCCAATCCCCGGTCATGAACGATTCGGCTCTGATCAGAGTTCTTTACCCGGATCCTTGACCTCCTTGATGGTCTCGAACTCGATGTTGTACACCTTGCCATCCACTTTTTCAGCTTTACGTATGTAGACGTTCTGCACGATGTCGCGCGTCTCCGAATCGATATAAATCGGGCCGCGCGGGCTCGATATTTTCAATCCCTTGAGCACTTCCATCGCCTTGTCGCCATCGATTTTGCCGTTCAACTGCTTGATCACCTCATAGATGGCGGCCATGCCATCATAGGCGCCGATCGCATGGGCGTTGGGGCGCGAGTTCGGATCGATCTTCTTGTAGGCGGCGATGAATGCGGCATTCTCCGGTGAATCATGGGCGGCGGAGTAGTGGTAACTCGAAATCATGCCCAGTGTGATGTCCCCCATCGAATCCATCGCGCCGTCGTCAAGCACGTCGCCGGTCGTAATCAGATTGATCCCCGCTTCCGCCATGCCGCGCTCCTGGAAGGACCTCATGAAAGAGACCCCCATCTGCCCCGTCGGGAGAAACACGAAGAGGCCCTGGGGCTTGCTGTCCTTGACCCGCTGCAGGTAGGGTGCAAACTCAAGGTTTTTCAGCGGGACGCCCACTTCGCCGACGATCTCGCCCCCCTTGTCCCTGAAGGCCTTCTGGAAGGCCTTTGCGGCATCATGGCCAGGACCGTAGTCGGCCACCAGCGTGTAGACCTTACGGTAGCCGTTGTCGTAGGCCCACTGCGCCATGGGCGCGGAGATCTGGGGAAGCGTGTGCGAAGTCCGGGCGATGTAGGGGGACTTGGTGGTGATGATGGAGGTCGCGGCCAGCATGTCGATCAGGGGGATCTTCGCTTCGCTGGCGATCGCCGCGCAGGCAAGCGCATCGGGGGTGAGGCCGAAGCCTGCGAGGAAGTCCACCTTGTCCTGCACGACCAGTTCCTGGCAGAGCCGCTTCGCAACAGCCGGCACCGGGCCGGTGACGTCCTTGAAGACCAGTTCGATTTTCTTACCGGCCACGGTATCGCCGTGCTGGGCCATGTAGGTCTTGATGGCGTTGATCATCTGCTGGCCGGAATCCGCGAAGGGCCCGGTCAGCTGGAGAACCAGGCCGATCCTGACCGTGTCTGAGGCAGCAGCAGCCTGGCCGCCCCACAGCATAAGCACCCCACAGACAATGACCAGCAAACTGCTTTTCATCCTGCTGCGAATTCGTGTCATTACGGGCGTTCTTCCTTTCATGGTAATCTCCTTTTGTGGCTCCTAGGGGCCCCTAGGGGAAAATCCGGGGAGGGAAATGCCCCCCGGAAGAGGTAGTACCGTTGTAGAACTGTCTCCGGTCGGGAAGACCTTAAAATCAGCTGCCCTCCGTTGAGGAGAGGCGGCCGGGCAGAAAAGTCAGTGCGACATCAGGACGGGCAGCGTCATGTCCTTCAAAAGCTGGCGCCCGACGGGTCCGAGGAGCAGTTTTTTCCCGGTCGCGTGGGCATAGACACCGACCACGAGAAGGTCGCACCCTTTCTCCCAGGCAAAATTCATCAGGACATTGGCCACGGGGATGTCGGCGGCCGAGATCTCTTCTCCGACGCACGACAACCCGTGCCGCTTCAGGTGGGAGCAGATGTCGCTGCCCGAAGACTCGCAGAGAAATCGGTCGCCGGAGGTTCTGATGGAGAGGGCATAGATCTTCTTTGAATTCATCAAAAGCGGCAGGGAGTCGTTGAGGGCGCGCGCCGAAGCGCGGCCGCCGCGCCAGGCCACGATGGAGCTGGTGCCGACCGTGGTGAAGGCTCCGGCATAAGGAACGATCAGCACCGGACGCCCCGAGCCGAAAACGACCTGTTCGGGAAGGTTGGCGGGAGGGGCTTCGCGGCGCCTCTCCGGGGCGGACTGGCCGACGATGACGAGGTCCCGGGTGTGGGCGTAGTGATTGATGATCTCGGCCATGCCGACCGTGGGAACTCCCCAGTCCGCCAGGATCCAATCGACGGAAACGGCGGCGGCTTCGGCGGTCTGCCGGAACGTCTCCTCGGCGGCGGCGGCCTGCTTCTTCCGGGATTCGTACTGGGGCGCGTACGGGAGCTGGGTGATCGCAAAGAGCCCGGTCAGGTGCGCGCCATGCCGGCGGGCCAGATGGATCGCCAATTCGATCCGCTTTGCGCACTGCGGCGTCTCGTCGATATGGATGAGAATATCCTTGAACTCCATACGCATCACCCCTGTCTATTCATTGACGCATTCGCAAAAAACTCATCGGATGGCTAAGCAAAAAATTCGTCCTACAAGGCTTGGTGGTTTTTCAGGGGCGAAGGCATACATCAGATATGTCGAGGTCCTGAAAAAACGCCGTA
>NZ_KI421422.1:12950-51035 GCF_000472285.1 Desulfuromonas sp. TF
CGACCCACCCCTCCAGCACGGAGAGGTCTTTGAGCAGCTCCGGGCTCTCTCCCGTATGGACCACGTGGCCGCGGTCCAGGACGACGGTTCGATGCGTCAGGCTGAGGGCCTGCTCCACGCGCTGCTCGACCAGGATCAGGGATTGTCCTTGATTCCGCACCATGTCGTCGATGGCCGCACAGAGCTCTTCGACAATGACCGGCGCCAGCCCCTCCAGCGGCTCATCGAGCAGGAGCAGCTGCGGGTTGAGCATCAGCGCCCGTCCGATCGACAGCATCTGCTGCTCGCCTCCGGAGAGTTGATTGCCGAAGTATTTGCGGCGGGCCTGCAGGCGCGGAAACAGCGCGTAGATCCGGGCCAGGTCCCACTTGCCGGGAAGCGAGGGGACCGTCAGGTTCTCCTCGACCGTCAGCGAGGGGAAGACTTCCCGCTCCTGGGGGACCCATCCGAGCCCGGCCCTGGCGCGGCCGTGGGCGGGCACTCTCTTCAGGTCCTGCCCGCGCCAGAGGACGGCTCCCCGGTGGAGCCGGGTATGCCCCATGATCGTCAGCAGCAGGGTGCTTTTGCCGACCCCGTTTCTTCCCAGCAGGGCAAGGCTTTCACCTTCCTGCATGGACAGGGAGCAGTCATCCAGGACAGTCGCCTCGCCGTAGCCGGCCGATACTCCTTCAACCCTCAGCATCTCAGTGCCCTTTTCCCAGGTAAACCTCGCGCACGCGCGGATCGACGGCGATTTCGGAAGGCAGCCCGGTCACCAGCTCCTCCCCGTTGACCAGCACCGTGATCCGGTCGGCAAAATTGAAGACCAGGTTCATGTCATGTTCGATCAGCAGAATGCTGATGTCTTTCGGCAGCTGCGCCAGCACGGCGAACAGCTCGTCGCTTTCCCCTTCCGGGACTCCGGCCGCCGGTTCGTCCAGCAGAAGCATCTTCGGCCGAGCCACCAGCGCCAGCGCCATTTCAAGCAGGCGCTGTTTGCCGTAGGCCAGCTTGTGGGTAACGACAAAACAATCCCGGGCCAGGTTCAGCTGTTCCAGCAGGGCGTACGCTTCGTCTATTTCGGAGATCCGCCGCGACAGCCTGGTAAAGCGCCGCTTCAGGAGGCTCATCTGCCGATGCTTGCGGACACAGATCGCGTTGGTGACGGACTCCAGGGGCGTCAGATGGGGAAAGAGGGTGTTGATCTGGAACGTCCGCGACAGGCCGCGCCGGACGCGCTCGTCGGGGGGCAGGTGCGTGATGTTGGCCCCGCCGAGCCAGATGGAGCCTTCGGAGGGGCGCAGGACTCCGGTGATCTGATTGATCAGGGTGGTTTTGCCGGCGCCGTTCGGTCCGATCAGCGCATGACGGGCGCCCGGGGCGATGGAGAGGTTCACCCCCTTGGTGACCATCAGACCGCCGAAAGACTTCCACAGGCCCCGCGTTTCTAGAACAGCACTCATGCGTTATCCTTCTTGCGGCGCCGTCCAGGCAGCTGCGCCAATCTGCCCAGGCCGCCGAGAATGCCGCCCCGCAGATAGAGCGTCATCACGACCAGCAGCAGGCCGAGCCAGAAGTTCCAGTATTGCGGATTGATGTTGGAGAGCCGGTCCTGGACCAGCATGAACACGGCGGCCCCGACAAAACCGCCGTACATCGTCGCGGTGCCGCCGATGATCAGCATGATCAGCAGTTCCGCCGAACGCTCGAAGCTCAGGACATCGAGGCTGACGAACTGGGTCGACTGGGTCAGCAGTGCCCCTGCGAAACCGGCGAGCACCGCCGAATAGGTGTAGATATTGGTCAGGATGGCCTTGACGGGGATGCCGATGGCGAGGGCCCGGGTCGAGTTGTCGCGGAAGCTGCGCAGGGCGAGCCCGTAAGGGGAATGCATCATGCTGCGGGTCACGGCAAAGAGGACAAAGCTCACGCCGAGCACGTAGAGGTAAGACGTCCTGCCGTAGAGATCGAAGGAGAAGGCGCCGAACAGCTTGTCGATTTCAACCCCCTGCAGGCCGTCGACGCCGCCGGTGAAGTCGGAGGCGCTGTTGGCGATCTCGTAGAGCAGCAGGCCGATCCCCAGGGTGATCATCAGTCGCGTCAGGTCGCCGCCCCGCAGCAGCAGAAAGCTGCTGAGATAACCGGCCGCCCCGGCGACCAGGCCGGCCGCCAGCAACCCGCTCAGCGGCTCCTGCCAGCCGTGGGTGGCCAGCAGGCCTGCCGTATAGGCGCCCAGGCCGAAGAAGGCGGCATGCCCCAGCGTCACGATGCCGCCGAAGCCCAGGATCAGATCGAGGGACAGGGCGAACAAGCCGGTGATCAGGATCTGGGAGGCGAACACCAGCTTGGTCGGAAAAACGAAAAACAGGCACAGCAGTGCGATCCAGAACAGGATCTCCGCCGGCTTCCAACGGTCGCGGTCCTGCATGGACTTGAGATAGCCCGTTTCGCGGTTCGATGTATCCCTCGGGGACGTATTCATTTGATGCCTTCGCAATGACTCAGAGGATGGCTAAGCAAAAAGTTCGTGTGGTTTTTCTGGGGCGAAGGCATACATCAGGTATCGAGGTCCTGAAAAAAACGCCGTAACGCCGCAGGGCGGACTTTTTGCGACGCCATCATTCATTTGGTCTTCCTCCGTCCCAGCAGCCCTTGAGGAAAGAGCAGCAGCAGCAGGATCATCGTCGCATAGATGACGAAGGCGCCGATCTGCGGAACATAGTATTTTCCGGTAATGTCCACGACGCCGAGCAGCAGCGAGGCCAGCAGGGTCCCGAGCACCGAACCGGGCCCTCCGACGACCACGACCAGCAGAAAGTAGACGAGATACTTGAACCCGAACTGCGGGTCCAGGCCGATGACCTTGATGCCGACGGCCCCGCCCAGGGCGGCCAGGCCGCTGCCGACGGCGAAGGTGATCTGGAAAACACGGTCCACCCGGATCCCCATCGCCGCGGCCGTCCTCTGGTTGTCGACGGAGGCCCGGATTTTAGCTCCGAAGCGGGTGCGCACCAGGCCGAACAGCAGGGCGAGGGTGATTGAAATCCCGACTCCCATCAGAAACAGGCTGTAGCGCGACATGTCGAGGCCGCCCAGGGAGATCTGTCCGGCAAGCGCTGCCGGAATATCCACCGGCTGCGGATTCGGACCCCACTGGAAATGGGCTCCGGCGGTGGCAATGAAAATGATCCCGACCGTAAGCAGCACCTGGTCGAGCGGAGTGCTTTTATAGAGGGGGCGATAGAGCAGGCGCTCCAGGGGCAGGCTGGCGGCGGCCCCCGCGATGAAAACGATCGGCAGGGCCTCGATGAACCCGATGCCGGCCTGCCCCATCAGGTCCACCAGCAGGTAGCCCCCCGCCATGGCGAAGACGCCGTGGGCCAGGTTGTTGAATCCCATCAGGCCCAAGGTAATGGAGAGTCCGACGGAGATGATGAACAGCAGCATCCCGAGGGCCAGGCCGTCGAAGAGGATTCCGATAAAATTCAGCATAGGCAACCTTACTCCAGGGGCAAGCGGGGGGGCGCCTTTAGCGACGCTCAGACGAAACAGTGTTTTATGAAATCACGGGTCAGCTTTCATGTCAACAGGACAAATGCCGAATTCTCGAAAATGACATTTTCAGCCCGAGGTGCCTTTTTAAAAGGTTCCGGCACATGCCGGCAAGCACCAACGGTTGCCATATTGATTAGACTGTCGCATTCCATAATGAATTCTCTTTTGAATTCAACCTTGAATTCAATTTTGTATAACATTGTTATGTTTGTCAATTTCTTTTATCCCTGATTTGCGGAATTTTCGCTCATTGCGTTCAGAAAGCCAAAGCCCCCGCTGTATGAGCGGGGGCTTTGGCAGCTCATGCGGCCGAGGATCTCAGCCTTCACTCTTCAATGTCAAGTAGCGGGTCGACTCGCCGTGTCTGATCAGCAGCAGGTAGGTTTTCCCTTTGGCCGCCATGAGTATCCGGTGCGCCTCGTCGGGATCAGACACCTCCTGGCGATCAATTTCCTGAATCAGATCTCCCCGTTCAATGCCGGCATCGGCAGCCGGGGAATTCGGCGCGACGGCGGCGATCAGAACCCCTTTCTCCCCCTGGTAGCCGAGCCGCTCTGCCAGCTCGGGGGTCAGCGCCTGCAGGCCTAGACCGATCTCGGGCAGCTTGCCGGGTTTGGTCGCGGGCCCGCTCTCGCCTTCGAGCTTTCCGACGACGGCTGTCAGATGCTTCTCCTTGCCATCGCGCAGGACCGTCAAGACAACCTCGGTGCCGGGAGGGGTGAGGGCGATCCGGTTGCGGAGCTCGGCGGCGCCACTGACTTTTTCGCCGTCGACCCTGCGGATGACGTCCCCGCGCTGGAGTTCCGCCTTTTCGGCCGACGAGCCTTCCATCACCTCGGACACCAGAATCCCCTGCGTGTCCTTCAGGCCGAAGGATTCGGCCAGATCCGTGGTCAGATCCTGGATATAGGCTCCGAGTCGGCCGCGGGTCACCTCTCCGTGCTCTATCAGCTGGTCCCGGATCTGCCTGGCCATGTTGACCGGAATGGCGAAGCCGATCCCTATGTAACCGCCGCTACGGCTGAAAATGGCGGTATTGATTCCGACCACCTCGCCATCCAGGTCGACCAGCGGGCCGCCCGAATTGCCGGGGTTGATGGCGGCATCGGTCTGAATGAAGTTTTCGTAGTCGTTCAGGCCGATGCCGTTTCGCCCCTTGGCGCTGACGATGCCGGCGGTGAGGGTATGGGAGAGTCCGAAGGGGTTGCCGACGGCCAGTACCCAATCTCCAACCTCGAGCCGGTCGGAGTCGCCGAGATCCAGGAAAGGAAGATCGCTTTTATCGATCTTGATCACCGCCAGGTCGCTGGGAGGGTCGGCGCCGACGACTTTGGCGGTGTATTCGCGACCGTCCTGCGTCTTGACCCGCACCTTGTCGGCTTTATCGACCACATGGTTGTTGGTCAGGATATAGCCGTCGGGAGAAATGATGAATCCCGACCCTTGGCCGACTGAACGGCGCTTTGACGGCGCCTGGCGCGGCCGCTGAGACCGGGGCGGCTCGCCGAAGAAATGACGGAAGAATTCATCGCCAAAAGGGCTGCCGGAAGGGGAGAAGTACTGGGCCGGATCCTGAGCGGCAACCTCCTGTTCCACCTGGATGAAGACCACCGCCGGGGAGACCTTCTTTGCCACGCCGCGGAATGCCTGGCCGCTCTGGCGCAGACTCTCCAGCCCCTCTTCCCGAGCGATTGCCGGCGTCGCCGAAAAGAGGAAACCGAGACCGATGGCGATCAGCAGAGCGAACCCGGCTGCCGTGAACCGTTGAGATCTTTTTCTCATGACATTCTCCTTGGTTTGTTAACTTTCCTTCTGCCCAATGGGCACAAAACGCTGACAAGAGCGATGAGTTGGTCGAGGTCGAAAGGCTTGTCGATCGTCAAAGCGGCTCCCAGCTTCCTGGCCGCCGCATGGGTAGAGGCATCGCCGAAGGCGGTCATGCAGACAAAGGGGGGACGCCGGGGCAGGTCGTGCAGGGCTTCGAGAACTTCCAGGCCGGTCAGGGCCGGCATGCGCAGGTCGGTCAATACAAGATCGAACCGTTCGCCTCCCGCTTCCGGATGGGGCTCCAGGCGTTCCAGCAATTCCAGTCCGTTGCCGCAACTGGTGACACTGTATCCTGCACGAAACAGGGAGAAGGCGAGCAGTTCCCGCAGGTCATGATCGTCTTCGGCGAGCAGAATCCTTGGGTTGGGATTTTCAAGGTCTTTCTCTCTCATCCGGGCGCCTCCGATAAAGGGTTCCTGACAAGTAAGGCAACCCTTGTGCCAAGACAAAATCCTCTTCAAAAACGGTGAGTTGAGATGAATGGTGGTTGGGGCATCATGCCCCCGAGGGGTCAAAATGCCCCGGACGAGAGGCGGGAGTTCACGAAGGCCGTCACCTTGAGACAGAGGCGTGAAGGAGCGGAAGGGATTCGAGCTTTCGACGGGGCGGAGAAGGATTGAGCGGGGAAAAGGGGAAAAGTCTTTAGTCCTCTTTCAACTTGCGGTAGAGGGTCTTGCGATCCACCCCCAGAATGCGCGCCGCCAGGGTCCGGTTGCCCCCGACCTGGTCGAGGACTTTGTCGATGTAGCGGCGCTCCATCTCGGCCAGCGGGAGGAGCGAGAGCGCATCGACGGTCCCGCTCGGGTAGGGGATCTCCCCGCTTGATTCCTGCAAATGTTCGGGCAGGTCTTCGACGGTGATGCGGTCGTGGAGGGTGAGGGCCAGGGCCCTCTCAATGACGTTGCGCAGTTCGCGTACGTTTCCCGGCCAGCGATAGGCGAGCAGACGGGCTGCGGCCGGCTCAGCCAGGCCGCTGACCGATTTGCCGAACCGGCCGGCGAGCTCGGTGATAAAGCCCTGGGCCAGCAGCAGAATGTCGTTGCCCCGGGCGCGCAGCGGCGGCAGCTCGATCTGGATGACATTGAGGCGGTAGTAGAGATCGCTCCGGAAGCTTCCCTCCTTGACGGCTTCGGCCAGGTCGCGATGGCTGGCGGCCACGATCCGGACGTCGCAGTCGATTTCCTGCCCTCCCCCCAGAGGTCGGACCTTGCGCTCCTCCAGCACTCGCAACAGTTTCGGCTGCAGGGACAATGTGAGTTCGCCGATCTCGTCGAGGAAAAGGGTGCCGCCCGAGGCCTCGGCAAAGAGGCCGCGGCGGTTTTCCCGGGCATCGGTGAAGGCGCCGCGCACATGGCCGAACAGTTCGCTCTCCAGCAGGCTCTCCGGCAGTGCGGCGCAGTTGATGGCGACGAAGGGGCCCTTTCGGCGCCGGCTCTGGCGGTGCAGGGCCCGGGCGACCAGCTCCTTTCCGGTGCCGCTTTCACCGCTGATCAGAATGGAGGTGTCCAGATCGGCAATGCGGCTGATCTGTTCCCTGACCTTTTGCAGCACCGGGCTGTCGCCGGTCAATTCGCCCTGGGGCCGGCTGAGCCGAACCTGATCCTTGAGAAGCCGGATTTTTTCCTGCAGCTGCCGATGTTGCAGGGCCCGCTCCAGGGAGAAGCCGAGCAGGTCGAAATCGACCGGTTTGGTGACGAAGTCGTAGGCGCCGGCCCGCAGGGCCGCGATGGCGGTTTCCAGGGAACCGAAAGCGGTCATGATCACCACCGGCAGGTCCGGGCGATTGGCGCGCAGCTCGGCGCATAAGTCGATGCCGCTCGGTCCCGGCATGTTGAGATCGGTCAGAACCACGTCGATCTCTTCCCGGTGGAGAATTTCCCCTGCAGCCCGGGCGCTGCGGGCGCTCCGGACCCGATGACCGCGCCGGGCCAGGGTCTCCTCGAGCAGTTCGCACAGGGCCTGATCGTCATCGACGATCAGGATGCGGCCCGTCGGTCGGATATCGTTCATCCTTTTTCTCCACGGGTCGCTTGGGGCAGAAAGACACTGAAGCAACTCCCCTCACTGGGGGTGCTGGCGACCTCGATCCATCCGCCATGCTCCTCGGCGATCCCGTAAGCGATGGAGAGACCGAGGCCGGTTCCCCGGCCGACATCCTTGGTGGTGTAAAAGGGATCGAAGATATGGGACAGGTTCTCCGGAGCAATCCCCACTCCCTGGTCTTCGACCCGGATACAGCACCAGGAGCCGTTCTCCGCCGCCCTCCCCTCCGGCGGAGAGGAGGCGCAATCCTTTTTCAATTGCAGGGACAATCGCCCTCCCTCGGGCATGGACTGGATGCCATTCATGGCCAGGTTGAGCAGCACCTGCTGGAGCTGACCGGGATCGGCGTTGACGGTCAGAGACCCCTCTTCGGCCTCCCAGTGCAGATCGATCCCCTGATTGCGGGCAGTCGGTGCAAGGAGGTCGAGCGTCCCCTTGATCAGTCCGCTCAGCTCAACCGGCTGCTTGCGCGCCTGGCCGCGGCGGGCGAAGTCGAGAAGCTGGCGCATGATGGCAGTCATCCGCTCGGCTTGTTCGCCGATAATCCGGGCTGAACGCGCCGTCTCTTCCGGTGAGAGGTCCTGCCCGGCAATCAGTTTGGCCCGGCCGGAAATGACGTTGAGAGGGGTTCCGAGTTCGTGTGCCATGCCGGCCGAAAGACGCCCGACCGTGGCTAGGCGCTCGGTATGGCGCAGCTTTTCCAGCGCCTGGATCTTGGCATGATTGGCCGCCTGCTCCGCTTCCCGAGCTTCGGCCAACTGGCTGCGCATGCGATCGATAGTGCCGGCCAGGATGGCCAGCTCATCCCGTCCCGATACGGTAACGGCGGTGGAAAAGTCGCCGGCGCCGATCCGTTCCGCCTGTTCGGTCAGCTTCCGGACAGGACGGTTTATCCAGAAGCTTCCGAGGACCGTCATCAGCAACAGACCTGAGCCGATGGTGGCCACCATCAGCAGCGCCGAGCGACGCAGGCTCTCCCGGACATAGCCGTGCAGTTCGTCGAGTGATTCACTGACCTCGATGGCGCCGGGCCTCCCCCCGGCGGTCATGACGGGAAGGTAGGTCACCAAAAAGTCATGACCTTCCTTCGACTCGGCCAGTAGCGAGAAAGTCTCTCCCTTTTGCAGCGGGGAGAGTTCATCCCTGGAAAAGCGGGGGAGATAGCGGGGTGCGGCTTGCCCCTCGAGCCAGACCCAGCGAACCTTGAGGGGGCCGCTGACCAGGTTGGAGTTTTCCAGAAAACCGATGGCCGCCTGCTCTCCCCCAATCCGCCATATTTCCGTCAGCATGACCCTGAGGCTCTCTCCCAGGTGACGCGCTTCGCGGCTCAGTCTTTCCTTCAACTGGGCTCTTTCGCGTTGGATGGAAAGATAGCTGTTTAGAGAGAACAGGAGCGCCACCCCGAGCAGAATGGCTATCGTTATTTTGAGGGTCAGCCGCATCGATCGTTTTCTTTGGGAGGACAGGCAATCCGACGGTCATTGAAGGTCTCTATCCTGCTACTTTGGGGAGGGGGTTGTCAAGGTAAGGATAGGCGAAGGAGGAAGAGGTGAGCCGGGATGGATCCCGGCCATCTTAAATGGGCGAGCCGCCGACTCGGCATCGGTGCCATCCAATAAGGTGCGCAGCTAGAGGCGAGGTCCCTGTACGTGGAGAGGGAAATCGACACTTGGATGTCCGATAAATCCTTAAAACATGTGGTAGCCCCCTGTGTCAGCATAGTTGTCGCCTCTAACTGAACTCAACTCGATTGGGGGCAGTCAGGAGGCGCATGTATTCCAAAGCATTCAGGGCCTTGATGGTCAAAAATAGGGTATCGAATCACCGACCCCGCAGCGGTAATGAGAGTGCCATTTCCAGTTTTTTTATTTTTTGATATTGCTTCAATGGCAGTTGCGAAAAGTGATGCAGAATAGCTCATTTTCAGCCCCCGT
This sequence comes from Desulfuromonas sp. TF, assembly GCF_000472285.1. NCBI lineage: Bacteria > Pseudomonadati > Thermodesulfobacteriota > Desulfuromonadia > Desulfuromonadales > Desulfuromonadaceae > Desulfuromonas > Desulfuromonas sp. TF. Next base: position 22,289 of record NZ_KI421422.1, read on the forward strand.
GTTAACTGCATCATCTTTGGCAAGGACTTGCCCAAGCTGTGGTTCTTTGTGCTCCTTTGGAGTTTACCCCTTCTTCTGAACTGCGCAATAAAAGCACCGGAATGATCCAGATGGCCGAGCTTTCAGTACGACGCTCTGCCAAAGAGGCCAGAGCGGTTCAGAATGTCGGCGATCCGTAAATCATCCTGCTTTGTTGATTGACCCATAAGGCCTTGGGAGTATCCATTCTTTCATCCCCTGACCTGCGAAAAGGGGTCCCACAAGATCATATCCTTGCCGGCGTGCGTCGACGGTAATGCTGCCGGCCCGTCATGGAGCATACGACTTCATTCTTCTGGTTGAGCACGTCCCAGCGGAATTTAACTGTGCCGCGGGTCTGATCCTTCTGCGATGGAGTCTGGTCGAGCACTATCGAATGCAGCCGAAGCGCATCGCCGGGTCTGACCGGCTTGAACCAACGCAACTCATCGAGCCCTGGCGATCCGATGCACGAGGTTTGGAGTAGGTAGCCGTCACACATGAGCCGCATCGCCACGCTGCAAGTCTGCCAGCCGCTGGCGATAAGACCGCCAAAAGGTGAGGATTTCGCTGCCTCTTCGTCGGTATGGTAAGCCTGTGGATCGTATTCGCGCGCGAACGTGATGATCTCGTCCGATGTGATCACTCTCGGCTGCGACTCGTGCTGCCAGCCCGGCGTGAAATCTTCCCAATAATATTTAATCTGTGTCATCAGTATGCATCCCTAAAGTGCGAATCACGTCCACTCGCCGAACATTACCGCATCAGCAGGTCATCGGTTTATCGGCTCTATGCGGAAAACTGCCAAAAGAATCCGTAGGCATTCAGAAAAAGAATGGCCACCCCGGAGAAGCCGAGGTGGCCATCTGTGATAACTTCAGTCGTAGATATTTTTCCGGTGACCTACTTCAACTACCAAGATCGTGAGGACCTGATCTTCCAAGTGGCAAATGGCCCTGTAATCCCCGATGCGGTACCGCCAAAAGCCAGCCCTGTCTCCAACCAGAGGTTTGCCGAACTGCCTGGGGTTTTCGGTCCCCTCAAGCCTCTCCCTGAAGTATTTCAGTATGCGCCGGCGAGGCTCATGGTCCAGCCGACGCAAATCATCCAGAGCTTGCTCCTGGATTTCAACTGTCCAGGCCATTCAACTCCTTTTCCGCCTCCTCCAGGCTCAGACGGCGGCCGCCGGCTTCCAGCCGCGCCAGCCCTAGCAGGTAGTCTTCCCGATCCTCCAGAAACTCCTGGAGGGCTTGTCGCACGTAAAAAGACTTGCTCCTGCCCGTCTTCTGGGCGAGCCTCTCCAATCTTGCCTCGATCTCTTTATCTCGCAATCCGATCATTTTCTTCCTCCGGGGCGACCCCTTACTGTTAACGTGTTTAACATTTTAAACACACATGGGAGGTGCGCGTCAAGCCTGGAGCAACAGCTTGGAGCAATCCTCCGATAAGGGATTAAATCGGCCTTTTCGAGTGTCCAAAAAAACTCGCCATTGTAGGATTGCCAAAATGTGTCTTGTGGGGAGTGACATATGAGATTATTAGACATTGTGGTCTTTGCTGAACTCAACCAAATCTTACAGTGGGTGTAAGATTGAGTCTGAGCTACTACATCTAAGGAAAATCATACCGGCTTTGATACCATTTCCCACAGGGTGATCTCGATGGGTTCGGAGCAGAGCTCCCCCGCCTTTGCCTTCAATTCCTTCAGGTATGGCATCTCAAGGTGAACCTCAAGGTCCTTCTTGCTCCTCCAGTTTTCATAGAGGACCAATTTCCCCTTGTCATCGGCAAGCTGGTGCAGGTCATAGTTGATGCATCCAGCCTCTGCCCGGGTCGGTGCCACACACGCCATAATCGCTTGTTTTAATTGCTCTTCCATACCCTCTTTTGCTTTGAATCGTGCAAGAACTGTGACCTTCCTTTCTGCCATATCCGCCCCCTTTCTATTGGGTCTCAACCAGTTATTCAGAACTCAAAAAATCGTGACTTATATGAAAAGAAGGAGGGCGACTCCTTGGCCACCTCCTTGCTTATTCAAGGGTTGCTTACAATTAAAACATCACTTCCTCGATAGCCCATGCCGTCGTCAGCATCCGCCACAATTTGATTGGTACCGACCACTAGAGGGACAGATACCGACCATCGATAGGAGCTTTCGCTCGGAGCTTTCTGGTCGGCGTAGATGAGCGCAAAGATAGTTTCACCAGTCGTCTGATTGGTCACAATGACATCGACCCTGGCACTGTATCTGGTGTAGTAGCATTCTGGGCTGTAAGGGTATTCGAGACAGGCAAATCCGCAAAAACAACCTGTTTCGCCCTTGATTTTCCCGTAAGGGGACTCCAAAGCGTAACCACCGACGACCAACACCTCTGCGTGGCTTGGCAAAGTCAGTGAGTCAGAATCACTCGGGTCATCAATGGCCATCTCGAGCGTGTCGATAATGACCTCGTCCTCTCCTCCATCACCGCCACCGCCACCGCCACAAGCGTATACAGACAATATCAGTGCTAATAATGTTGAAGCTAAAATTACCTTTTTCATGGCAACCTCCTGGACCCATTGATATTTTTCAAAAAAAAACGGGCACACCAAGAGGACTAAACCCTTGACGGCCCGGTAGACTTTGACGAAAAACGAGCCAAAGGCCCACGGCTTTCCGTCCTGCCTTTTCAGGCAGTTTAGCTTTTCATGGTTATTAAAAATCTTATACCATAAAAATTATCAGTTTTTTCTTACAACTCTTGAGTTTCAGGAAGAAGTGGTGAAGGTCTAGATGAAAACATCTGAATATTCCGAAAAGTTCTACTCCTGAGTTTCATATTTGAAAAATAGCGGCCAGTAGGCATTTCCTGAAAAGTCTGACCTGCGAAAAAGGGCCACCTCATCCTGTGGATGAAAATGGCCCTTTCTTCATGTCTGAAAAGTCCCGGCACCAAGACCGCCGAAAAACTGTGCTGGCACCGGTGACTTCTGGGAATTGGTGGCAGAAAGCTTCTTACCGGAAATCAAACGCAGAACTGGCAGTTAGCCATTCTTCTCCGTTGGATTTTGTGACCCTCTCAATCGATATTTTGGCGTGAACTCACTTCCCGGAGGCACCCATACCTAGTCAAAGGCTACGACGCCTCATGTAGCAGATTGGTGAACTCCTCGGCCGGCAGGGGCTTGCTGAAAAGGTACCCCTGATAGGTGTCGCATCCGCAACCGGCGAGAAAGTTGAGTTGCTCGCAAGTCTCAACCCCTTCGGCGACAGCAGTCAAACCCAAGTTATGCGCAATGGCAATGACGCTGGTGACGACGGAGGCGCCACTTGGATCGGTGGCCACGTCCCGGATGAAGGAGCGATCGATCTTGAGACTGTCGACCGGGAATCGGCGCAGATAGTTGAGGCTCGAGTAACCGGTACCGAAGTCGTCAAGACTAAGGCTCACGCCCAGCTCCTTGAGGGTGTGCATGGTCCGCTCCGCTTCGGTGGGATCATCCATGACCATGCTCTCGGTCAGTTCCAGTTCCAGCAGGCGCGGGTCCAGTCCGGCGTTGCGCAGAATCTCCTCAACGAGCTGCGGCAGGTCCCCTTTGCGGAACTGCCGTGCGGAGAGGTTGACGGCGACGCTCAGCACTGGCAGACCCTCGTCCTGCCAGGCCCTGGTCTGCCTACACGCTTCCTCCAGGACCCAGGTTCCGAGCGGTACGATCAACCCAGTCTCTTCTGCCAGAGGAATGAAGTCGGCCGGCGAAATCATCCCCCGGAGCGGATGGCGCCAGCGCACCAGGGCCTCGCAGCCGATGACGCGGCCGCTGAACAGGTCGACCTTTGGTTGGTAGTGCAGACAGAATTCCTCGCGTTCAAGAGCCTGGCGCAAGGCGCCTTCGAGTTCCAGTGTTTCAAGAATTCGTTGGTTCATCTCCGGGGAATAAAAAGCGAAGTTGCTGCTGTCATTTTTTTTGGCCCGATACATGGCCAGGTCGGCGTTGCGGATCAGGGTGGGCCCATCGACGCTGTCTTTAGGGTAGAGACTGACGCCGAGACTGGCGGTGATGGTGATCTCCCGATCACAGATCTGGTAGGGCAAGGACAGGTGGTCGAGAATTTTTCTCGCCACCAGACCCACGTCTTCGGCCTCAGCGACCTCCGCCAGCAGGACGACAAATTCGTCCCCGCCCAGTCGAGCCACGGTGTCGGCATTGCGAACTTTTTGCTGCAGGCGCTGCGCCACAGCGTACAGCAACTGGTCGCCGAAGGCATGGCCGAGGCTGTCGTTGATCACTTTGAAGCGGTCGAGGTCGAGCAGCAGCACCGCCACGATCCGCCCGGAACGATGTGCATAATGGAGCGACTGGTCCAGGCGATCCTGCAGCAGAGCCCGATTGGCCAGCCCGGTTAACGCATCGTGGGTGCCCAGATGCTGGAGTTGCTCTTCGTAACGTTTTTGCTCGGTGATGTCTTCGCCGATGCTCGCGGTTCCGATCACATCCCCAGAGGCTGAACACAGCACCGAGTTATTCCAGTGAATAAGCCGCCGCTCACCGGAACGGGTAAGGATCTCGTTCTCATGATGCCTCGTGTCCGGCATGTTATTGAGCACCTTTGCGAAAATATCTTTCAGCTCGACGTTCTCCGGCGGGATGAAGAGATCAAACCAGTTCGAACCGAGAATCTCCTCGCGCCGCCAGCCTGTCAGTCGCAACAGGTAATCATTGCAGAAGGTAACCCGCGCGTCCCGATCGAGCGTCATGGAAATCAAATCGACGTTGCTGAGCATGTCGCTGTAGCGCCGCTCACTTTCTCGCAGCGTATCCTCTGCTCGTTTTCGGTAGGTGATGTCCATGACCATCGCCAGGGTGCCAACGTAGCAACTTGTCTCGTCGATGAGGGGGTTGGTTGCCAGCAAAACCCATAGGTCGGAGCCGTTCTTGCGCCGGAACCGGAAATCGGTTTGTTCGCTGATCCCCTCTCGCCGGTGCATCATGTGATCTTCTGCCAGCGCACAACTAGCGTCGTCCATGAAATCGAAGACGGGTCGCCCTACCATCTCTTCTGTTCCATAACCGAGCATTTCAGCCATTTTCTGGTTCACAAAAGAGGTGATGTTTGCAGCATCAAGAACCCATATGCCTTCTTGTGCCGTCTCGACGATCTGCCGGTAGCGTGCCTCACTGGCGGCGAGTTCAGCAGTGCGAGCCGCTACGAGCACCTCAAGTTTGTCCTTATGCTGGCGCAACAGCTCTTCACTCGCATGCAGGCGACGGTAAAAATACCCTTCTCGGATTGAAAGGAGCATCCCCGTAGCCGCCAGCAGCAAAATGGTCACTCCCACTCCCCAGACCAACGGGCGATGGCGCAGGTAGCCCGCAAGTTCGTCGGTTGAAGGCCCAAAAGTCAGCAAGGTCCACTCAGCAACAGGGACGCTTTCCGTCCAGACTTCGAACTCTCTCCCCGCTAGGCGCAGAGTGGAACTTCTCGGTAGTCTGGTTTCATTAACCTTTAAATTCGACAATTCCTCAATTCTCGCTCCGGATGTTAAAGGGCTCTCCGGATTGGCGAAGATGACGGTTCCGCTGCGATCGACGACGGCAATGCTGAAATCGTGTGGCAGAGTCGTAGCAGACCATACCTGCGCGAGTTCGGCAAGCTCAATACTTAATCCCACTAAACCTTTGAAGCGCTCATGGCTATCCTGTAGGGGAACCACTAAGCCGGTTACAACTTGTCCACTAATAGGACCCAAGTGAGGGTCCATGACGTAGCGGGGCGCTCCGGAGGCCAAGGCTTTAAAGAACGGTAATGCCGATGCAGTCGGGGGATCATTCGGCCAGAATGGGCGGCTAGAAGCTAGGAATCGGCCATCGGCGCTGGTCGCCGCAAAGTTCACAATCTGAGGAAATTGTCCCACAAGACGAGCGAGGAAGGCGCTGCAACCGTCCCCACCGTCGAGGCGCATGCAATCGGTTTCGGCAATGGCGCGCAGGAGGGATTCGTAATGATCGAAGTACGCCTCTGTCGATTGTCGAACATGCTCGGCGTGATGGGCCAAGGCATTGCGTTCCGCACGCTTCCACTCGGCATGGTCGTGGGCCACGAGTCCGCAGGCTAGCAGCAAAATCAGCACGATGGTGCCAATCAGCGCAACACGAGTCAGGCCATGCCGCCGGGGGACTTCAGGTGCACATTCATCAATATTCTCCCCGGCGTTTTTCACGGGAGTAGACCTATTCTTGATGTGTTGTGGGTCACGCGTCATATTTACTCCCCTGGGGGGTGCCGGTTGGTTGAGCATTTAATCTTCGGAACGATCCTGTCGATCGTCAAGCGCGAGGCGTTTACAACCAAAGACAATGCTTCCAGTAATTGGTAGTATCCCGGAACAACTGGGAGGTCAATGAACTGGCGTCAGGCATTTGAAAGCCGCAGGAGGGGCTGATTCAAGAGAAAAACAAAAAGCCCGCCGTTCTTCCGAAGACGAGCCATAGGCTTCCGGGGGGGGAACCTTCTTCGGCAACCCGGCTATCCGTGCCAACCAATCAGGAGGTGGCCGAGGACCCGTGGCTTTGCGTCCCCGGATTGCTCCGGGTTTGCCTTTTCATCTATGTACAGGAAAAATATAGTATTTATATTATCAAAGCAAAGGAAAATTCTCCTTTTAAAGTTTTTAATACTATAATGGCCCACATTTCCTCATAACGATAAAGGGCCATCCAATCCGAGGATTAGAATGGCCCTTTTTCTGTGTCCGAAAAGTCGCGGCCGAGATCGCCGGAAACAGTGCTGGCACCGGTGATACCTGAGACGGTGCGGTCGCCTCGGCCATTTATTCAAGGCAATCGCCGATAGCCGAATACAGATCGCTCATCTGGACGGGCTTGGTTAATACCCTGTCCATTCCCGCCTTCAGACAGTCCTCCATAATTTCGCGCCGGGCATGAGCGGTCAGCCCGATAATGCAGGCGCGCTTGTTACGATCAGCCTCCCTTTCGCGGATAGTCCGGGTCGCCTCCAAACCGTTCATCTCCGGCATCTGCAAATCCATGAGGACAAGCTCGAAATTCCCGCTCTCCCATTTCTCGACGGCATCCCATCCGGTTTCAGCAGTTACCGCTTGCCAGCCGCGCTGGGCCAGCATCAGGGTGATCACATCCCGGATCAGCGGGTCATCTTCGGCCAGCAGAATGCGGGCGTCGAATATTTCTTTCCCGGGTTCCTTCGAGGGGGCGACGATCGTTGTCTCAGGTTGTTTCTCGGCACTTTTCAAGGGAATAGTGAAGGTGAAGACGCTTCCTTTTCCTTCCCGGCTCCGGACAGAAATATCTCCTCCCATCAGGTGGACCAAACCCTTGGAGATCGCAAGGCCCAGACCGGTACCCCCGAATTTCCGGGTTAAGGAACTGTCCACCTGTGTGAAACTCTGGAAGAGCAGATGACGTTTCTCCCTGGGGATGCCGATACCGGTATCGGCCACAGAAAACTCAAGGAATTCCCCACGGGGCTGCACCCGGACACGGATTTTTCCCTCGTGGGTGAATTTGACTGCATTGCCGATCAGGTTAGTCAAAACCTGCCCAAGACGATTTGGGTCGCCGATTGCGAGATCGGGCACTGCCGGGGATACCTCCGATTTGAGGCTGATGTTTTTCTCCCGGGCGGCCAGAGCAAACATGCCGATCGCCTCGTCCACGCATGCCCGAAGATCAAAAGGTTCTGCCTCGATATCCACCTTCTGGGCCTCGATACGAGAGAAATCGAGGATGTCATCGATCAGGGAACGCAGGCGCTTGGCTGACTGCTCCGCCATCCCCAAGAGGTGCCGGCGCTCGGGACTTCGGTCGATCTGCATAAGATGCTCGATGGCCGCCATGAAGACCGTCATCGGCGTGCGAATCTCATGGCTCATGTTTGCTAAAAACTCGCTCTTGGAGCGGCTGGCCTTTTCGGCAGCGGATATGGCTTCCTTGAGTTCCTCCTCCGATCTCTTGCGCTCGGTGATATTTTCGATGACAGCGATCTGGTAGTCGGGCCGGCCCTCGGCATCGCGTACGAGAGACAGAGTCAGGCGCGCCCAGACATGGTGCCCTTGCTTATGAATGAAACGTTTCTCCACCGTGTAGCTGTTCAGTTCACCGGCGGCCATCCGGCGAAACGGGATGAGATCGAGGTCCACGTCTTCCGGGTGTGTGATCTGTGGCCAAGGCGTAGCGCGCATCTCTTCGGGGGGATATCCGAGCATGCGGCAAAAGGCATCGTTGACATCGATCCATCGTGCGTCGGCAAAACTGACCCGGCCCATGCCGATTGCTGCTTGCTCAAAGACTGCACGAAATTTTTCTTCACTCTCACGCCGTTGTTCTTCCGCAAACTTGCGGTCGATGATGCCTTCGGCAAGGCGCGATTCGTACTCCACACGAAGGGTAATGTCGTTGACGAGGGCCAGAACGATGACTCCGTTAACGGTGTCGAGATAGGTCAGGCTGATTTCCACGGGAAACTCGCTGCCGTCCTTGCGGAGGCCGGTTAGGTCAAGGAGTTCCCCCATCCGCCTGACCTTGGGCTCTTCGAAGTAATGCGCCTGATGCCCCTTATGGACCTGGCGGAAACGTTCAGGGATAAGCAGGGAATGAGGCTTGCCAATCAACTCTTCTCTCGAATGGCCGAACATTTTCTCGGCAGATTTGTTGACCTGCAAAATGGTCCCTGAGCTGTCGATGACGACGACCCCCTCGGCGAGCGACTCCAGAAGTGTGCGCACCGTGAGATCTTCCTGGAAAAGTCCGGCAGCAAAGGCGACCTGTCGCTGGACTCTCAATTCCTGCTCCAGACGTATTTTTTCCTGCTCAATATCAGATGCGGGCATGGGTTTCCTATTGGTCATTCGTAAGTTGACAATGGGCTTCCGAGGTATCGGCAGCATCGGAAGTCTTTATTCATTTTAGCCCAGTGTGAAGCAGAATGTCGCCCCTTTGTCCGGCTCTCCCTCGGCCCACACCCTGCCGCCGTGGCGATGGATGATCCGCTCCACCGTGGCCAGGCCGATGCCGAAGCCCGTGAATCCCGGGTGCCGGGGAGGCGCACGAAGGGAACGAAGAGCTTCTCCGCCTCTTCCATGGCGAAGCCCGCCCCGTTGTCGCGGACGAAACAGGCCGGCTCGCCGTCCCTATCAGTCATCCCGAACTCGATGACCGCCTCCTCTCGCATGGCGGTGTACTTCCAGGCGTTGCCGAGGATTGTCCAGGACCACTCCTAGCAGATTCGCATCCCCGTCTACGAATATCCCCTCGGCGATCCTGAACTCCACCCGGCGACCCGGATCGGCGAGTTGCAGCTCCGCAGCCGTCGCCTGGGCCACGGCGGAAAGATCGACTGTCCCCCGATGCAGCTCGGCGCGTGCTAGGCTGGAGAAATTGAGCAGGGCGTTGATGAGCCGGTTCATGCGCAGTGTGCCGTCGTAGATCTCCTGGAGGTAGCCCATGCACTGCTCGTCGAGCTTTCCGCTGCACAGCTCCCTGAGCACCTGGCTGTAGCCGCTGACGACGGTCAAAGGCTTGCGCAGATCGTGGGCGATGGTGTAGTTGAACGCCTCCAGTTCCCGGTTGGCGCTCTCCAGATCGGCGTTCAGCCTCTTGATCTCCTCTTCCGCCCGCCTGCGGTCGGTGATGTCGCGCAGCGTGACGACGGCGAGAATCGCCTCACCCGACCTGTCCCTCACAGGCGTGCCGTTGAAGCTGGCGATCCATGTTTTCCCCGTCTTTCTGTGCCGGAGGCGCATCTCGCAGTCGGTAAACTTTGCACTTCGGAGTACCCGGGCCAGCGGCCACTGCTCGATCGACACCACCCGTCCATCGAGTTCGGACAGTTCGAAATCCTCCTGGAATCGGTGCAGGTGCCGCCGAACCTGATCGAGTCTTTCGAAACCGTGCATGTCCAGCGCCGCCTGGTTCATGGTCATCACGTTCCCATTGAGGTCGGATATCACGACCCCCTCGACGATATTGTTCAGCACGGCGTCGAGTTGCACCAGCAGCCGTTGCTTTTCCTCCAGCGCTGCCTGTCGCTCACGGTAGATACGGGAGGCCTGCCGTTTCTCAATGTACAGAAGGATGGCTCCGGACGTCACGAGCAGCGAGGCGACGAGCGCCCCGAGGAGGACGGAATCCTGAAGAAGATCGCCCAGTGCCTCCCGCCGGTCGACCTTGGCCACCAGCGCCCACGTTGACCCCGGGACGGGACGGTAGGCGGAGAAGACCGGCTCTCCCCGGTAGTCCAGCCCCTCCATGGTCCCGGAGAGCCCCTTGGCGGCATGGGTGGCCGGCAGCATGGTTTCGGCGAGTGGGCGGCGCAGCGTGAACGCCGTCCCCTTGCGGTGCCGCGGCTCGTTCAGAAAGAGGACTTCGTCCCCTTCCTTCTGCACGAGCAGGGTTTCCGCCGTTTCACTGGGAGTCGGCCAGAGCTGGATGAAGGGATAGAGGAACTCCTCCGGATCTATCTTGAGGACAAAAAGCCGAGCGGCTCGCTGCCGGGGCGGTCCGGGTCGGCCACGGCTGTGTAGAGGCTCAGCATAACCTCGCCGTCTCTGCCGGCGCGATGGAAGTCGAAGAAGAGGGGACCGCTTCTCGGCGGCGCCCCGAGGACCTGTTCGAGAACGTGGGGATCGAGAGGGCCGGAATCGGGCACCGACGCCCGCACTGCTCCCGTACGGTCGAGAAGAAGGACGTTCTGGTACCCGTAGTCTTCCCGGAAGCCGTCCATCCACGCCTCGATCTGTCTGCCCAGCCGGGTGTCCTCCGGTCCGGCGAGATAGTCTCTCAGCGCCCGCGCCGTGAAGGGATTGCGCGAGAGAGTGCGGGCGTTGTTGAGGTGCTGGCTTCGCCATGTCGCGATCTCCCGCACCTTCAGTTCGGCGATGCCGGAGAGCTGGTCCAGAGCCCTCTCTGCCAGGCTCTGCTCCCGCTGCAGGTAGAAATGCGCCCCCGTCGCCGCGATCCCCCTCGCCACAAGGACAAAGATCGCGAGCAGGAGCAGGCGGATATCGACTGGTCTTTCTCTGTTCACATGTAGTTCCTGCTCACGGCGCTTCCTCTTGGTCGGGTCGGAGTCGGGCATGAGGCCTCCGCTGATTCGATTACCGCATGGAGCTGCAGACCGCAGAGGTCATGGTAGCCTCAGTTTGCCGGATGCTTGGGTGGTCCGGGGCGCTGCCTAAACCCCTAAAAAACAAAAAACCGCAGGTCGGCTAAAATGCCGGACATGCGGTCTGTTATCCTGCGCATATTCGTCGATGCTCGCAAGACCCTTGAATCACTTCAGCCCTCCAACAAATCCATCAAAATAAAACTACCTCAGATGTAGACCTTTCGCCATCATCGGTCAACGGGTCGACAATCTGATAAATTGTCCCGCCTAGCCCACGATGCAACATTGGGGCTAAAAGGATTCATTTTCACGAGCCCTGATTTATCTCACTCTCGCCCTGCCGATGGTGTTGGCATCGGTCCCGAACCAGAAACTGTTCGTGGGCTTATGGAACATCATGTTTCGCACCACCCCGCCGCCGCTTTCAATTGGCACGGCCGTGGTGAACGTTTCGGTTTTCGGGTCGAACCCGACAAAGCGGTTCGGCTTCAATCCCGTCTCGACAAACCAGAGCCTGCCTAGGGCATCGGCGCCCATGGCATACGGTCCCGATGCCCGACCGCCAGGCGTCGGCCATTCTTCGACGGCTCCAGTTCCAGGGTTGTAACGGCCGAGATAGCCCTGGGCAAAGTCAACGTACCAGACCATGCCGTCAGGGGTTATAGCCAGGCGGCGCGGGCGGGACTCGCTGCGAGGCAGACGGATTTCCTTCACTCTCCCAGTTGACGGATCGAGGGTTCCCAGAGCGTTCGTGCCGAACAGCGTGAACCAGGGCAGGTCCCGGGAGTCGACGGCCAGGCCGTAAGGCCGTGAACTGGAACTTTCCAGGTCGTAGAGTGTGATCTTCCGCGTATCACGCTTCAGAAACCCCACCTGGTTTCCGTGCTGCACGGTGAACCAGATATTGCCTTCCCTGGTGAAGGCCATGGTATGCGGATCTCGATACCCATCGCCGGGAAGTTCGAAGATTTTCCGATTGCCAGTCTTCGGATCGATCAGCCCGATGTGCCGGACCCGGTTGCCGGCGTACCAGGCTCCGGCTTCGTCCACAACGACCGTATGCGGGCCCGCCCCGTCTTCAAGATCGTACCGTTTGAACTCCCCGGATTTCGGGTCGAACGTGGCGACATAATCCCCTGCCTGCCCCACAAACCAGACCTTGTCTTGCGGGCCATACCAGGGATCTCGCGGGCGGGTATTTTCCCATGGCACCATCCACTCGGTGATCTCTACGGTCGGACCGGCAGCCATAGCGGTCAGTGCAGGAAAAGGGAACAGTGCAGATTCCACCCATAGCGCCAGGACAACCAGGACACGGTACATGGATTGCTCCTTTCATTTACCCGGTGGAAGCACTATTGCTGCCCAGATCCGCGCAAGTTTCCTTCCTCCAATTTTAACAAGGCGGACAATCGGGTGCAATTTGCCGCCCGGGGCCCGGGCCGTTCGGGGGCTCGAAGGGCCGGCCGGCTGAATCGGCCCGCGACAGGGAATGGTTAAAGGAACGCATGAAGCAACTCGTTAGCAAATTATGACTCTTGTCCTTTTCTAAGGACGGCCTTGTTTAAAGCAAGAAGGCCGTCCCATACCGGGTCAATGGGGGGCATTTTGTCAACGGCCAGATAAAAAAAAACCCTGGAGATCAGGAGGGTACGTCCCCAGGGCAAAAAGGAAGCTGCGTCCAGCTTCCTGTAAATATTTATGTTATTTTACAATAGTTTGCAGTTGAAGTCAAAATGGGCGCTGCCTCTCTGGGCGCTACCTCTCCCCCAATGCTTTTCTAGAGGACGAACCCATTATTGCTTGTTGGCTGGTCATATTGCATGGTAAATTCACCACACCAAGGGCCGGGGAGGGTCTGGTTTCTTGGCAGGACAAAAGGGGCGACCGGGCAGTAGTGACGACTGCAGCTCGGTCGCCCTCATTCTTCAATAACCCTCAAGCAAACTCTCAAGTTTCCTGAGACATACGAAAACGCCCGACCTGGTTTCAGGCGGGCCTTATTTTGTCTCAGATATCCTTATGATTCAGCACAGAGGTATTCTTTAAGGACAACGCCAAAGTGACTTAGAATTTCATCGGGCCGATTCAATCCCCGGCTCACTCCGCCTCTTCCCCATGCGGCCTCCAGCCAAACACGGCCTTCCTAAGCTCGCACCGATCCTCCGGAGAACTCAGATCCCCATGGACGAGGAGGGCCCGGGCCGGACATCCTCCGCCGCAGTGCCCTTTCGCCGGGCACCCCCGGCAGGTCTCGATCGTTTCGGCCCGGTGGCGGCAGGCTTCGAGCAGCCCGCTCCAGAGAGGAACGGCTTTGGCGATCGTCTCGGACAGGGGCCGCTCGAATGCTCCAGGGGCGGCGAAGGCTTCCGAGTGCAGCAGGGCGCAGGGAAAGAGCCGGCCGTCGGCGGTGAGATAGAGGGTTTCGACGAAGGAACAGCAGCCCGATGTCCCCTGATCGCGGCCGAGCCACCATTCGATGGCGGAGAACCTGCCCAGCTTGTCGTACAGCTTCCGGAATTCCGCATCGTGCCGGTAACGGTCGAGCAGATCGGTGTACTGGGAGGGGAGCGGCGGCTGGAAGGGGGAACCGGAGGCCCGGCCGTGGGAAACCAGGGTCGAACCGACGACCTCCTTCACCCCGAACCAGTCCGCCAGATAGAGCAGGCCGGGAATCTCCGCCATGTTGTGGCGCATCTCGGTGAAGTTGATCGTGATCTTGCGGCCGAAGCCGCTTTCGACCAGGCAGTCCAGTCCGGCCAGGGCCGCCGCGAAGGCGCCTTCTCCGCGGATTTCGTCATGGGTTGCCGGCGTTCCCCCTTCCAGACTGATCTGGAAGGAGAGCCCCTCGAAACGCAGGGAACGCAGGGCGTCGGCATCGCGGTGGGTCAGAAGGGTGGCGTTGGTCTGCAGACGAAGGGAGCGGAGCGACGGCTGGCGGCAGAGGTCGGAGACGAGATCGAACCAGTCGGGTCGGGTGAGGGGCTCGCCGCCGGTCAGACAGATCTCCTCACCTCCCAGGGCCAGAAACTCTTCGACCACTCTGCGGACCTCGGCGACAGGCACATGCCCGGGACGGGGACTCTCAACCAGGCAGTGGGCGCAGTGCAGGTTGCAGTCCCCGGAGATCGCCAGGAAAAGGGTCTTCGGGAGCTTGAGGCCGGCCCTTCGGAGTGTCTCGACGGCCGACCTCTCTGCTTCGGGTCGAATCGGCATCGGTGCGGCCTCGAGTCTGGAGCAGGTCAGGAAAAGATCAAAAGGTGACTTCCTCGATCTCCATATCGTGGAGGTTGATGGAAAGCTTGCGGTTGCGCAGGAGCGTTCCTTCGCCGAGGAGCACCTTGCAGGCTTCGGCAGCCTCCAGGCTGGCGACCACCGCCGGTGTGAAGGAGGGATTGCCGAGCTTCTGCTCGATCCCCTTCCCTCCCTTGAAGTGACGGTAGATCTTCGCGACGCTGTCCTCGCCGGGATAGACGGTGGTGATGTGTCCGTACCATCCGGCGATGGCCCCGTGAACCAGGGGAATCTTCAGGCGGTCGCAGACCTCGGCCAGCTCCAGGCGCACCGGAATGCTGTCCACGGCATCGATGACCACGTCCATGCCGTCGAAGAGATTCGCGCCGTTCTCGCGGCTGAACGCCTCCCGGACGGGCAACAGCCGAACCGCCGGGTTGATCTGGCGGATTCGCGCCTCGGCCGCATCGACCTTCGCCTGGCCCAGGTTCTCGACCGAAGAGAGAAGCTGCCTGTTGAGATTGTGCTCCTCAAAGACGTCGGGATCGATCGCCGTGATGCGCCCCACCCCTAGCCGGGCCAGCTCTTCGAGGATATATCCCCCCAAGCCACCGCACCCGACCACCGCCGCCTTGCTTCGAAAGAGTTTCAGCTGCTGGGGGAGGGAAATCATGTGCCGGTTGCGCTGATAGCGGGCCGGGAGGTATCCGGCCTCAAGGGCCGCCTCTTCGACGGCGGGGCAGGACAGGTCGAAGCGCGCCATCGCCTCCGCCTGCCGGAGCCAGGGCAACAGGTCGCCGTCCGCGTGCTCGGCCAGAAATTCTCTCACCATCGCTTCACCCTCCTCCCAGCAGGGGGAAAATGGCCAGGGTTTCGCCGTCGGCCATAATCCGTTCCAGATCGACATGCCGGCTATTGACCAGGAGAATGCCGAGTTCCGACTCCGGGATCTCCAGCTCCCGCACGATCTGCCGCACCGTCGTCCCTTCGGGGTATTCCCGGTTTTCGAGGGTGAATCGGCCGGTGCGGAAAGTGGCAAAGAGCTTGACGGTAATCTCCATGATTTACTCCTCGAATAGGACGCGCAGAGCGACGGATTCATCGGCCGGGGCGCTCCGGAGTGATTCCTCGAGAAGCCCCGGGTCGGCGGTGCGCCCCTCCAGCAGGATTGAACGGCACCCTTCCCAGAACCCCTGCGGCTGGGCGGCCAGGAACTCCGCGAGATCCGGGGCGGGAAGCCGTATCCCCCTGGCCAGGAAACCGGGTCCGAGTTCGGCCATCAGCAGGTTGAACAGCTTGACTCTGATCTCGCCGTTTCCCTGCGCGCCGTCACCGGCGAAGTCATGGTGGGTGATGTCGCTGCGCATGGCGGAGTAGTAGCCGCCGCACCGCATGGTCGCCCCGACCAGTCCGGGCATGGCGGCCGAAAGCGCCAGGGTGGCCCCGGCGGCGATCCGGCTCGATGCGGGATCGTCGATGGCCCTGGAATTGAGAAATATGGTGGTGATCCGGCCGCTCAGGTAGTCGGGCCGGATTCCGAACTGTTCGCAGAGGAGTTCCCGGATGCTGAACCCGACCCGCGCCCGGATGGTGAATCCCTGCTGCAACAGAGGGAAAAACCACCGAATTGGATCCGGATCTCCCGGACGCCGGGGCGCGAATACGAGGTTGATACTTGTGCTGCGGTTCTCTTTAACCATGAGCTCAGGAATTATCCTTCGATGGGATCACCGGCCAGGTGGCTCAGGTTGCACCCGCGGCAGGTTCCGTAGCGCGCCGGCAGTTGGACGATATTGACGGTGCAGCATTGGGGGCAGAGCCAGGAGGCATACCCGTCAACCTCCCGTCCGGCGAGCTCGCCGAACAGCCATCGATAATAGGCTTTCCAGTCATATTCCGGAGTCTGTCCGGCTTTTTCCACCAGCTGTTCCAGCAGCAAGAGTCCTCCTGGAGGGGGAACGATAACATGTGTTCGACAACTATAACATTCTCATGATTCCAATGGAAGATCGCGGGGGCGGATTCAAACCCGCCCCCGCGCGGGTCTGCTTTACCAGTTGAACACTTCGTCCAGCTCCTCGTCCTTCATGGAGAATACCTGGTTGTGGGGCGCGATCGGGTCGGTATAGAAGAAGCGCGGCAGCCGGTCGTCCTCCTTGGAAAAACCGGCGCGCTTGTTGAAGTCGCGTTCGGCGGAGAGGACCTTCTTGCCGAGATCCACCACGCCGTCGGCCGTAAGCTCGGTGCCGTAGAAGGCGTTGAGCATGTCGAGCAGCGCCTGGAAGGTCTCGGGCTGGTCCATGATCGCGAAGGCGATGAACAGGCACATGCCGGTGGAGTCGATGGCCGCCGTGGCGATCTGCAGGTTGCGGGAAAGCTCCACCTGCCCCTCGGTCTTCAGCGGATCGACGTCGCCGCCGACCTTGAGGATGTTGGTGGCGATGGCGTAGCCGGCCGTGTGGTCGGCGCCCATGGTGGTGGTGGCGTAGGTCACGCCGATCCCCTGGATGGGACGCGGATCGTAGGCCGGAATGGCCTGGTTCTTGACCACCGGCACCTTCTCGACGCCGAACACCTTGCCGGTGATCCCCGCGCCGCAGCCAAGGATGCGTCCCAGAGGCGTCCCCTTGCCGACCTCTTCCATCAGCCGGATGGCGCCTTCCTTGTCGCCGAACTCGATCAGCCCGGCATCCATGGCGACGCCGATGGTGGCGCCCATTTCGATGGTGTCGAGACCGATGTTGTCGTCCATGAAGTCGAGCTTGGCGACGGTGTCGAGGTCGTCGATGCCGCAGTTGCCGCCGTGGGCCCAGACCGTCTCGTATTCCGGCTGCTTGGTGAGGTAATGGCCGTCCTTGTCGTTGTAGATACCCGAACACTGGATGACGCAGCCGCGGTGGCAGCCGTGGGTGGCGGTCCCGCCGCGCTTGATCTCCAGCTCGGCCAGGGCTTCGCCGCTGAGCTTGGCACCGGTGGGGAAGACCCCGGTTTTGAAGTTGTAAGTCGGATAGCCGCCGGCCTCGTTAAGGACGTTGGTCAGCACGTTGGTGCCGTACGCGGGCAGCCCCTCGCCGGTGACCGGATGCTTGCGCAGACCCTCGACGAACTTGCGGTTGGCGTCTCGGTACTTCTCAGGGTCCTTCGGGGCGCGATGCTTCATGCCGGCATCGTCGAGGATGATCGCCTTGACCTTTTTCGAGCCCATGACCGCGCCGACGCCGCCGCGGCCGCAGTGCCGGGTGGGACGCAGTTCCGGGTCGGTGCAGGCGATGGAAGAGCCCAACAGCAGCCGCTCGCCGGCCGAGCCGATGGACATGTAGGCGACTTTGTCGCCGTACTGCTCGCGCAGTTTGGCAACCGTCGGGTAGTTGTCGAGCAGCTTCAGGCTGTTGTCGACTTCGACCTTCACCCCGTCCTTGTTGACGATGATCTTGTAGAGGTCGTCCCCTTCCGGCTTGCCTTCCAGAATGATGGCGGCATAGCCGATCCGGGCCAGCACCTGGGCAGCCTGGCCTCCGGCATTGGATTCCTTGATGGTGCCGGTCAGCGGGCTCTTGCAGCCGACCGAAAGGCGGCCCGTCATGGCTCCGGTGCTGCCGCTGAGCATCCCGGGAGCGATCACCAGCTTATTTTCGGCGCCGAGGGGATGGCACAGGGGATGGACTTCCTTGTTGATGATCAATGAGGTCGTGGCACGGCCGCCCAGACCGGCATATTCGCCGACCGGCTCCGTGGTAATCTTCGGACCGCCCTTGGCCCCCATGTCGATTCTGACTATCTTGTCCATTTCCAAATTTCCTTTCTTGCCACTGTTTACGACTTCTCCTTTCCACCAGGGAGGCAAAGCCGTTTCCGGCCCTACCCTTAGGCCTTTCGCCTTGGGAATTCACCTTTAGGCAACCAGGCTCGGAGATAACGAATATCGTTCAGGCACCGGTCGAAGCGGCCGTACAGTAGTGCAACCGGATGAGCTTTTTTGATGCAATGTGGATGCCACATAACAGAACATCGGTTTACAAATTTATATCTCGCACTATCAGGGTGTTGCATCAGTATATCAAAGATTCAACAGGTTAATCACAAACACTGTTCACTTATATCGATGGGGAATTTCGAAACACTTCCCGCGAAAAGGGGAGCTCCCGTCATTCGGCAGGGTGGGGATATTTACCCCTGTGGTGATTTTTTCCCTATCCATCAGACAACGGCCGGAGAGATGCGCATGCGGTAGCTGGCGAAGCTTCCTTGTCGGATGCAGCCCCAGAGTACCCCGCCGCCGTAGGCCAGTTGCTCCAGAAGATAGTAGAAAAAGAAGAAGGGAACCAGGAGCTTGGGCCTGCGCACGTGGTAGTCGACGCCGCCGACCCAGAGGAAGACAGCCGCCGCCGGAATCCCCAGGGAGGGGAACAGGGCAATCATAAGCGAAAGAGGGAGCAGGTAATATCGCAGGAGATGATATCCCGCGTAATAGGCCAGGCTCGCCGCCGCCCGGCCCCTGGCCAGAAGAACCTCCCCATAGGACAGGGGGATGCCCTGGCGGGCGATCCGTCGATGCGCCAGGGCCGCATCGCTCAGCAGCAGGGCCACGGCCGCGGCGAGGGGAAGGCCGTTCAACAGTACGATACCCGATGCCAGCAGACCCACGATGAGGGCGAGAACGGGAGGAAAGACCATCTTCTTCTGGCGAAGCGGGTGCAGATTCTGCAGCATCCCTTCCGAAGTCCCGTACTCGAAGCGCCGCTTCATGAAAGCCTTCAGCCGGCTGCGGTGCTCATGCCAGACCCGCCCCCGCGGAAGATAGACGATCCGGCCTCCGGCATCGCGCATCCGCCAGGTCAGGTCGACGTCCTCCCCGACCCTGAGTTCCTGCCGGAAGCCGCCGAGGGAGGCAAAGGCACTGCGCCGCACCAGCAGGTTGCAGCTCGGCAGATAAAAGGTATCCTCCCCGGCATCGCCTGAGCGCTCCCTGCCGCCGAGGTTCAGGCTCGACATGACCGCCTCGTAGCGGTCGAGAGGAGAGGCGCTGTGCAGACCGTCCACCCAGCCGCCCACGGCGCTGACCTGCTCGTCCTCGAAGGCGCCGATCAGCTCTGTCAGCCACTCGGGTGAGGCCGTGCAGTCGGAATCGATAAAGGCCAGGATTTCCCCGGAGGCAAATCCTGCGCCGGTGTTGCGCGCCGCCGCAGGCCCCCTTCCCACTCCCCCCGAGGTGACCAGGAGGGCGCCGAACTCCCGGGCCACGCCCGGAGTCCCGTCGCTGCTGCCGTCGTCGACGACGATGACCTCGAGCCTGTCCTCCGGATACTTCAACCGGACCAGGGACTGCAGGCAATTCCTCAATTCCCCGGCGCGGTCCTTCACCGGGATGACGACGCTCACCGAAGGGTAGGTTGCCGCCTCTCTTTCGGCAGGCAGGTCCTTTTCGACGAACCCTTTTTTGGCCAAGGCTTCGAGAGCCTTCGCTTCGGCTTCCGAGGCGGGGGAAGCCCCTTCCGACGCCATGCGCCGTACCAGGGCCAGCAGCGACGGGTTCAACCGTACCGTGCGCAGCGGCCTGGAGCTCAGCAGGAACCCGCCCTGCTCATTTTCCCTGATGCTGACGCCTTCCCTGATCCGGTAAATCATCCGCCGCTCCCGCCGATCAGCCCTTCGGCCTTGAAGATGTCGAGCAGCTTATCGGCCGCCTTCTCGGCGGATACCGAATGGACCTTGCCTTCCCTTGGCTTGATGCCTCCGGAGAGAAGGGCCAGGATCCGCTCGAAGGCGGGCAGTTCGGCATCGGGGGTGACCACCCGCCGGGGATTGGGCCGGGGGAAGAGGCATTTTTCCTTCCCCAGAACGGACCCGGCGGCTCCCAGCTCCCGTGGTGAAAGACCGAGTTCGGCGATGCCCCAGGATTCAATCGATGCTCCGATCGACCTCATCAGGGCGTCCTGTCCCGGATAACGCGGATCGCAGCACCCGTTTTCGAAGAAAACCGCGCAGGGCATCTCCGCCCGCACCCGCTGCCGGGCGCCGCGATCGCTCTTGCGCAGGACCTCCACCTCGTTCCCTTCCCTTTCCAGAGCGACGGCCCCTTTGACATAGGGAAGGTCGAGATTGGCCGCCGCCAGCGCGGGCGCCGGATCGTCGCCGCGATCGAGGAGAGCCTCTCCTGCAAAGATGAGAGCGGGGCGCAGAATCCGGATAATGCGCTGCACCACCCGCGCGGTGGCAACGTCGTCGCCTCCTTCGAAGGAGGGATTCCACACCCGCACGGCGCGTTCCGCGCCCATGGCGAGTGCCAGACGCAGATGGTCGGCAAGCCTCTCGGGACCGACGGCAACGGCCGTCACCCTTCCGCCGGCCGATTCGGCCAGGACGAGGGCCTGCTCCAGGGCGCAGAGATCCGCCGGGTTGGCGAGGCGCCGCAGCCCCCGGTCGCGAATCCCGTACCCGTCGGCCGTCAGCCTCGCCGGCGGCCGGGGATCGCAGGTTTCGCGCAGAAGAACCAGAATATCGAGAGTGTTATCAGCCATGGAAATTCCTCTTTCGATTGCGGGACTTGTAAAAACTCGGGTTTTTCAGGCTGATCAAAAATGTCCAGATGCAAGGCGCCTGAAATCCTGAGGAATAAGGCGTACCTGGAAGGTACGTCGTTGACGAAGGATGAGGGAAACGCCGCAGATGGGCGTTTTTCATCAGCCTCCTACGTCATCCGGTATGAGACCCCGAATCCGCCCCGGGGGTAGCGCCAGCGGGTAAAGGCATCCCTGGCGCAGACCACGTAGCAGGTGCCGCATTCGAGACAGCCGTCATGGACAAAGGTCATCTTCCCGTCCTCTTCCGACCAGGTGTAACAGCGCGCCGGACAGGCGTTGACACAGGCTCTCTGGTCGCACTTCTTGCAAATCTCGGTGTCGAGGACGATGTGCGGTTCGCGGTCGACGTTAAAGCTGGTGGTGTCGAAAATTTCATCGGGATTGATGTTCATAGTGCTCTCCATCCGGAATAGACATCGGCCAGCAGGTTCTTCAGGCCGACTTTTTCCCTGGCGGCCCGCAGCAGCACCTTGGTCATGGTGTCCTTGGGAGCGCCGTCGATGCGGTAAATCTCGTCCATGAGGCCGCAGACCATCTCTGGATACTGGGAATAGATGCGGTCGTTGTGCAGCATCCCGGGGGTGCGGCGGTAGAGCTTGAGGTCCTTCAGAACGTAGCTCTCTTCGAGCATCCGCCGGTAAACGGCCAGCCCGGCCCTGGAGAAGTCTTTTTTGGCGTGCGCCTCGACGGCGGCTTTGCCGGCCAGCACCCCCGACTGGGTCGCCAGGTTGATTCCCTCAAGGTTCAGGCCGGTGACGATGCACATGGCCGCGGCATCTCCGGCCACCAGGATGCCGTCGCCGACGATTTCCGGCATCATCTCGTAGCCTCCTTCGGGGACCAGATGGGCCGAATATTCGAGCAGCCGGCCGCCCCGGAGCATCTTGGCCATCTGCGGCTGCTTCATGAATGCGTTGAGGAGATCGTAGGGGGTCTTGCCGCTCTGGCTGAGGCTGCTCAGATGCAGCACCAGGCCGATCGACAGGGAGTCGTAGTTGGTGTACAGATAGCCGCCGCCGCGCACCCCCTCCGTGCAGCCCACGATCTCGTTGGAGGCCCCCTGGTCGCGCACCAGTCCGAAGCGGTCGTCGATCACCTCCTTGGGCAGGTCGACCATCGCCTTCACCCCGACCGCCTGATGGGACGGATCGAACTTGGGACGGCGCAGGCCCGCCTTCTTGGCGGTGAAGGAGAGGACCCCGTCGGCGGCGATCACCACCGGGGCTCTCAGCTCGGCGCCGTCACGCAGCATGGTGACCCCGACCACCTTCCCTTTTTCGATGACCACGTCGTCGACGGTGGAGCGGGTCAGCAGGGTCGCGCCGGCTTTCACGGCCTCTTCCGCCAGCCAGCGGTCGAAGCGGGGACGGTAGATGGTGTAGCCGTTGTAGGGGGGGCGATCCGAGGCTTCGGTGTCGAAATTGACGTTGAAGCTCGACTCGCCGGTCATGAAGGTCAGGGATTTCTTGACGATATGGCGCTCCAGGGGGGCCTGGTTCCAGAAGTCGGGAAAGGCCTCCTCCAGCGCCGTCAGGCGGTGCAGGACCCCGCCGAACATGTTCTTTTCGCCGGGGAAATCGCCCCGCTCCAGCAGCGCGACTTTGAGCCCGGCCCTTGCCATGGTCAGGGCGGCCGACGATCCGGCCGGCCCCGCGCCGACTACGATGGCGTCAAATGATTGTTTCATGCGGCACCTCCCACGGCTGATTTGACCCGCTCGACGAGCAGGGGCAGGACGTGCCGCAGATCGGCGACAAACGCCTCGTCGGAATTGGGAAAGATCGGCGCCTTGGGGTCGAGGTTGACCGCGACGATTCTCTTCGAATCCTTGATTCCTCCCAGGTGGTGCATGGAGCCCGAGATCCCCAGGGCCAAGTAGAAACGGGGAGCCACCGTCTTGCCGGTCTGCCCGACCATCCTCTCGAATCCGGCGAAGCCCAGGTCGTAAACCGGCCGGGTCACGCCGAGCGAGGCATTGAGCAGACGGGTCAGCTCCCGGACCTGTTCGAAAGTTTCCTTGTCGCAGCCGAGTCCGACACTGACCATGACCTCAGCCTCCGATACATCGACGGTCTGGGGATCGGGGGGAATGCGTTCGAGGATGCGGCTCGCCCCGGCGGCTACCGGAGCCGAAGGGCGCCACCATGCAACCTGGGCTTCGCCGCGCCGCATAGCGGGAAGCACCACCGCACTCAACACCAGCGGGCTCATGGTTAGAACCAGCGGAGACGTTCCGTCCCACACTTTCGTCTCCGCCACCTGCTCGCCGAGAACCCTCCGGCTCATCTTCAGGCCGGCCTCGTGCTCTTCGTAAGAGATCGCTTCGGTAAAAAGGGCGGCTTTCAGCTGCGAAGTCACAAGCGGCGCCAGGGTTCCCCCCAGATCATTGTGGGGAAGGAGCACCAGCGTGGCGCCGAGTTCCGATGACGCCTGGGCCAGGAGTCTGCCCTGGGCTTCCAGGCTGTCGGCGACCCCGGGGGCGCTCTCGATCAGCGTAACTTTTTGGACGCCATAGGGAGCCATTTCTTCAATGGTCTCACTTCCGGCGCCGGCAAAGCTGATCGCCGACCAGCCGCAGCCGAGCCTCCCAGCCAGCCGGGAAGCTTCCGACAGGACGCCCCTGGCGGTTTCGTCGATCTCTCCGCAGGAGAGATCGACGAAGACCAGGACCTCCCCGGGGAGGAGGGTGGAAATCCTCTCTGTCATCAGATCTCCCTCCCGATCTTGTGTCCTTCCCAGATGGCCATGTCAACCTTGCGCGGAGCCACGCAGTCGCCGATGCGATGGAGTTCCTTCACCTTCCCCTTGAGCGCGAAATAGAGTTCGTCATCGACCGCCTGTCCCATGGCCAGAACCACGGTATCGTAGCCGCCCCATTCGTCCCACTCGTTGGAGTAGACGTTGAAGCCCTTGATCGTCTTGGCGCCGGCCTCGCCGCCCACCTCCATCACCGCGATGTCCGGAGTGAAGGAAACCCCCTTCTTCAACAGCCGCTGGCGGGTCAGATAGAGATCCTGGGTTGGGCCGAGTTCGGCGCCTATGAACAGACTGGAGCAGATGATGTGCACCTGTTTTCCCTGGGTGGCGAGGTACTCGGCAGTGGCGGTGGCCCGGTGGTGTCCGTCGTAATCGATCAGGCAGACCTTCTCGCCGACCTCGACCTTCTGCTCGAGAACTTCCCATACGTTGCATACCCCGGGGCCGTCGGCGCCGCCGACCGGGTGCGGCTTGGGCCGGCTGCCGGTGGCGATGATGACCGCATCGGGATCGGCCTGAAGGATCATCTCCGGGTTCGCCTCGACCTCGAGCCGGACCGTGACCCCGGCCTTTTCGACCTGGTCCTTCTCATTGCGGATGATCACGCCGAACTCATCGCGGCCGGTTCCCTTCATCCCCGTGCGCACCTGGCCGCCGAGGGTGTCGTTGCGGTCGAGCAGGGTGACGTCGTGGCCACGCCGGCCGGCCATCTTGGCCGCCCACATGCCGGCCGGGCCGCCGCCTACCACCGTCACCTTCTTCTTCACCGGGGCCGGTTTGAGGGTCCCCTCCCCCCACTTCTTCTCATAGCCGATGGGCGGATTCTGCACGCAGCCGATGGTCTTGTTCATGCCGATGCGGCCGATGCACCCCTGGTTGCAGGCGATGCAGTAGCGGATGTCTTCGAGCCGCCCTTCCTCGGCCTTCTTCGGCAGGTAGGGGTCGCAGATCAGGGCGCGGCACATGCCGATCATGTCCGCCTGGCCGGCGGCGAGAACCTTCTCCGCCATCACCGGATCGTTGATGCGGCCGGTGCAGAAGACCGGCAGCTTGATCTTTTCGCGCACCCCCGCTGCGAGCGGAATGGTATAGCCCAGCGGGGTGTGCATCGATCCTTCGACCAGGTAGAGGTTGTAGAAAGTGGCGATGGAGAGGTCCATGAAGTCGATCAGCCCCGAGGCCTCGAAAAGAGCGCAGATCTCCTGGACCTGGGCGAGGTCGAGGCCGCCGGGAATCATTTCGTCGGCGCACATGCGGATGCCGAGGGTGAAGTCGTCGCCAACCGCCTTGCGCACCGCGGAGATGAACATCAGAGGCGCCCGCATGCGGTTCTCCAGGCTGCCGCCGAATTCGTCCGTGCGGTGGTTGGTCAGCGGCGAGAGGAACTGACGGGCCAGGCTCGAGTGGCCGAACTGCAGCTCCACCCCGTCGAAGCCCCCCTGTCGGACATGCTCGGCGCTGAGGGCGAAGTAGCGGGCGACCTCCTCGATATCCTCGGCCTCCATCTCCTTGGGGGTCTCGCGGAACAGCACGTCGGGGACCGGCGAAGGGGCCCAGACCGGCAGCCGCGAGAGACTGCCGTCCCCCTGCTGGCCGTTGTGGTTGAGCTGGGCGAAAATCTTGGAATCGAACTGGTGAACGTAGTCGGTGACCTTCCTGAACCCGGGAACGACCTCGGCATGATAGACGTCGATCAGCTTCTCGTAGGCCATGTCGGTGGGATGGACCGTCAGCTCCTCGGTGATGATGAGGCCGGCGCCCCCCTTGGCCCGCTCCCCCCAGTAGTACATCTGGCGTTCGCTGGGCAGGTTTTTCTCCGCCAGGTTGGTCAGGTGCGGCTGGAAGGAGATGCGGTTCTTCACTTCCACTTTGCCGAGTTTCATGGGCGAGAACAGATTCGGGAACATCATGGCTGGATCTCCTGGTTTCCTATTATTTCCCTCTCCCCGAGGGAGAGGGTCAGGGTGAGGGGGTTCAATCCGATTTTCAAGCGGCGGCGGCCTTCTGCTTCTCATCGGCGATCGAGGTCACGCAGCGCTCCAGGCACTCGGGATCGCCGCCGTTGATGTCGTTCTTCAGATGATAGGCGACCGCCGGACAGCCGCCGTGGCACTGGTCGAAGCGCCGGCACTCCTCGCAGGAATGGATGCGCAGATCCCGGAAAGAGGCATAGATTTCCGAGTCGTCCCAGATCTCCTGGAAGGTCGACTCGCGCAGGGAGCCCGCCTTGAATCGCTCGGTCTGCAGAAAGGCGCAGGGATACATGTTGCCTGTCGGGCCGACACAGCAGGTCAGCTTGGCCGCGCCGCACAGGTTGAGACCCAGTCCCTGTCGTTCCTGGGAGGTCAGCGAAAAGAAACTGTCGCCGGTGCGCACTTCGCCGCTGTCCGCTAGCCAGTCGGAAAAAGCCAGCAACTGGGACGGGGACGGTCGAAGCTCCTCCCAGTTGTCAGCACCGCGCCCCGAGGGACGGAAGCGGCTGACCCGCAGCGAGACGCCGAGGTCCTTGGCGAGCTGGTGCAGGGCCGGGATCTCGGCTGCGTTCTGCGCGGTCAAGACCGTGTTGATACTTGTTGGGATGCGGGATTCGGCCAGCAGCCTGACCGCGGCGATCGCCGCATCGTAGACGCCCGCCCCGCGGATGGCGTCGCAGGTCTCGCGCGTTGCACCATCCATGCTGACCTGGATCGCCACCAACCGGCTCACGGCAAGGCGCTCGACCCGCGCGGCATCAAGCAGGGTGCCGTTGGTCGAAATGCAGGTCATGATTCCCCGGGCGTGGCAGGCATCGAGAATCTGCTCGAAATCGGGACGCATAAACGGTTCGCCGCCGCCGAAATTGATCTGGAAGACCTTGGCGGTATCGAGCTGTTCGACCAGGTCGAGGGCTTCGGCCGTGGTCATTTCGTCCTCGGCCGGCGCGCCCGAAGCCGACAGACAGTGGCTGCAGCTCAGGTTGCAGGCCAGCGAGACCTCCCAGGTCAGGTTGACCGGCGAGCGCAATCCCTGTTCAACAAATCGGTTGCTCACGGAGGAACCCCCTTTCAAGCAGTTGCGCGATGAATTTCTGCAGAACCTTCTCCTCCGCTCCCGTCAAACCGGCCGGAAGCTCCTCCTTGCCCCGGACGTCGCTGAAGAAGTCCGAAGCAAGCAGGTTTCCGGTCTGGGCGAAGAGAAGACGCGGCCCCCTGGAATCGTAAAAAAGGAGGCCGAACCTCTCCTGCCGCACGCGGCAGGCCGGATGCAGCCTTATGCCTG
This sequence comes from Desulfuromonas sp. TF, assembly GCF_000472285.1. Classification (NCBI taxonomy): domain Bacteria; kingdom Pseudomonadati; phylum Thermodesulfobacteriota; class Desulfuromonadia; order Desulfuromonadales; family Desulfuromonadaceae; genus Desulfuromonas; species Desulfuromonas sp. TF. The sequence continues at coordinate 49,262 of NZ_KI421422.1, forward strand.
CCGCAGCCATCTCAGTACACTCCGCAGATGCCGTCGATCGCGAGCTCTTCAACCTGGATGTCTTCCAGGATACGGGGCTCTTCGTTGCACGTCTCGTTCGTCTGCTTTTCGTTTTCCATTTTCGTTTCCATCTCTGTCTCCTCTTTTTATTTAGAATGTCTTTATCGGCGCAAACCCGCGCTGCGCCTTTGTTTCTCTTATACTATGCAACCCGGATGCCAATAGATAAAACAATGATTTATATTGAATATTAGCCAAAGCGAGCGGAATTAAAATTCAAAGGAGTGGGGAGAAATGGGGCATTCCTGACGGAAAGAGGCAGGCCGCACCGTGACCGAGTTGGGGATATTCTCCACAGAAGGTATTTTGTCTACAGTTATTCAAACCGATGTTTTGATTTGGTCCTGAAAAAGACCGAGAGACATCAGAGTCACAGAGAAAATCTTTATTTTAATCCTAAACCCGGTGTCCTCGTGCCTCCGTAATTGAGGCTTCGATTCTACGAAATCATTACTGTTTTGGTATAGTTTCAGAAAAGACCAAATAGTCGGCAGACCGAATATCCTGAGTCTCGTTGGATTTTCAGCAAGGCCGAGAACCGTTACAAGGAACCTTCATGGGAACCAGACACTCTCACTGTTCTTTCTGCGGAACAGGATTTCCCGATCCGGAAAACTGGCCGAGGCGTTGCGGCGGATGCGGCCACACGACCTACCTCAACCCTCTTCCGGTGGTGGTGGTGCTTCTGCCGGTGGGAGAGGGTCTCGTTGTCATCCGCAGGAATATCGAACCGCAGAAGGGCACCCTCACCCTTCCGGGAGGGTACATCGACATCGGCGAGACGTGGCAGGAGGGGGCGCGGCGAGAGTTGCTGGAGGAGACGGGGATCGACATAGGCGGCAGCATAATCAGCCTCTATGACGTGCGGAACGGCCTGGATAACACCCTGGTGATCTTTGGGCTGGCCGAGCGGCAGCCCGGCGAGGTCCTGAAGCCGTTCAGCTCCAAGGAGACGCAGGAAGTCGCCCTGATCGAAGGCCCGACGGAACTGGGGTTTCCTCTCCATACGGCGGTGGTGGCGAGGTATTTTTCTGAGATTGTGCGGGACGATGGATGAGGGACGAACCTTGCCTTTGTCTTTACCCGTCCCGGGTTCCTCGTCCCGCGTCCCGGATCTCCGCCACCGGCAGCAGCACGGTGAACTGCGATCCCTCGCCCACCCGGCTTTCCAGCCGGATTTCCCCCCCGTGTCGTTTGACGATATTGTAAGACAGGGCAAGGCCCAAACCCACCCCCTTGCCGACTTCCTTGGTCGTGAAGAACGGCTCCCATATCCGGTCGAGGATATTCTGAGCCATGCCGCAGCCGCTGTCGCGGATCACGACAGATATCGTGGCCTCATCGATCCTATCCGTGGTCACTTCCACCCTGCCCGGACCATTGATGGCCTGATGGGCGTTGACGAGCAGGTTCATGCAGACCTGGCGCAGTCCTGAGGGATCTCCGAGGACCCGGGGAAGGTCTTGTCTAAGGTTGGCATCGACCTGAATCCGCCGGTAGCTTGACTGGTATCTCAGGAGCTCCAGAATCTCCTGCAGGACCATATTCATATCCACCTTGACAGCCGATCCGTCCGATTTTCGACCGAAGCTGAGCAGGTTGTCGATAATTGCCTTGCAGCGATAGGACTCCCGGACGGTGGTGGCGAGGTATTTTTCTGAGATTGTGCGGGACGATGGATGAGGGACGAACCTTGCCTTTGTCTTTACCCGTC
>NZ_KI421422.1:51045-63636 GCF_000472285.1 Desulfuromonas sp. TF
ATCATCTCCAGATAATGCTCGAAGACGTCCAGCCGTGCATCCGCTTTCAGGAGCGGTTCGTCGCGAAAGCGACGCAGCAGCGCTTCGGCGAAGCCCGCCACCGAGGTGAGGGGATTGTTGATCTCATGGGCGATGCCGGTGGCCAGCACGCCGATACTCGACATCTTCTCGGTCTGGATCAGGTGCATCTCCTGCAGCCGCTTTTCCGAGACGTCCCGGAAGAAGACCAGGGCGCGGTTTTTTTCGCCCCAGGCGTCTCTTATGGGGGTGGCGGTAAGCTCCACATACCGGATTTTCTGCCCTTCTCGCGGGAGAACAAGAGTCGTATCCACTCGCTCGCCTTTGAGAGCTTTTTCGACCGGGCACTCCCGCGGCTGTGCGGCGGCTTCCGGATGAAAAAGTTCCCGGCACGACTTCCCCGGCACGGTCTCCTTGGGAAAGAGCTGCGGACTTATGAGATTGTGATGCTGGATCAGCCCGTCATGGTCATAGACCGTGATGCCGTCGCCGATCGAGTCGAAGATCGTCTGCAGCTCATTGGTCTTGTTCCGCAGTTCGACTTCGGCCTGCTTGCGCTGAGTGATGTCCTGGGTGGTGCCGTAGAGTTTTACCACCTTGCCGGCACTGTTGACCGAAGGCTCGACGATCGTATAGACCCATTTGGAGGTGCCGTCGTCAAATTGCAGGCGATGTTCGATTTCATAACTCTTGCCATGGTCGATACCCCGGCGAAGATGCGCCATGACGTTCTCATGATCCTCGGGGTGGACCACGCGGGCAAAAGCCTCCTGCGTCGTCTCTTCCGGTCGCAGGCGCAGGATGCGCAGCAGCTCGTCCGAAGCCTTCACCTCGGCGGTCACGGGATCGAAGCTCCACGAGCCCACATGAGTCATGGACTGGGCTTTGGCCAGGTTGTATTCACTCTCCGAAAGCGCCTGCTCCGCCCCTTTCTTCTCGGTGATGTCGACCAGCACTGCCAGACATTCTTCCCCCGATTCGGTCGCCATGGCTTCGATCCGGACATAGAGAGGTTGAGGACCTCCCGTCGCGAGGCGCAGTCTGCAGGTCTCCTTTCCCTGGCCCGCGAAGACCGTTCGAATGAAATTGGCGAAAACAAAGCAATCTTCGTCGGCGACAAAATGCTCGAAGCGATGGTCGATCAGGGCGGAACGGTCTATCCCCAACAGGCGCACGCCCGTGAGGTTGACCGAACGGATGAGCCCCTCGGGGTCGAAGGTGAAATAGCCCACCGGGGCGAAATCGTACAGAAGAGCGTACTTGTTCCTCGACGCCTCGAGTTCCTCCCGGGAACGTCGCAGCTCCTCGACCTTCGCTTCCAATTCGATCTGTTCGGTCGGAATTTTTCTCCGATTCTTCAAAGGGATTTCCTCAAGGGCAACAAGCAAATTGTCAGGTTATCTGGTCACCAGTGGCTCCGACCCTCGGGATCCAGACTCGGCGCCGAACCGCTGCCGCCGCGGGTGTAATAATCGCGATAGTCATATTCCTGATCTTCCTCGACCTTGTTGACGGACTTCATGGACCGGTGCTCCTCTTCAAGGTAGAGGTTGCGGAAGAGATCTTCGACAATCAGGTTCAACTCTTCGACATTCTTAACCACCTCGACCTTGTCGCACCAGGCCCCATACTCTTCGATCAGGCAATCGCCCCTTTTCCACAGCGATCGATCTTCCGGAGTCAGCCAGAGCATGTAGCCGGCCTTCTCGCGAACCTGATCGAGCACCCACTCATTGGCCTTATTATAGTTGTTGCGGGCATCCCCGAGAAAAATCACGGCCGGTCTGCCGCGCAGGTTTTCGAGATATTTTTCCTTGAAGGTCAGGAACACCTTGCCGTAATCGCTGTTGTCGTCCAGGTTGACGATCTCGCCGCTGTCGATGTTTTTCATCATGGTGTTGATCGGCGAGTTGGAGAGCATCTCGGTGATTTCCGCCAGCTCCGCGTTGAATATGAAGCTGCGGACATCCATCAGGCGGTTGTGCAGGGTATGAAGCAACAGCAGCATGAACTGCGACGCATGGCTGACGGAGAAGCTGACGTCGCAGAGAACCACGAGTCTCGGCTTCTGTTTGCGCTTGCGGCGCAATTCCAGCAGAAAAGGCACCATGCCGTTGCGATAATTTTTCTGGATTGTGCGGATGACATGGATTTTCCCTCGGTTTTCCCTGTTTTTCACTCGGCGGATATCCTTTTTCAGACGCAGGATCATCCGTGAGACCGCATCCTGCATCGCATCGAGTTCCTGCTGCGAAAAGGTCACGTCGCGCTTCTGTCCGCTCGGGGGCTTGAAGGCCATGGTGACAGGATTCTGAGGCATCCGCATGGAGGGCCGCGGGGCTCCCGCCTCTCCCCGGTAGCCTTTGAGCCGTATTTCCATCTCCGACCCGTCGAGCTGATCGAGATCGATCTCTTTGAGCCGCTGCAGATCCTTCAGATCTTCGGGGCTCAGGCCGGCTTCGACCATCGCCAGAGACATGTTTTCATTGACCATCTCAGGGTTGGTGCCGAGCATCGCCTCCCCCTCCATGCTGATGATCGCCTCATCGAGCAGGTCGGCGGGATCCACTCCCATGCCTTCCGGGTAGCTGCTGAAGAAACGTTTAAAAACCTTCTCGAAGGCGGGGATGTCGTTGACATTCTTCACCAGCGTCAGGCGCAGCAGGCTGCGCACCTGGCAGCGCCCTTCAAGCCCTCCGTAAGCGAGGGCGCAGACCGCATCGAGGCTCTCTCCGGGAGATACCCGCAGCCCTTCCCTTCTCAGTTCGGCGACAAACCTGGTGATGATGGCTTCCATGCCTAGCCCAGTTCCCCTACCGCCAGCTCGATCACCTGCTTCAGGTCGGCTTGATGCTTGGAGATCACGCCGACGGTATTGGCAACCACTTCCGGAGTCAATCTGGTCACATGAAGAATGGAGAGAACCTCAGCCCAGTCGAGGGTCTCGGAGACGCTGGGCGGCTTGCGCAGGTTGAGCTCGCGGGCTTTCCGCAGAAAACCGACCATCTGTTGTGCCAGCTCGTCACAGAGATCGGGGAAGCGGGCCCTGACTATCCGGACCTCGCGTTCCATCTCGGGGTAATCGATGTAGAGATAGAGGCAGCGCCGACGCAAAGCGTCGGAGATCATCCGGGTGCCGTTGCTGGTGAGGATCGCCAGTGGTTTGTTGATGGCCTCGAGAACTCCAAGCTCCGGGATGGAGACCTGAAAATCGCTCAGACACTCCAGCAGCAGCGCTTCGAACTCATCATCGGAACGGTCGATTTCGTCGATCAGCAGCACCGAGCGTTTCTCCGACAGAAAGCTGCGCAGTATCGGGCGCTGCACCAGGAAATTACGGGAGAAAAACAGGCTCTCTTCGCTGGCCAGTTGCTCAACGGCGTCGCGAAGATCGTTAGCGGCGCAAAGCCGATTGTCGAGCTGGGTGCGCAGCATCTGGGTATAGAGCAGTTGCTTGCCGTATTCCCAATCGTAGAGAGCCTTGCCTTCGTCGATCCCCTCATAGCACTGGAGCCGCACCAGCGGCAGATCCATGACCTGGGAAAGAGTCTTTGCGAGGCCTGTCTTGCCGACACCGGGAGGTCCCTCGATCAGGATCGGCTTCTCCATCCGCAGGGCGAGAAAAACGGCGGTGGCAATGGCCTCATCGGCAATGTAACCCCCGGTGCGGAGGAGCTCTTTTACCTTCTGTTCGGTTATCATTTCTACCTCGCGGCTTCTTGCAATTAAGTTTCTGCTCTATTTTTGAATTCGTAAGCTTCAAATCAGATCTTATCCGCGTGCATCAAATTTGATCCGTGTACGGGTTTAACAACTTTTCAAAATTTTTAAATATAAAAGGGCTGCCGGCGCCAGGAGTGGTGTTCCCCAGAACCAGCAGCCCCTTACTTCAGCTTACCAACTGCAATGTCTTACATGCATCCCTTGAAAACGGCGCGCATATTTTCAAAGCCGATATCCACGGGATTGCCTTCGGAGCAGATATCAGCGGCGGCGAACTTGGACAGACCGTCGAGATCCTTATCCTGCAGGCCGAGGTCACCGAAGGTGGTGGTGATCCCCAGGTCGTCCTTGAGCTCCTGGATCATGTCGATGAACTTCTCGCCGGCTTTCATGTCCGATATGCCGTTGGTGTCGATGCCGGCGGCGCGGGCCATCATGGCGAAGCGCTCGGGGCATGCCGGCAGGTTGAGGCGACAGACGTCGACCAGGGCGATGGCATTGCAGAGCCCGTGCGGCGAGTCGTAGAGACCGCCCATGGCGTGGGCCATGCTGTGGACGATGCCGAGACCGGCGCTGTTGAAGCTGTAGGCGGCGGCCATTTCGGCCCAGACCATCTGCTCGATGGCCTTGTCGTTGTTGCGGTTGTTCGCCGACTGGCGCAGATTGCCGAAGATCTCCGTGATCGCCCAGAGGCCGGGGCCGTAGGCCGACTGCACACAAAGGCGGGATGCGATCGCTTCTACGGCATGGGTCAAGGCATCCATGCCGGTATAGGCAGCCAGTTCCTGGGGCATGCACTGATGAAGCAGGGGGTCGTTGACGGACTTGCTCGGGGTGCAGTTGGGATCGAACAGGGCCATCTTGTACATCTTCTCGGTGTGATTGATGATCGAGAAGCAGGAGACCTCCGAACCGGTTCCCGAAGTGGTGTTGATGGCAAGATGGGGGATCTTGTTCGGCTTGGTCGCCTTGAAGGCGCCCTCGAAAGAACGGACGTCCTGACCGTCATGGCTGTAAACCAGCTTGATAGCCTTGCAGCAGTCGGTGGTGCTGCCGCCGCCGATGCTGATAAGGCCGTCGAATTTGCCGGAAGCCAGAACCTTGGCGCCTTCCATGACTTCGAAGTCTTTGGGGTTGGGGGTCGCCTTGCTGAAAACCTCTGAGGCGACGCCCGCGTGCTTCAAAACCCCCTGGATGGCGTCGATGATCCCGGTTCCCCGAAGACCCGTGGTGACGATCAGGGCGTTGGTCATGCCCAGGGCTTTGGCATCGTTGCCAACCATCGTATGCGCGCCCCAGCCGATATTGACCGAGGGATAGGCGTGCTGCATCTTGATGGGGTACTCTTGTTTTTCAAGGCTCAGGGTGCGTTTTTGGTCTTTGAAATGTGGCATTGCGTGTTTCCTCCTTTTTCGGTTGGTGGTGCTTCGATGTGGGATGAAACCTGCCGAGTTGCCGGCAGGATTCCTGCTCCGGACGTCACTTCATTAGAACAGGGTTATAGATCTCTTCCGAACAAAGAATCGAGACCGTCTGAACATCCTTCTTGCCCTTCTTGATCGCGCAAACGAGGATAGAGCAAGGAGAGTGCCAATGTATAACGATGGTTTAAACAGCCGTTATATCGACCATTTTCCTCAATGAGCGACAAGGGAGAACCGGGTCGGGGAAATATGTAACAGTTTTTTATAAACGAGGTTTGTTTTGGCTAGGTATTTTTCCCACAGTGGGGATTTTCGCCCCGTCAGCAGGAAAAAAATGATGAAAAGGAATGGTTGCAAGGCCTCAAAAAAAAAGGTGCCCCTCGACCCAAAGTCAAAAAGGGAGGACCTGAGAGCTCCCTGAGAAATCTAATTCATGTTTTAAGGCTGCTTGCTTTTTGATGCCCGGATGGGTCGTTGACGGTCGCGTTGAAGGGGATGAGAAAAATAGAGCAAAACGGCCGGGGACTTTCTCCTCATTGTGTATTTTCGCCACACATGAAAGGAGGGGGTATTTCTGAAAAGGGTTTCGCAAGTGAAAACGGGATGTTATCAAAAAAGGAGAGGGGGACCGGACCCGGACCTCTTCGGGAAAAGAATATTTATCACTGCCTTGGAGCAGGATGTGGGGAGAAATGCACCAGCTTGCGGTCAGGCGGAGAGGCCGTACCTTTCGAGTTTTGTGTATAGCGTCTTTCGATCGATTTCCAATATCTTTGCGGCCCGGCTCTTGTTCCCTTCGACCTTTTCGATGACCTTCTGGATATGGTCGCGTTCAACCACCCACAGGGGAACCGTCTCCACCTCCACTCCGCCGCCCTGATTCAGCAGCAGGTTTTTGGGGAGGGAGAAAGGGAGCAGCTCCGTCGAAATCACTGTTTCGTGGGCAAGGATGCATGCCCGACGGATCGTATTGCTCAACTCCCGCACATTGCCGGGCCAGTCGTGTGCGCACAGGGCCAGGATCGCCTCTTCGGTGATCTCCCAGCTCTCCCCCCGCCGATCGTTTCCCGTGCGCAGGAAATGCCATACCAAGGGGAGGATGTCCTCGCGCCTCTCACGCAGGGGGGGCAGATTGATGGGCAAAAGATTGATTCGATGATAGAGGTCTTCGCGGAAATCGCCCCGGGCGACGCACTCATTCAGGTTCTTGTTGGACGCAAAAACGAAGCGCACGTCGACGCTGATGTCCCGGTTACCGCCCAGGCGTCTGAAGGTGCTGGTTTCCAGGACACGCAGCAGTTTAACCTGGACATCGAGGGGCATCTCGGAAACCTCGTCCATGAACAGGGTGCCTGTATCGGCCAGCTCAAAGAGCCCGGCCCTCCCCTTCAGCGCACCGGTATAGGCGCCCTGCATGTGCCCGAAGAGTTCGCTTTCCGCGGTATGCACGTTGAGACGGCCGCAATTGACGGTGACGAAGGGCTTGTCGGCGCGACGGCTGGCATCGTGAACGGCCCGGGCGATGAGTTCCTTACCGGTGCCGCTCTCGCCGAAAATGAGCACGTGTTCGTCGACCCCCCCCCAGCGCTTGACCGTTTCCAGCACCTTGATCATGGCCGGGCTCTTGCCGACGATCCGGTGATTGTCCAGCTTGCCGACCTCCATCTTCAGATTGATGTTCTCGACCCGCAGCCTGTTCTTTTCATAGGCCTTATCGAGGACCATTTCCAGCTCATCCAGCTTTACGGGCTTGGTCAGGTAGTCGTAGGCGCCGAGCTTGATGCACTCGACAGCCGTCTCGATATTGCCGTGGCCGGTGAACATGATGATCTCCGGGATGTTCGATTCGGCCCGCATCTGCCGCAGGACGTCCACCCCGTCCGCATCGGGCATCCGAACGTCGAGAAGAACCACGCTGTAGACTTCCTCCCGATATCGGTTCAGTCCCTCTTCGCCGCCGGAAGCGACATGGACCTTGTAGCCGCTCCTCGTCAGTTCGGCCTGCAGCAGCTCCCGAAGCGGCGCCTCATCCTCGACGACCAGAACCTTGATGTTTTTATCTATTTTTCCCGACATGCCGGCAACCTTACCGAAAAGAGAGTTCCCTTGCCAATCTCCGTTTCCACCTGTACTTCTCCGCTGTGCTTTTTGACGATATTATATGAAACCGCCAACCCCAGTCCGAGACCCTGTCCCACCGACTTGGTGGTAAAGAAGGGATTCCATATCTGATCGAGAGTCTCCGGGGCTATCCCGCTGCCGGTATCCCGAACCCTGACGACCACCTCGTCCCCCTTGACCGCCGTGGAGATCGCCACCAGACCGGGGCCGTCGATGGCCTGGACAGCGTTCAGCACCAGATTCAGAAAGACCTGGCGCAGAGCGGCGGCATCACCCTTGACGACCGGGGGGTCGGCACAGCCGTCGAAATCGATGGAGACCTTGTCGTAACGGGATTTGTGCCTGAGAAGCTCCAGAACCTCCTTCATCAATTCATTGACATCGACGGCACTGATGGTGCCGTCGGACTTGCGGCTGAAACTCAGGAGACCGTCGATGACCCCCTTGCAACGATACGCCTCACGGATGATGACATTGAGGTACCCTTGGAAATCCTCCAGGCGGGGGTCGACCGCCAGATCCGGAGCGTCACGGAACCGGCGCAGCAGCGCCTCTGCATATCCCGCCACTGAGTTCAGGGGATTGTTGATCTCGTGCGCCACTCCGGCGGCCAGCACCCCGAGGGAGGACATCTTCTCTGCCTGCATCAGCTGAAGTTCCTGGGTACGCTTCTCGGTCACATCCCGCAGAAACAGCAGGGCCCGGTTGCTGCCGGAGGGATCCTCGATGGTAGTGGCGCTGATGTCGAAATGGCGGGGAAGGCTCTTCCCTTCTTCATCCCTGGAGAAGGTTATCGAAACCTGGCAGCTCTCTCCGGCCAGAGCCCGCTCTACCGGGCAGCTCTCCGGAGCTCGGCTTCTATCCTTGTGAAAGATGTGCCGGCACCCCTTGCCCACCAGGGTCTGCGCCGGAAACAGCCGCGCGCAGACATGATTCCGGTGCTGGATGACCGCACGGTGGTCGAAGACGATGAGCCCGTCGCTGATGGCGTCAAAGACCGCCTGCAGTTCGCTTTTCTTGGCTCGCAGGCCGATATTGGCGGCTTCGAGTTCCTGGATCTTCTGCTTCACATCGGCGTAAAAGCCGATTTTGGAGCTGCTCAGCCCCAGCAGCTGATCGAGATGGGCTTCGTCGACCCGGGCATGTTTGATCTTGTCCATCAAAAAGCCTTTTCCAGAATCTTGAGCAGGTCGTCGGCATCGGCTTCCCGGGGCGACGTCAGGATGCATACATCCCTGGTCGCCTTCTCCGCGAGATCCGGAAGATCTTCCCAGCGGACTCCAAGACTGCGAAGAGAGCGGGGGGCGCAGCCGGCATCGAGGAGCGACTCGATTGTCTCCTGGGCTATCTCCGCCGCCCCCCCTCTCGAATCTTCATCGACATGGTGGCCGAGGGCCCAGGCCAGTTCGGGAAGCTTCTCCGTCACCACCGGGATATCAAAGCGCAGCACTTCCGGCAGGAGCACGGCATTGACGCTGCCGTGATTGGCGTTGTAGAGGCCCCCGATCGGGTGAGCGAGGGCATGCACGATACCGAGCAGGGAATTGGAAAAAGCCATGCCTGCGTGAAGGCTCGCCCTGGAGAGGTTTTCGAGATCTTCCGGGCGGCGCTCGCGAACGGCGCGGACATAACTTTTGGAGAGCAGGCGAATGGCTTTCAAGGCGTTGACGTCGGTGAGGCTGGAAGAGGCGACGGAGAAAAAGGCCTCCACCGCATGGCTGAGAGCGTCGGTGGCGGTGGTGCAGACGTATTCATCGGGGAGCGTCTCCAGGGTGTCCGGATCGGTCAGGCTGATATCGGGCGCCACGCAGCGGCTCATTATTGTTATTTTGCAGTGCTTTTCCGTGTCGTTCACGACGACGAACTGGGAAACATCCGAGCCCGTTCCACAGGTGGTCGGACAGAGCACCAGAGGCGGAAGGGGCCGGTGAATCTTATCGGACCCCTCGTAATCCTTGATGCTGCCGCCGTTGGAGACGAGGATGGCGATCCCCTTGGCGGCGTCCATGGCGCTTCCGCCGCCCAGTCCGACAATGACGTCGGCGCCATGGCGGATATATTCCCTGGCTCCCTGGTCGATCTCGAAGTCCTTGGGATTAGGCGTCACCTGATCGTAGAAGACGAACGCCAGCCCCTCCTCCAGCAGGCTGCGCATGACCACATCGACCCAGCCCGCCTCGAATACACCCTGATCGCTGACCAGAAAAACCTTTTTGCCCCCCATCCTTCTGGCACAGGAGCCGACCTGATTCAGGAGCCGGCGTCCGAAGATGATCTCCGGAACTTCGAATTTGCAGTGAGTGCTGCCCGTATTCACCATAAATCCCGTCTTTCCTGTTGAAAAAAATCCGGCGCGCCTGGTTCGCTCTGGACGAATCCGTTCAGCGATATCAATTTACATTAGCAACAGTCGTGCCGTTTTGACAAACATAGTTTTAAAATCGTAAATAAACCCCGAATGCGCCCTGCGAGAAATCTCCACGGTGGGGAAGAGTTCCCCAATGATCCAGTTTACTCCGCATGATAGGAAAAACGCAACCTGCCACGGAAGGCCTACCTCGGGTCGCAAATGCCCGATTTTCAATATCCTAGCCCCGCTCTACCCGAAATATATTCACTGGCGGACAGCTCCAGGCGCCCGACCGGAACAGAAGTAAAACAGAAAAGACATATCCCATTTTTCCACAATCTTAAAAACATAAAAATTTCAATTTTTCGTTTTATTTCAGCATATTAACTGAAATACCAGTGTTTTATTTTCTTGGCACCACGGTTGCACTCATGAAAAGACGACCTCGAAAGCTCCATCCTCCTTGCCTGATCGCGCGATCGGCAAACCCCCTTTTGGAGAGATGGCTACAGGGAAAAGGAAACACTGAAGTTTCAATCGTTTTTGTGACTTTTCATGGAGGCAGAGATGAACAAAAAAGCGTTATTAACCCCAAGAGGTACAACGCCAATGCCGGGAAAACGATATGTGCAAAAAGCGATTGGCGCTGAAAGGAGCATGTGATGCCGAAATATATCGTTGAACGTGAAATACCGCAGGCGGGCAATCTTTCCCCCCTGGAGCTTCAGTCGATATCCCGGAAGTCCTGCGGCATCCTGCGGGAAATGGGTCCGCAAATTCAGTGGGTCCAGAGTTATGTCACCATGGACAAAATCTTCTGTGTCTACATCGCTCCCAATGAAGATGCTGTTCGAGAGCATGCCTTGCAGGGCGGATTCCCGGCAAACGCCGTCGTTGAAGTCAAGGCCATGATTGATCCAACGACCGCGGAATAACCCGAGGCTCTCGCAATCAACATTGTCAAAGAATTTTCAACCAGCCCGATCGATGATCGTCCGGGTTCCCGGCAAGGAACTCTGCCGTTTCAAATTTGTTGCTTGCTGTCAGAGGCCGAAACAGCCATGACACTTTTGAGAAAGGAAGTTTTATGAAATCAGCACAATTTTTCACTGCTTTGCTTGCATGCCTCGTGGTTCTGGCAATCAGCACCCCGGCATCAGCCGAGATCGTCCTCTACGACAAGGAAGGGGCGACGTTCGGCGTCGACGGTTCTTTCAACACGTTCTATGTTCATAGCGACAGCGACAACGAGATTGCCGACACTGACCGCACGCAGTCCCGGGTCAAAATGGGTTTTCTGCCCAACTGGATCGGCTTCAACTTCAGCAAGCAGGTCGGCGACCTGAAACTCGGCGGCCGTTCCTCCTTCTGGGTGACAATCAACGACAGCGATGATCTGAACGGCGGGACTCACGGCATCACCGACACCGGCATCGATGTCCGCCAGTTCTACGCCACCGTGGGCAGCGACTGGGGTCAGGTCCTTCTCGGCAAGGACTTCGGCCTGTTCAGCCGCTCGAATATCTTTCTCGACGAGATCCTGCTCGGCTACGGCAATGTGAGCGACACCTTTGGTCTCATCGACGGCGCCAATGTGTCTTTCGGCAATATCGGCACGGGATACATCTACCCGATGCCCGCCGCGCAGATCACCTACCGCTCCCCCGACCTGGCCGGCTTCAAGCTGGCGATCGGCCTGGTCGACCCCTCCCGCACCACCACGGGGCCCAACGCGGAAGAGGACATGCCGAGATTCGAAGGGGAATTGACCTACAACTACAAATTGGCCAACGGCAATATCACCGCCTGGGCCGGCTTTCTCCACCAGCAGTCCGAAAGCGATACGGAAGATATCGATTCTACCGGGATCTCCTACGGCATCAAGGCGAGGATTGCGGGCCTGGGCCTCCACGCTTCCGGCTTTAGCGCGGAAGGTGTAGGCCTCCTGCTCGGACCCGGTGTCGATACGGTTCTTGGCATTCCCCTCACAGAGGCGGGAGATGAACTCGACAGCAATGGCTATCTCCTCCAGGCTTCCTACATCATCGGCAATGCGAGGGTTGTGGGCTCCTATGGCAAGAACGAGCTTGAGTTTGAACTCGTCGATGAGTTGGAAAACGAAACCGTCACCGGGGCCTTGTTCTACGCCGTGAACGACAATTTCAACCTCGTCGCCGAATACAACATAAACGAAATCTCGTCCGGCGGCGCCGAAGAGGAAACCAAAACCATTGCCCTGGGTGCGATAGTCAACTTCTGATCCCAAAGACAGCTGTCAGGGGTGAGATGCCCCTGACGGCTTATCGGGGCAAAGGATCACGAGCGGCTTTGTCGAAAACGATCTTTCCCGCGCCGCCAATGAAGCCGGCCGGGAGGGAATAATCAATGGAGAAAGATTATGACTTTAGCTCTTCTGGTTTTGATCAGCATCATGTGGGTTCCGGTCGGCCTGTTTTTCCTCGGTTACGGTGAAGCCAAAACGACCGGTTTTGTCAGCGCAATCGTGGGCATCCTCGTTGTATTGGGGGCGACTCTTCAGGCGGCGGTTTTTACCGACCCTTTTACAGCCGGGCTGCTTTTCGTCTTCGGCGTTCTTTATCTTCAGACGGGCCATGCCCTGATGACGGGAGTGACAGATCTGCGTACCGTCGGAAACGGCGCACTGCTTGTCGGTCTCGTCTGTGCCGTTTATGCTTTTTTCTTTGCCACCGGCGGCGGCGTGAAGGCCGATGGTACGACCTTTATCGGCGTCACTCCCTATCTGGCTTTCATGAACCTTACGTTCGTCGTTATCTGCTTTACTGTAACCGGCGTAACTTACGGCAAAGTCAATCCGAAGGTAGCCGCAGTGATGTTTATTGTCCTGAGTTTCACCTGCCTTCTGACCCCGGCATTCAGCCTGATGGGGTACGGAACCCTGCCCTTTTAGTCATGACGAGTTGCCGGGGGGGGGGT
>NZ_KI421422.1:63736-105575 GCF_000472285.1 Desulfuromonas sp. TF
GGCAAAAATCCTCCAGAGCACATTAACCCGAGCCTTCGCCAAGAACCCTACGGCTGGAAATCTCGAAAAATGCGCCAGGGATTTACGGGAGCTTTTTATCCAGAATTCGGATTTGCCGAAGGTGCGGGAAGATCTGAGAAAAATCCTGGGCTAGGAGTATTTCGATGGGTCTCGCCATGTTGTCGTTAGAAGAGGTCACGGAAAAAATCATCGAGGGGAAGCGCCTGTTGCTCGCCGGGGACGAAAGTCTGCTGCTGCAGCTTCCCGCAGGGGACTGGATCGCCGGGACGATTCCCTACTTCATGACCGAAGAGGGGGGAGGATGCTTCCGGGACAGGATCCACGTCAACGAACTGCCTGATTACGTCCGCGAGATCGAGATTCGCGAATACAATGAGAAAACCATTCCGGACGTTTATGTCGATGCCCCTGAAAACGGCTTCAGCGTGATCATCATTCCTGCCGCTTCATCGGTCCATTTTTCCTTCGCGCTCAATGCCCCCAACTATAAGAATTTCGCCGTGCGCCCCCTCATCGGGTGGATTTCCGGCGTCCACCTCGACGATCTTGACCGGGTTGCGCCCAAGGTTTTCCATGGCCGCAACCCTGCGGCAATCGAGGATGCGGCGGTGGTCATGCACGTTTCGCTGCCGAAAAACAAGGTCGCCGATATCGGCATCATCAACATCTTCGAACAGGGCGACGGCGACACCATTACTTTCCCATCGGACGGCTTCAGCGTCCGCACTGCATATATAAACGGACAGAAGAGGAATTTTGGAGAATATCTGTTCGAGAAAAGACTCGACAAGAGACTTCCCCTCGTCGCCGACTATTACGGCGTTCTTCTCAATACCAGTTTCAAGGAAGGTGACGAACTGGAGGAGAAGGTCGAATTCTACGCTCCGGTGTTCAGCGGCCTGCGCTATAAACACGCGCGACCCGTGGACGACTATGTCGGCCGGTTCATCGCCCGGATGCCGGAAGGCCTCGGACACCAGATCCTTTTCTCCTGCAACTGCATCCTCAATTATCTCTATTCGGGACTCGAAGGCAAAAAAACCGCCGGCATCACCGGACCGGCGACCTTCGGGGAAATCGCCTATCAGTTGCTGAACCAGACCATGGTCTACCTCAGGATCATCGATCTTCCGCCCAGATAAACTTTGTTGTTCCAAAATGGGTCGATTCGGCCCGAAAAGACCCGCTGCTCCGGCGAGGAACTGGGCAGCGAGTGCCAGAGCGCCTCCGCAGTGCTCGCTCTCTCCCTGTTATAGGGGGGACGTCGTCCCCCCGTTTTTTCCTCGAAACCGTTTTCTGCGAAACCCGTTTTCTGTTGTTTGGAGCGGAGATTGCATGAGACAATCCGGAGAATGAAAAAGGAGCTGCAAAGGCGCGACCAAAAAGCTGACTATAATTGTTTTGATTTCTTTGCGTCTAACCCCAATTTTCGAAACAGGAGCAAGGTGTGAAGAACCGCCAGCGTAATCTCTTACAGAACCCCAGCGACACTCCCGCGCTTCGGGAATATCCTTCCAAGCTCTTCGTCGAAACAACCTCCCGCTGCAACCTGAGCTGCTTCATGTGCGTCAAGCAGACCCGGGACAGCGGCGTCAAGGACGGAGATCTGACGCCGGAAACCTTTTCCCGATTGGAGCCGGCCCTGCCGAACCTGGAGGCCCTCGTTCTGAATGGAGTGGGCGAACCCCTGCTTCATCCGCACCTGGAGGAATTCATTCACCGGGCAAGAAGGCGCATGCCCGACCAGGGATGGATCGGCTTCCAGAGCAACGCTCTTCTTCTGAACGAAAGCCGGGCTCTCAGCCTTGCGGAGGCGGGCCTCGACCGCATCTGCCTCTCCCTCGACTCCGTCTCCGCCGATACCTTTAGAAAAGTCCGGGAGGGAGGGGAGCTGCTCTCTGTGGAGAGAGCCCTTTCGGCGCTGGAAATTGCCGCAAATAAAAGCGGCCGGCCAAAGATACGGGCAGGAGTGGAGTTTGTCCTGATGCGGGACAATCTGCATGAACTGCCAGAGGCGATGCGCTGGGCGGCTCGCCGTGGAGTGGATTTCGCCATCGTCACCCATCTTCTGCCCTATGACGAAAAACATTCCGGCCAGGCGGCCTACGGTTCCTGCAGCGGAGCCTCCATCGAGCTTTTCGAGACGTGGAAGAAAAAGGCGGCCGAAGCGGGCGTCGACCTGACCCGATACTTCGATGTCATTTTCAAATACGCCAAAAACAACGAGGAGCAGCGGATCATCGGGTTCGTCGAGCAGATGAAAACGGAGGCCGGGGAGCGCGGCATCTCCTTCGATTTGAAAAAGCTTCTGCAGATGGACCGTTCCTGGCTCGAGGAGGTCGCCTCAGTCTTTGAAGAGGCCCGCGAAGCGGCCGAGGAGGCGGGAGTCGATCTCCGGCTTCCCGAAATCGTTCCTCAAGCGGACAGGCATTGTCACTTCGTCGAGGACGGCGGGGCCTTCATTTCGTGGGATGGAGGAGTTCATCCGTGCTATTTTCTCTGGCACCGCTACAACTGCTTTGCCGGCGGTTGGAACCAGATCGTCAAGCCGAAGATCTTCGGCAGCCTGGCCGAGAGGGGGATCCTGGAGATATGGAATAACTTGGAATTCCGTTCCTTCCGGGAAAGCGTTCTGGAGTATGATTATCCCTATTGCTCCAGCTGTACCCTGGCGCCCTGCGACTACGTGCAGACCGAGGAGTTCGAACAGGACTGCCATGTCAATGCCCAGCCCTGCGGCAGTTGCCTCTGGTGCATGGGCCTGTTTCAGTGCCTGCGCTGAATAAAAACCCCTAAAAAAGCTGATCCCCACCCATGCGCCGGACACCAATCGGGACACTAATTGATTGGCCGATATCGAAGATGCAATGCGTTGGAAGTCCTTTGATGCCTTCGCAAAAAACGCGGAGAATGGCTAAGCAGACGCCATCAGCCTTTGACCTTTTGGCCGACCTGTGGTTTTCTTACCGAAGCAGATCCTTTTTGCCGCCGCAGGAGCCCTTTATGACCCCATCTTCCTTTCCCCGATACGGCCGAACCTTGAAAAATCTGGCCCTGGTCTGTCTGTTCAGTGGCTTCGCCCTGGAACTCGGCGGTGCGATCACCGACAACCGGATTCTCTTCCGGACAGGTATCTATTTCTTCCTGCTGGGAATTCCCCTGCTCTTTCTGGGCATCTTTCTCGGCCGTCGCAAACCCTGAATTCAAACCGTTCCGCGCTGCAGCGATATCGTCTGCCGGACTAGGAGGGTGTCGGACTATACGCTTCGGCCCGTATAGTCCGACACCCTCCTAGGCGTCTTTTCCGCTTTTTACCAGGGCGAGAAGCTCGGTGTAGCTGGTGAGGTGGAAAGCCTTTTCCCTGAGGCCCTCATTCTTGAAAGTGGCGGCAATGTCGGCCAGAATCTCCAACTGGGCTCCATTGTCATGGGGCGGGGTCAGGATCAGGCAGATGATTCGGGCAGCTGTTTCGTCCGGCGCATCGAAATCGACACCGGTGTCGGAAAAACCGATTCCCACCAGCGGCTCAGCCAGATCCCGGAATCGGGCGTGAGGTACAGCCACCCCGTGGCCGATCCCCGTGGCCATGATCTTTTCGCGGGCAAGGACGGCGTTGCAGACCTCTCCGGCATCAAGTCCGGCCAGTGGTGCAATCACCTGGGAAAGCTCCCGGATCACCTCCCGGGAATCGGCGCCATCGAGGCGGCGGATAAAACCCTGTGGCTGGAGGTAGTCGGTGAATTTGCGCGGCTTCTTCAATCGAAGAATTTTTTGCAGCATGGGGCCGCTTATCAGGGAGGTGACGAGAGCCATCACTACGAGGGAGACGAAGACCTCCTGGCCGATAAAGCCGAACTGCAGCGCGAGCACGCCGAGGATGATCCCCATTGTCCCCTGGGCCCCCATACCGAATCCGGCTCCCCATGCTTCCCGCCAGGGGAGGCCTCCGAGCCGCCCCCCCAGGGCGCTCCCCGTCACCTTTCCGAAGAGGGCAAGCCCGAGAACGGTCAGGGTGAGAGAGAGATCGAAGTTAGCGGCGAAGTTGACCCGCAGGCCGATGCTGGCAAAGAAGAGGGGAGCGAAGAAGAAGGATACGAACTGGTCGATCGTGGTCCTTGTCCGCTCCCTCAACTGGCTCGACTGACCGAGGGCCACGCCGGCCAGAAAAGAGCCGAAGATGGCATGGATACCGAGCCATTCGGTAAAGGCGGCGGCAAACAGGGCCATGGAGAGGGCGAAGCCCAGGACCCCGCCCGGCCAGCTGGCGTAAGCCTGGATCCAGAGGAGGATCCGGTGGATGACCCATGGAACGATGGTGAGCATGGCGACGGTAAAAGTGATGGTCAACCATACGGTGTGGCCGATCGCCATGCTGTGTCCGTGTTCGGCCCCCGCCAACCCCAGGATCATGGCGAAGACAAGCCATCCGATCAGGTCGTTGAAGACCGCGGCGGCGACGACCGTCACGCCCAGATCGCTCCGATAGAGATTCAGATCCATCAGGATCTTGGCGATGATCGGCAGGGCCGAAATCGACAGGGCCGTTGCCATGAAGAGGGAGAAGATCAGGTGGTCGGTCCCGGCCTCGTAACCCATCAACCCCGGAGCGTACCAGGCGGCGGCAAAGCCTAGGGAAAAAGGGAGGAACATCCCGACCAGTGCCACGCAGATCGCCGCCCGCCCCTGCCGCCACACCGTGCGCAGGTCGATTTCAATTCCGGCCACCAGCAGAAACAGAACGATCGCCAGGGTGGTCAGACCGTCAAGGACAAGAGCTCCTCCTCCCCGGGAAGGAAAAAGATTCTGACTCAGCGCAGGCGCCAGGGTGCCCAGGACCGTAGGCCCCAGGAGAATCCCGGCCATGATCTCTCCCAGCACCGACGGCAGGTTGCAGCGCCTGGCGATCTCCCCGAGCAACCGTGCCGAGAAAAGAAGCGTACCGAGAGCCGTGAACATCACGGTTATTTCGCGCGGAGTCAGGCTGTCCATGATCTTTTCCACCGGAGGTTCAACTGGTTGAATACAGAACGTTTCGGGAAATATGACAAAAGAACCGGGGCCGGTCAACATCTATCGACGGGCTCCTCCGGGTCTCACCGTCCGCCTGCGCCGGGAGGGGCGATATCTTCTTTTTACGGGACAGCTCTTGTGGTAACCTTCTCATTCGATGCGGCTGTTTCCCCGCCTGAAAAAATCGGCGAGAGCCATTGAATTCCATTCCGCTTCATCCGGTTCCTCACGGGCCCAACATGACCATCGACATCGTCTCCATCCTCAGCGCTCTCGCCATCATTTTCATCGGCGCACTGGCCGGTGGGCGCCTGGCCGCCCTCTGCCGCATTCCCCGGGTGACGGGGTACCTCATCACGGGACTGGCCGCCGGCCCCTCTCTGGCCGATCTCCTTGGTCTTCCTTCCCTGCTCAGGACGGAAGCGCTCCGCGAGCTGCAGATCGTCTCCGACGTCGCGCTGGCCCTGATCCTGATGAACATCGGCGGCCTGTTTCAGATCGACCACCTGCGCCGCTGGCGGCACCGCATCGCACTCTTCTCCCTGAGTGAAATCGGCCTGACCTTCATCCTGGTCGCCGCCGCCGCCCTGGTCGTCAACCTGACCGTCCTGCACAAGACGGTTGCCGCTCTCTCCCTCTGGCAGACGTCCCTCTGGTTCGCTCTTTTTCTCGGGATCATCGCCGTCGCCACCGCACCGGCCGCCACCCTCATGGTCATCCGCGAGTACGAGGCCGAGGGTCCGGTCACCGGCATGGTCCTGACCCTGGTAGGGATCAACAACCTGGTCGCCGTCCTCGGCTACGCGGTGATCGCCCACTTCCTGATCGTTCCGGGGGAAGGTCTCCCGGTGCTTCTTTTCCACATGACCGGCCCCATCGTGATCGGAGGTCTCATCGGCTTCGCCATGTCGGTCTGGGCCCAGAACCTGGAGCTTCCGAGCGAGCAGAAGCTCCTGCTCCTTGGAGGGGTGGCTGCAAGCACGGCCCTGTGCCGGTTCCTCGGGATCGACCACCTCCTGGCCAGTCTCGCCCTCGGCGTGGTCCTGTCCAACAGCTCACCCCGGTGGCACCTGCTGACCCAGTCCCTGCGCCAGGTCGACTACATCCTCTACGTGGCGTTTTTCGTCCTCGCGGGGGCCAACCTCCATATCGAAACCCTCAGTCATATCGGTCTGCTCGGCGTCGCCTACGTTCTGGCCCGCACTCTCGGCAAGTGGCTCGGCGCCCTGATCGGCGCCCGTCTGGGAGCCTTCGGAAGCAGGGAGAAAAACTACGTGGGCCTGGCCCTGCTGGCCCAGGCGGGGGTAGCCATCGGACTGGCCGGCAGCCTGTCGCGGCACTGGCCCGAGGGGGGCCGTCTCCTGGAAACGGTGGTCCTCGGCTCGGTCGTCGTCTTCGAGCTGATCGGGCCGCTGGCGGTCAGGCACGGACTGGTACGCGCCGGCGAAGTCCCCATCCTTTCCCTCCTGCAGAAACGGGCTCCTCAAGGGGCACTGGAGGGGCTCCACAGCATCGCCCAGCATTTCCGCTCGTCTCTCGGCATTCCGATGGGCCACAAAATGGAGGATCCTGGAGATATTCTGGTGCGTCACGTCATGCGCCAGAATGTGGAGACCATACGCAACGACACCCCCTACAATGAACTGCTGCGCCTGATCGCCCACAGCCGCTACGACCGCTTTCCCGTGGTCGACAAGGAGGAGCGCTTCCTCGGAATGATCAACTACACCGAGATCCGCAATCTACTCTTTGAGCCGTCGCTCGCTCCCCTCGTTGTCGCCGGCGACCTGGCCACTGCCACCCATCATGCACTTGCACCGGATATGCCCCTGCGGGAAGTTCTGAAGATCCTACAGCTCAACCGGGACATCAGCTATTTTCCTGTCATTGATCCCGAGAC
This sequence comes from Desulfuromonas sp. TF, assembly GCF_000472285.1. Lineage (NCBI taxonomy): Bacteria > Pseudomonadati > Thermodesulfobacteriota > Desulfuromonadia > Desulfuromonadales > Desulfuromonadaceae > Desulfuromonas > Desulfuromonas sp. TF. The sequence goes on from NZ_KI421422.1 coordinate 70,668, forward strand.
CCCCGACCGCCTGCTGGGTATTCTCAACCAGAATGACGTTCTGGCCACCTTCCGTCGCTTGGACGAAGTTTAAGTAAAAAAAACAGGCGGCCCGAAGGCCGCCCGAATATCGATCCATATCTGTTTGATTGTTTTTCAGGAAGGCTCTTTCCACTCCCCAAGCCGTTCGCTGGCCTTTTTCGCTTCTTCGGTCTTCGGGAACCTTTCCACCACCTGCTGCAAAATCACCCGGGCGTTTTTATCATCTCCAAGGGCCTTGAAAGCCAGTCCCTGCTTCAGCAGAGCAGCGGCCGCCTTGGGATGACTTCCATGCTTCTGCACCACTTCCTGGAACTGCAGGATAGCGTTTTCGTATTTCTTTTCTCCGAAATAGGCCTCCCCGACCCAGTACGTGGCATTGACCGCAAGTTCGTGACCGGGGTAGCGTTTGAGAAAAGTCTCCATCTGCTCACGCCCCCGATTGAATGCCCCCTCTTTCTGAATCAACTCCAACCCCTGATGATACAGCGCTTCTGGGGTTGCCGCCGGTGAAACGGGCCGGGTCGCCTGGGCTTCCTCCAACCTGCTGAGCCTTTCTTCCAGAGCCGAGACCTTGAGGCTCAGATCATCCTGCACCAGGGAGAGATCTTCGCGAAGCCGGGCGTTCATCTGCGCCATGTCTTCAAGCCGTCCGTTGACCGACTGGGCCTCGACCCTGAGGGTGTCGAGCCCCGCCTGAATTTCCGCCTGCTGCTTTGCCAGGAGTTCAAGACGCTCACTGGTTGTGTCCGAGCGGTCCTGCCGCAGTGTCACCACGCTTCGTTCCGACTGGGCCAGCCGCCGCTTCATTTCCTCCAGATCCTGCTCCATGCGCAGATCGCGCTGGGTCGGGATGCAGCCGGCAACGCTCCCCACCAGAACAAGCACCGGAATTACTCTTTTCCATCCATCCACGGTCGTCAGCCTCCGACTAAAAACGAGAGGCCGCGTTGTCGCGGCCTCTGCTTTCATGATGATTTAGCGTGTAACGACGAATTCGGCCCGCCGGTTCTTGGCCCAGGCCTCTTCGTTGTTGCCCGGATCGAGGGGTTTTTCCTCCCCATAGGAGATGACATCGAGGCGGCTCGAATCGATGCCCAGGGAGATGAGGTATTTTTGGGCGGACTGTGCGCGCCGCTCGCCAAGGGCGAGGTTGTATTCGTCCGAACCCCGCTCGTCGCAGTGTCCTTCGATCCGCACGCTGACCTCGGGGTTTGCCTTGAGGTAGGCGGCATTGCCGGCCAGGATATCCCGGGCCTGGGACGTCAGGACATACTGATCGAAATCAAAGAAGATGCGCTGAATCCCGGTTCGAGCAGCTTCCTCCCTCGCTGCCGCTTCCGCTGCAGCCCTCGCCTGGGCTTCCCGTTCGCGGATCTCCGCTTCCGTCAACTCCCGCTCCTGAATGCCGCTCACCTCCTGCTCAGGCATTTTGGTGACCATCGGAGCCTCTTCTTCCACCGGGGGGGCCGGTTTCTTGGCGCAGCCCACAGCCAGCAGAGTGGCAAGGGTTACCAGAAGAACCAACTGCAGGATACTCTTTTTGTTCATTGTGTTCCGCTCCTTTCTAGGAAAAAAAACAATCTCCAGTGTATCTGGACTGCTCAAACACCGAAAAATAAAGCTAAATTATACAGGAAGAGAAACAAAAAACAACCGTTTTACCATTGCCCCGACCAGGCAGGGTGCCTGGAATCCCCGCCGGGAGGAGAAATTCGCCGTGACCCGCTGCCGTCGACGCGCATGATATAAATCGCCTTGTTTCCCGTCTCATCCGAGGAGTAGACGAGAAAGCGGCCGTCGGGACTCCAGCGGGGATGTTCCTTGTTGCCGGGGCCAAAAGTGAGGCGGCGCTCGTCGGTGCCGTCCGGCCGGATGGTGTAGATGTCGAAGATGTTTCCCTCCAGACGGCTGAAGACGATGCGGTCCCCCTTCGGACTCCAGGCGGGGGTGGCATTGTATTTTCCCGTATTGGTCAAGCGGCGAACGGCGCCGTCGAGAGTGTTGACGATGAAAAGATGAGGGTTGCCCTGACGGTCGGAGACGAAGACGATTTCGTCTTCCCGGGGACTCCAGCTGGCATCGACATCGATCCCCCAGTTATCGGTGAGCCTCTTGTGCAGCCTGCCGTCCGTCCCGATCAGATAAAGTTCTGAGTTTCCGTCCTTCGACAGGGTCAGGGCCAGCTCGCGGCCGTCCGGCCGATAGCGGCCGGAAATGTTGAGCCCCTTCTGATGGGAAAGGCGCGCTTCCTGGCCCGAATAAATCTCCTTGCGGTAGAGGTCGGGATTCCCCTCCTTGTAGGAGGTAAAGATCAGTTCCTTGCCCACCGGAGAAAAGTCGGGATTGAGGACGATGGAACGATGGTTGGTTATCCGGATGGGATTATGGCCGTCCACTTCCGCAAGGTAGAGCTCCTTATGCCCCGTGCTGGTGGATATATAGGCGATGCGGGTGTTGAAGGGGCCGGACTCGCCTGTGAGGCTTTTGAGAACCTGGTCGGCGAAGGAGTGAGCCATGCGCCGCACGTCCTCGACCTTGCCCACGTAACGCCGTCCGGTGAGAAGGCGCCGTCCCACGGTATCATAGAGACGGGCTTCCAGCGTCAGGGTGTCCCCCTCAACCGTGTAGGCTCCTTTGATGAGGGCTTCGGCGCCCAGAAGCCGCCACTGGGCAAAATCGATGGCGGTGCTGGTGAGGCCCAACTTTTCGGCGTCGGAGAGATAGGCCCGCGGATCGAGGAGGCGGAACAGACCGGAAAGATCGAGGTCGGCTTTTAGCACCTGATCCACCTCCGCGGCCACCTTCTGATCCACCGCCCCCTGAAGGGGGAGAAAGCGGTTCAGGGCCAGGGGGATGGCCTGCTGGCCGGGGGCGCTTACCTCGATCTGGGCGGCCGCCGCAGGCAGGGTCGGAAGCAACAGAAGAAACACGGTTATCAGGATGCGAAACATCGCCTTACTCCAGGAGATCTTTAAGATTGAAGACAATTTTTTTCTCCATCCGTTCGCCCGGCTCCGTCGGCAGTTTCTTTAACTGAAGAACGGCACGGCGTACGGAATCATTGAAGCGCTCCTCTTCGGACTTTTCGATGAAGCGGTAGTCGATGAGATTTCCTCTGGCATCGAAGACCAGGGTCACCACAGCCTCGAGGTCCGGGCGGGATACCTGGTACCTGGAAAGGGTCCAGGCCTGTTTCAGGTACTCCTGCAGCCACGCATCATAGGAGGGACCCGCCTCCGTCCCCTTTCCTTCCGGCATTCCTGCCGGAGCTGTGACCGGTGCGGCCTGGCGCGCATCCTTTTGGGTGAGGGCCGCCAGGCTTTTTTGCAGATCTTCGATTTCTTTCTTTCTCTTCAGCTTGTCGATGGCCGAAAGAGTATCTTCATAACTCTCCCGGGGCTGTGGTTTCGCCACCGGCTCTTTTTTCACCGGCGGCGCCTTATCCGCCGGCTTGACCACCTTTGGAGCGGGCTTCTTGGGCTCCGGCTTCGGAGGGGGCACCTTGACCGTTTCCGGTTTTTTCGGCGCCGGTTCGGGCGGGGCGACCTTGACCGGTTCCGGTTTTTTCGGCTCCGGCTTCGGTTTGGGCGCTTCCGGCCGGGCGTCGGGCCGGCCGGCCTGTGGGTCTTTCACCGGCAGGTTGACCAGGTTGACATGGTAGACGGGACGCACGTCCCGCTTGAAACGGGGCATCAGAACGCCGGAGAAAAGGAGGAAAACCGCCAGGTGGACCCCCAGAGAGACGAAAAGCATGCGCCCCATTCGGGGATCGGGATGAAGCCCTGTCTGCTGTCGGGTGAAACGGTTGCGGGTCATCGATTCGGTCCGGAATTACCTTTGTGGTTCCTGGGCGACCATCCCCAGCTTCTGCACGCCCGCTTCGCGGATTGCCGCCATGGCCTGCACGACGCGGCCGTAGGGAACATCCCGGTCGGCCTCGAGAAAGACCTCCTTCTCCTGCCTGCTCTCGAGGATCTGCCGCAGCACCGGGGTGAGCTTGGCCGCGCTGTTCACCCGCGACCCGCCGACGGCAATGGTTCCGTCTTTCTGCACCGTCACGATGAGCGGCTCCTTGGTCGCGGCGAGATCCGGCGCATTCTCCACTTCCGGCAGGTTGACGTCGAGACCCTTCTCCATCATCGGCGCGGTCACCATGAAGATGATCAGCAGCACCAGCATGACGTCGACGAAGGGAGTGACGTTGATCTGAGAAAGGGTGCTTCGGGTGCGGCTCTCACGCTGACCGACTTCCATTTCAGCCCCTCCGCACCGAACGCTCGACGATATTTAGAAACTCCTGGCTGAAGTTGTCCATCTCCCCGCTCAGGACATTCACCTTGTTGACGAAGTGATTATAGGCGACCACCGCCGGGATTGCCGCCACCAGGCCGATGGCGGTGGCCACCAGGGCTTCGGAGATGCCCGGCGCCACCACGGCGAGGGAGGCGCTGCCGGTCTTGCCGATGCCGTGAAAGGCGTCCATGATCCCCCAGACCGTCCCGAAGAGGCCGATGAATGGGGCTGTCGAACCGGTGGTGGCAAGAAAGGTGAGGAATTTTTCCAGGCGATGAATCTCCAGTGTGGTGGCCCGGCGCAGAGCTCGGCCGACATTCTCCGCTCCGCCCAGGTCGGCGGAAACCCCCTTGTGTTCCTGCTCCCCGGAGCGCCGCCCCTGAACCTTGATCAGCTCCTTGTACCCCTCCCGGAAAAGAACCACCAGAGGGGAGTAGGGGTAATCCTTCAGTCCCTCCCCGATCAGGTCAAAGCGCTTTTTTGCCCAGAAGAAATCGAGAAATTTCTCCGAGTCGCGAGTGGCCCGATGGATCACCCTGAACTTTAAAAAGATGATGGCCCAGGAGACCACCGAAAAATACACGAGGACCAGCAGGACCAGCTTGACCACCGGTCCGGCGCCGAGAATGAGTTCCAAAACTGCGCCTCCACAGATTGATTGGGTTTACAGACGGTGATTATCGGCCATCCCCTCTTGCAAGTCAACGTCCTAACGGAATTTTAACCCGAAAGGAGGGCGCTTCACCCGAGCAGGGAACGGGCCTCTCGGTAAAAATCGACCTGCTCCAGTTTTACCGGATTTCCCCCCGCGGCCAGGGAATCGATCTCCATGAGATCCAGAAGAAGAGGAAATCGGCGATCCTCGATGAACCGCCACTGACGCCGGGTGAGCTTCTCTTCCTCCTCGATCTGCCAGGAGAGGGCGAACATGTGATTGCGGATCAGCCACTCCACATCCGCCGCCGTCCGCTCTTCCATTCCAAGGCGGTTCAGGATTTTCGCCGCTAGCTTTGCTCCCTCCCGGTCATGGCCGAAGGCCCGGATCCTTCCATCGATCTCCCGGGTGACGAGAGCCTTTCCGACATCGTGGAGCAGGGCGGCCCAGGCCAGCCGCCGGTCCGGATCTTCCGGCAGGTGGCGCACCGTCAGCAGGGAATGGATGAGCGCATCCCCTTCCGGGTGGTAGTCGGGAGGCTGGGGAACATCTTCCAGACGGTAGACCTCGGGCAGGATCGACCGCAGGCGTTCGTCTTCGAGAAAAGCCTCCATTCGCTCTTTGCCGGAAGGGAGGAACAAAGATTGTTCCACATATTCCAGATCGGTCACGATGCCTCCTGAGAGAGGGGCCGAAAACAATCGTTTCCGCCCTGACCTTCCTTCATACCACGGAGAAAAAATGCGAAATCCATGCCGCCCGGCGGTCGGGTTCGCTTTCGGCTCCGGCATCAATATTAACAGGTGAATCAGAACGCCTAAAAGCGCCGCCGGTTGTCACGGGGCGGCAATGCGTTATTCTTAAAAAGAAAATCACTTTAGGGGGTTAGATGCTCAAGCTTTCCGCCATCCGCGACGCTGCCGTCATTCTGAACGGGCGAATCCGCCGGACGGAGCTGATCCACTCCCACTACTTTTCGGAGCGGCTGGGCCATCCCCTGTATTTCAAATGCGAAAACCTCCAGCGCACCGGCTCCTTCAAGGTTCGCGGCGCTCTTAACTTCCTGGCTCATCATCCGCCGGAGTCCCTCCAGTCAGGCGTGATTACTGCTTCTGCAGGCAATCATGCCCAGGGGGTAGCCCTTGCCGCCCGCCAGATGAATATCCCCGCCCTGGTCGTCATGCCGGAGAACACACCGCTGGCCAAAATCCTGGCCACCCGGGATTACGGAGCCGAGGTGACGCTGCATGGCGCCGCCTTCGACGATGCCGCCGAGCGGGCCCGGGAACTGGAACGGGAAAAAGGGATGGTCTACGTTCCGGCTTTCGACCATCCCCTCATCATGGCCGGACAGGGGACCGTCGGCCTGGAAATTCTGGAGGATCTTCCCGATGCCGACACTCTGCTGGTCCCCATCGGCGGAGGGGGACTGATCGCCGGAGTCGCCACGGCCGCCAAAGGGATCAATCCACGCATCCGCATCGTCGGAGTGGAGGCGGCCGGCGCCCCGTGCGCCCTGCTGTCGCGGCGCAAAGGATCCCTGGTGACTCTCACGGCGGCTCGCTCCCTCGCCGACGGCATCGTGGTCAAACGGCTTGGGGAGGAGACCTTTCCCATTATTGAAAAACTGGTCGACGATATCGTCACGGTCGAAGAGGAGGAGATCGCCCAGGCTATTGTCAGTCTGATGGAAAAGGGAAAACTGGTGGTGGAAGGGGCAGGGGCGGTAAGCCTTGCCGCCCTCCTCTATGGGCGAGGGACCAGCCCCCTCGGCCGAACCGTCTGTCTTCTCTCCGGCGGCAATATCGACGTCCAGACCATTGCCAGGGTCGTGGAACGGGGAATGGTGGCCGAGGGGCGCTTTCTGAAGGTAAAAGTGGAACTTCTCGATGCTCCGGGCTCTCTGGCAAAACTGGCGTCCATGCTGGCCGGAGAGGGGGCAAACATCTTCCATGTCAGCCACGACCGCCGTTCCGCCGGCCTCCACCTGGGCCGGGCCGAGGTACACCTCGAGCTGGAAACCCGGGGACCAGAGCATATCCGGGAAATTCTGGACCTCTTGAAAAAGGGGGGGTATGGGGCGACCGTGGTGCGCTAATTATCAGAAACTCGTCAGTGGACAGCCGGCGTTTTCCGGATGAACCCTTGCTAGTCTATCCGGAATCCCATCAACAATCTGATCGATCGATGATCGAAAGCAAATGGAATGCCCATCCTGACCCTCATAGGCACCGTCCACCGCGATCGGGAGGGCACCGTCAAGCTGCGGCGACTCCTCGCCCAGCTGCGCCCGCTCGAGATCACCCTGGAGATGAGTCCCCTGGCACTCCGCTACCGGAGAATCCACGGGCAATCGAAATTGCTTCGCCTGGAACGCATCCTGGACCGGCTCGCCGCCGAGCTGGGACGGGAGAGGTCTCATTTGCGGAACCATCCCGCCATCGAAGACATCCGAAGCTTGCTGGCGCTACCTTTTGAGTACCAGGCTGCCTCGGAATATGCCGAAGAGGCCGGGATCCCCCTGAGCCTGATCGATCTGTCGGAAATTTCCGCCATCAAGCTGAAAAAAGTGGAATCCGACCTCATCACCTATCCCAATATCCGGGTCCTGGTGAACCTTCCCGAAACAGGAGGTCCCCCTGCCGCCGAAAGCAGTCGGATCGCCAGAGCTCTGGTTCTAAGAGATCCCGGAAAAGCGGTTCGTCGGGATTTTCTCAAGAAGCGCCGGGGCGTGGAGGGCATCGGCACGCGGGATCGGCACATGGCCCAGGAAATCCGCCACCGCCTGGTTGCCCGTCCGGAACGGCACCTTGTTCATATCGGCGGCTGGGTGCACCTGGTGGAGGACGATCTGGGAGAAACCCTGTACAGCCGGCTTCTGGATCTTGCCCCCCGCAGGATTCTGTTGGAGGAGGAGGCGGGTCCTTAGAAAGAGTGGGGGAAAAGAATTTTCCTGGCGAAGCGTGAGGTGGCCGTAGACGGGGAGCGCAGCAGCAGGCGCGTCAAAGAGACGAGATCGTCGACATCGTCCCATCCGCCGACCTCGCCGTAATTTACCGACTCCTCGACAGCCCGCCGGCGGGTGGTCTCGAGAACGGCATCCGTGCTCCAGGGGATATTTCGGAACAGCTCCGGGTGATGCCGCCGTTCGCCTACCAGCACGTAGCCGCCGTCCCGCGACGGGGCCGTGACGAAATCGGCCTCCGCCAGGGCAGCGAAGGCTTCCTTTACATGAGAGGGGGGAAGGTCGGGACTGTCGGAACCGATGAGGACCGCGGCTGCACACTCGCCGAGAAGGAGCTCAAGGGCCCTCTCCATGCGCTCTCCAAGGTTTCCCTCCCCTTGGGGAACCAGCCGCGTTCTCGGAAAGGTGCGCCTGAAAAACGCCTCATCGCCGGCATAAAAAACGACCGGATCAAACCCCGCGTCGGACATGACCGATACGGTCTCCAGCAACGAGATCCGGTAGAGCTGCGCCGCCTGGGCGGGGGTCAGTGGGGGACAAAGTCGTGTTTTAACCCTCCCCGCGACCGGCTCCTTGGCGAAAACCCCCACGGCCATCCCATCCAAACCCCGCCCGGACGACAGCTTATCCACCGTTTCCACAGACTTATCCACAGCCCTCAACATTGTTTCGCTCCACCTCGGCATAGGCGGAATGATTGTGGATCGACTCGAAATTCTCGCACTCCACCCGAAACCAGAGGATCTCAGGCCGGGACCGCAACTGTTCCGTCACCGCCCTCACCATGTCCTCGACGAACATCGGATTGTCGTACGCCTGCTCCGTCACCGCCTTCTCGTCCTCGCGCTTGAGCAGTGAATAGACGGGAGCGCTGCCGCAGGACTCAATCCAGTTGATCAGGTCTTCGAGCCAGACGTGTCCGCGGTAGCGGATCTGAACATGAATGGCGCTGCGCTGGTTGTGGGCGCCGCGGGCGCTGATCTCCCGGGAGCAGGGGCAGAGGGAGGTAACCGGAACCGTCACTCCAAGGATGAAATCGGTCTTCTCTCCGAGGGTGCCGACCATCCGGCACTGGTATTCCATCAGGCCTTTGGCCCTCGAGGCCGGGGCTTCCTTTTCGATGAAATAGGGAAACTCAAGCTCCAGATGGGAGCAGGATGCCTCCAGACGCTCCTTCATCTCCAGCAGGATGGTATCGAGGCTCTCGATGCTGATCTCGCCATGGTACTGGTTGAGTATCTCGATGAAGCGGCTCATGTGGGTCCCCTTGAAATGATGGGGCAGATCCACATACATATTGATCCGGGCCACCGTGTGCTGCCGGACCTTGCTCTTGTCCAGCACTACGATGGGGTAGCGGATATCCTTCACCCCGACTTTATCGATGGCGATGTTGCGGGTATCCGGGGATTTCTGCATGTCGGGCATGGGGGCGGCTTCGCCGCCCGGTGACGCGGGACGCGGGACGCGGGACGCGTTGTCATCCTTCTTCATCATGTTTCCTGACGATTAAGTATGGGACCTTGGATATCAGACTTTTTCTCCTCACGCCTCACCCCTCACGTACTTCACAGGGTCCTTCACTCCGACCTCGGCGAACCCTTTGAGACGCAGCACGCAGGAGTCGCACTCGCCGCAGGCCAGCCCCTCCGGAGACGGATCGTAGCAGGAGTGAGTCAGGGCGTAATCGACCCCCAGGTCGAGTCCGCGCCGAATGATTTCACCTTTCGTGAGACTGATCAGCGGAGTGTGAATGCGGTAACGCCCCCGCCCCTCCACCGCCGCTTTGGTGGCGAGGTTGGCCATGGCCTCGAAGGCCGCGATGTACTCCGGCCGGCAGTCGGGATAGCCCGAGTAGTCGAGGGCGTTTACCCCGATATAGATGTCGAAGGCGCCCAGTACCTCGGCCCACCCCAGGGCGAAGGAGAGAAAGATCGTGTTGCGGGCCGGAACGTACGTCACCGGGATGGTGTCATCGATGGCCCGCCCCCTGGGCACCGCGATATCGGAGGTCAGCGCACTGCCGCCGATCCGGCGCAGGTCCACCTCCACCAGCTGGTGTTCCACCGCCCCGATCCGGGGAGCGTACTCGACGGCTTTGTCCAGTTCCACGCTATGGCGCTGCCCGTAGGCAAAGCTCATGGCATGGGGTGCAAAGCCATCGGCCCGTGCCATCGCCATACAGGTGGTGGAATCGAGCCCGCCGCTGTAGAGAACCACCGCTTTTTTAGACATCAGAAAACCTACCTTTGGCCTTAACCTCTGGCCTTTTACCTGGATTTAGTGAACCTCAAAATAGAGGCCCGTCCCCAGACGATGAACCTTCAGCAGATTGGTCGTTCCGGGTGCGGAAACGGGACTTCCCATGGTGATGACCGCCACCTCCCCCTTCCGCATGACGCCGGCCGCCAGGACCGCCTCCTCCACGGAACGGATCTGGGCTTCCGTATCCCCCTTGATATCGACCCGGATAGATCGCACTCCGGCATAAAGGGCGAGCCGCCGCCTGACCGCCTGGGAGGGTGTGACGGCGTAAATAGGGATGGCCGGCCGGCATTTGGCCACTAGAGCCGCGGTGCTGCCGGTCTGGGTGAAAGCGAGGATGCCCGCCGCGCCCACGTTTTCAGCCACTCCGCAGGCTGCCCGGCCGATGGCCTCGGGCATGCTTCGATAACCGCGAGTCTCCGAAATGGGATGGAAGACCTGCATGTTCAGGAAAGGATCTCCTTCGACATCGCGGGCCACATGGACCATCAGCGAAACCGCCTCCACCGGATACTTCCCGGATGCCGTTTCCGCCGAGAGCATGATCGCATCGGTGCCGTCGAGAATGGCATTGGCCACATCCGAGGTTTCCGCCCGGGTCGGGCGGGGATTGGAAACCATGCTCTCCAGCATCTGGGTCGCCGTGATGACCGGTTTGCCCGCCTCGTTGCACTTGCGGATGATCATTTTCTGAATCAGGGGAACCTTCTCCGGCTTCATCTCCACCCCGAGATCTCCCCGGGCCACCATGATGCCGTCGGAAGCCTTGAGGATAGCGTCGAAATCTGTCACGGCCTCGGGCTTCTCGATCTTGGCGATCACGTGAATGTCCGACTTCTCACGATAGAGAAGGTCTTTCAGCTTCAACACGTCGTCCGCGCTTCGCACAAAGGACAGTGCGACGTAATCGACCTCCTCCGCCACGCAGAAGCGCAGGTCTTCCCGGTCCTTCTCCGTGAGGGCGGGGGCCGAAACCTTTACCCCCGGAAGATTGATTCCTTTGCGGTCCTTGAGTATTCCACCGACCCGGACCCGGCATCGCACATCTTCTCCGGTAACACCCAGGACTTCAAGCTCCATCAGGCCATCATCAAGCAGGATGCGATCCCCGAGCACCACGTCTCGGGGCAGCTCCCTGTAGATGGTGGGGATGATGTTTCCCTCCCCCAGTACATCCCTTACGGTAATCACGACCTCTTCTCCGGCAATGAGCTCCAGAGCACCTCCCTTCATCAGGCCGGCACGGATCTTCGGTCCCTGCAGATCGCCTAGAATGGCGACCGCCTGCTGACGGCGCCGGGACAACTCCCGGATGCGGCGAATGATGGCGGCTTTGCTCGACTGGTCTCCGTGGGAGAAGTTCAGGCGAAAGACATCAGCCCCGGCTTCCATCAGGGCCAGCAGACCCTCCTCCGAGTCGCAGGCCGGCCCGACGGTGGCGACGATCTTTGTATGGCGAATCATGGCAGCTCCTTCCGCCCTTTCCCCTCCATGGCAAAAAACCCTTCCCCCCGACGGGGGAAGGGCCTCTGTTGCGGCCGGGGAGAGACTCGTTAATGATGATAACTGCCTTTGTATTCCGTATGTGTCTTGTCCGGACTCTTGTGACAGCGGAAGCACCGCTGCTCGGTGATCTTTTTCTGCTCCAGGGGAGACGTTTCCGGCGGCAGGACCGACTCCGGTTTCTGCCAGGCTTCCTTGCCCGTCTCCTCGGTCAATGTCACCGGCTTATAGGATACCTGCCAGTCCGCGCTGATCTGTTTGACATGGCACTGGTCGCACCCTCCCGGCGGCGGGATGGCTTTCCACGAGCCGAACATGGCACACCCACAGGCAATGGCTGTCAGGAAAAGTGGTATAAGGCGTTTCATGCCGCGTCGTGCCTCCCTGGATGAAAATGTTCCGTTCAACTATGATGCTTTCTCAAAAACTCAGAGGATGGCTAAGCAAAAATTTCGTCCTACAAGGCTTGGTGGTTTTTCAGGGGCGAAAGCATACATCGGTATGTCGAGGTCCTGAAAAAACGCCGTAACGCCGCAGGGCGGATTTTTTGCGACGCCATCAACTATAGCACAGGGGGAGGGTCAGGCAAACGGCAAAAGCGGTTGCCCGGAGCCGCCTCTTGTGCTAATAATTACGTTTTCATCGATAAATGGAGAACTTATACTACCCATGACCGCACTGAAGTTTCTGCGCCTTTCTCTTTACATCGGAACCGCTCTGCTGGTGACGGGCATTGCCGCTCTCGCGGGCGCATATTTTTATGTCGCCAGCTCGCTCCCCCGCGTCGACACGCTGGCGGATTACCGTCCGCCGATCATCTCCCATGTCTACAGTGACGATGGGCAGGTCATCGCGGAGTTCTATAAAGAACGGCGTATCGTCGTACCCGTCTCCCGCATGCCCCGCCAGCTCGTCCAGGCCTTCGTCGCTGCCGAGGATTCCAACTTCTTCGAACATCAGGGAATCGATCTGACATCCATTCTCCGGGCCGCTCTCAAGAATCTGAAGGCTGGCGGAATCGTTCAGGGAGGAAGCACGATCACCCAGCAGGTAGCCAAGAGTCTGCTCCTCACTCCCGAGAAGAAGTTCTCCCGCAAGTTCAAGGAAGCCATCCTGGCCAGGCGCATGGAAAAAAAGCTCTCCAAAGAGGAGATTCTCTACCTCTATCTCAACCAGATCTATCTGGGGCATGGGGCCTACGGCGTGCAGGCGGCGTCGGAGAACTATTTCGCCAAGGATGTCGAGGATCTCACCCTGGCCGAATGCTCCATCCTGGCCGGACTGCCCCGGGCTCCCAGTCGCTATTCACCCTACCGATACCTTGACCGGGCCAAAGAGCGCCAGAAGTACGTCCTCGGACGAATGGTGGAAGAAGGATATATTGTCCGGGATGAGGCCGAAGCCGCCTTCGCGGAGGAGTTGACCATTCTTCCCCGGGTGAACACCCATATCACCGAAGCCGCCTATTTCACTGAGCAGGTGCGCCGCTACCTGGAGCAGACCTACGGCGAGGAGGTCCTCTACACCGGGGGCCTGCAAGTGCACACCACCATGAATCTCACCATGCAGCAGGCGGCCCAGGAAGCCGTCCGGAAAAACCTCCGCGACCATGACAAGCGCCAGGGTTATCGGGGGCCTGAACGAGTCCTGTCGTCCACGGAGGTCGACGCTTTTCTTTCCGAACAGGGTGAAATTCTAGGGGGAGAAACTCCTGAAACGGGGAGCGTTATCCAAGGGGTCCTGTCCGGCGGATCGGGTAAGGAACTCATTGTCCGCATCGGCTCCTTCAGTGGTCGCCTCCCCATCGACAAGGGGCATTGGGCCGCTCCCCTTCGGGTGGTATCCGCCGACCGGGCAGCGTCGGGCAACGCCCTGAAGAGCAGTACCGATCTTCCCGTCGGCTCCCTCCTTCAGGTCAGGGTGGAGGATCGGCTGGAGGACGGCGCCCTGCTCCTCTCCCTTGAACAGCACCCCGAAGCCCAGGGCGCCCTGCTCGCCCTCGATCCTCGCTCCGGCCAGGTCAGGGCCATGGTGGGAGGCTATGATTTCAACGAAAGCCAGTTCAACCGGGCTATCCAGGCACGCCGGCTTCCAGGATCGGCGATCAAGCCTCTCATCTATGCCGCGGCTCTGGATAAGGGTTATACCCCGGCTACGGTCATCCTCGATACACCCCTGATCTATGAGGAGACCTCCGATTCGGGAGAGGAGACCCAGTGGAAGCCGAAAAACTATTCAGAAAGGTTCTACGGTCCCACTTCCGTCCGCACCGCCCTGACCAAATCGCACAATGTAATAACCATCAAAATTCTGGAGGATATCGGGGTCAGATACGCGGCCAATTACATCCGCAAGCTCGGCATTGAATCTCCCCTGGCCAGGGACCTTACCCTCGCTCTGGGCTCCTCCGCCCTCACCCCCCTGGAGCTGGCCACCGCTTATACCGTTTTCGCCTCAGGCGGCGTGCGGGTGACTCCGACTTATATCACCCGCATCGTCGATCGCGACGGCATGGTGCTGGAGTCCCTGGACACCGCCGACTTCCCGGAAGGTCCCAGGGAAGGACAGCGCCTTATTCGACAGTCGCCGCAGCGCGTCATCTCTCCCGAAACCGCCTACCTGATTACCAATCTCATGGAGAGCGTGGTTCGCAATGGCACCGGTTGGCGGGCCAAAGCACTCCACCGGCCCGTGGCCGGAAAGACAGGGACCACCAACGATCTCAAAGATGCCTGGTTTGCCGGCTTTGTGCCCCAGTTGGTTGCCGTCTCCTGGGTCGGCTATGATCAGGAGCGCCCGCTGGGGAAAAATGAAACCGGTTCTCTGGCCGCGGCTCCGGCCTGGATGGATTTCATGCAGGAGGCGGTCAAGGGTATGGAGCCGGCGGATTTTTCCGTCCCCGACTCCATAGAGTTTCGCCCCATCGATCCCTTGACCGGACTTCTCGCCCCCGAGGATGGCGGCGATGTATACATCGAGGTTTTCGCTCCGGGAACAGCTCCTTCCCGATATGCCCTGGATGAGAAAAAGCTCCAGGCCAGGGATTTCTTCAAGCTCGATCTCCAGTAAAAGAACGGGAGGCAAGTGATTCTCAGATGCCAAAAACAGGCCTGTAAGCCTGTTTTTGGCAGGGATTTTCATGGATGAGTCAAGCAAAGACTTGACCCCTTTTTTCCGCTCTCTAATCTGAAAACCCTTACGCCGCGTACAGGACTTCCCCTTTGCCGGCGAAATTGACGATCAGCGTCTCTTTTTCCCTCTTGGACAGTGTCATCTTCCCACTCCCTCTGGAAGGTCATCTTCCTCTCCCCGAACTATACCGGCAACTCCCTAAAAGGCCAACGGGAAACTTCGTTCAGGGGGATGAGGTCGGCATCCGGTCCGTCCCACGTGACTTGGACTGAGGACCAAGACCAGGGACCTTGGACCGTTTTCTGCGAATTCGAGGAGGCAGAGGAGGAGAAGGGGTTTGTGAGGGGCGGCGCCTCGGGAGCGGTCGATTTTGAGGCGGGAGAGTTTGGGGCGGAGGTTCGATCTTGATTCAGAGAAAAATATGGTTGCAACAATCTGTTACGGAAGAGGAATTCCGGACTTGCGCCGGCGAGACTCCGATCAATGCTTTCCCCACTTAGAAAAATAGCAAGGGACGTCCCCACTATCATTCCAACCGCTCCGAGGAGCCTCTTGCCATCTCCAAAAACATGAGCTATATTTAGAGCTAAAAACAGCACACAAAAGAGGTCTCAAAATGGAAAGACTATATGCCCGCGCCTCAGTCAGCATCAGCGACCTGAAGAAAAACCCTTCCCGGATCATCCATGAAGCCGAGGGGACCCCCGTCGCTATCCTGAACCACAACAAACCCAGCGCCTATCTCGTCCCCGCCGAGGCTTTCGAGGCCCTCATGGAAAAGCTCGAAGACTACGAGCTCTCCCGCGTCGTCAAAGAGCGGGAGGGTGAACCGTCTGTTCCGGTTTCCCTCGATGAGCTATAGCCTCGAATTCAAGGAATCGGCCCTGAAGGAGTGGAAGAAGCTCGATGGGGCGATCCGTGAACAGTTTAAGAAGAAGCTTGCCGAGCGCCTGGTCCGGCCGTGTGTCGAATCGGCCCGGCTCAAGGGAATGGCCGACTGCTATAAGATCAAGCTGAAAAATGCCGGCTATCGGCTGGTCTATCAGGTGGACGCCAGCCGGGTGGTGGTCATCGTCGTGGCGGTGGGAAAGCGGGAGAATCTGGCGGTGTACAAGGTGGCGGGTAAGCGGGTGAGGGAGTGAGTTAACGCACCAGCCCGCCATTTCCAAATTGCAGTCTTTCAGGCCTGACCCGCTTGCCCCCCCGATCCGAAAACGCCTCTTACTTTACCCAAAAACACCAGGTTGCGAATCTCCGAATGTCAAGCCTGACCCGGGAGCTTTTCCCGGGAGCTTTTCCCTTTCAGATCGTTGGCGGTCATGAGATATCCTGAAACTGCCGGAGTCATTCACTAAAACAATTCCCCACGGCACAGACTATACCAGCCAACCACCTGAAATGCCAACGGTAAATTTCGTTCAGGGGGGGGGCGCCAGGCCCCCTGGATTTTGGCCCTTGGACCAGCCGTCGCTTTTCGGCTATGGCCGGCAAGCCTTGGACCCGGGACTTTGGACCTTGGTCGAGGAGGCAGAGGAGGAGAAGGGGTTTGTGAGGGGCGGCGCCTCGGGAGCGGTCGATTTTGAGGCGGGTGAGTTTGGGGAGGAGGTTCTGCATGGGCTCTTGATTCAGGGGAAAATATGGTTGCGACTATCTGTTACAAAAGAGGAATTACCACACCTATCCCCGCGACTCCGGACCTGTCCCGCGAACCCCGACAAAGGCTGCTCTTGCTATCTTGGACGCCGGACCCCAAATAATGGAGTCGATGCTGAGTAGGCTGACCGGCCGGAGTCACGTTGCGGTCTGCCTGGTGGTCGAGCAGGTAAGAGCCGAGCTGAAGGGGGGGATGGTGAATAACTTACATAACTTACCAGCGTCCCCCTGGGATTTTCTATCCCTATACGGTTCTGGAAAGCAGAGATCACTCCTCCCAGACCCAGCCACGAATCTCTGCCTCTTCCCAAGCCTTTCTGCAGGGACGGCTTAGTTGGGGGCTGGGCTCGCGCCCACTCTTGATCGCCTTGCCCATGTTTACACACTGACTTCGTGCCTTTCCAGTAAGGAAATCCCTTTCCTTGAGCCATCTTGCCAGTTGGAACCAAGGGACACCACCCTTCTGCATGCAGAACTCGATATCCTCTTTCTCGGCAGGTAGGTCCGGCCTGTGAATTGTCACTCCAGTTTGCTCAATGTAGCTGTCCGACACATTATCAGGCACCTTTAGATTCTTCTCTTTGAGCTTCGACCAGCACTCTTCCTTCTTGGCATATTCACCAATGTTCGATTGGGTATCGCGTATATGCTCGTTGACGATTCCTGAAATGACCTCAAGAAAATCGAGGATGGCCTGATCAATACTCTGCGTGTCCCATATCTTACCAAGATGGATTCTTGACTTTGTCAGATGGAACAACCAAGCCAACGAATAGGTAACAATCAGGTGGTGATGCCCCGGGTACTTGAGTCGGCGCACCGTCTTCTCCATTTCGCGCCAGAGGATCAGCAGTGCAATAGTCTTTCTGAAAAAGGCGGACCAGTCCTCATCCTTCTGTCCACGAAGCCACTCATTGAACCGGGCAAAGTTCTTCTGTGATCCAAGACTGACTACATGCGGAAGCTGAAGATATGAGTTCCACACCTTTCCGAACCGGATTTTGTCAAACTTCTGCGCCTTGGGTCTCAGTGCATCAAACTCCCTCTTCCGCGCAGGCGTTCTGGCTGTCAGGTTCCGGTATTCCTCATAGCTGCCCCTGGCACGTTCATAGAACCAGTAGGTCAGCCGTGATCCTCCTGTCGGGTCGGGGGAGGGTATCGCCTTGGATATCGCCTGAATTTCCGGATGAGGAGCCTGATTCGCCGCAAGATCGGCCGACTGTACCTTGTTCTGGGTATTGGAATATTCGCTGATTCGGGGAACCAGTTCATCTATCAGGGATTCGTCATGAACGACAGTCAGTTTCATCTGAACTCGGACATCGGAGAGATCGCTCTTGTACTGTTTCTGCGTATGATACAGAGAGGCGGTTGTCTGGCCGCCGTTAACGATTTGGAAGTCTTCCACGCGGAGCAGACTCGTGCCGCCATTTCCGGACTCGATCGTCTCAATGCTGCGGGCAAAGACGGTCAGCCCATTGTTGTAGGCACAGAACATTTCCGGCTCTTTGCGAATGGTTTCCCGGATGCCCATATTGACCTTTCCCTTGGCAGTAAGAAAAACCCGGACATTCATGTCGAGCAGGCGAACCCCCCACAGCGAATACATGTCGGCCAATGCCTGTCCCGGGATGAAGGCAAGATAGGTAGAATACTTCCCGTTCTGTACCAGAACGGTACACGGCAATGCTCCTCCGCACTGCTCCTGGAAATCAATAGTTATCCTCTCTCTTTCACCCGTCTTCTGAAAATGATGGGCCCTCTCCAAATCCCAGATGATGTTGGTGATATCCACACCGTCGTGCTCTCTCACTTCGGCGGGGCGCTTCTTCGCAACACCATTGGTCACCAGAATCAGCTTCACATTCCTGATGTCATCTCGGCATTCATGAATCAACTTTGCCAGGTCATGAGCCTCATCCGAGACATCGATGGTCTTGTGTAACCCTTTAAGGCTCTTCTCAAAGAATCTGGAAAGCCTGCCAAAATGGTCGTCGACAGTACTGTCATTGACCTTGATTCTTTCGTGATTGGGTTCATCGAGGAAGCAGGAGACAAGAAGTGTGATATCCCTGAACTCCTCGTCAAAGCAGTATCCATCCACCTTGATACCCCTGCCACGGTAGGGGCAGGGAACAAACGATTCGATTTCCCCGTAGTCCTCAAGAAGCTCACCCATTTTTGAGACAAAGATGTCCTCCCGAAGGGCTTCAGCCGCATGGGCCGACGCCTGGATGTCCTCTAAGAAACTGCGGTAGTACTCTCTGAGGTCAGAGTCCGCCATCAAGCTCTCCCGGCAAGCTGCTTTAGAAATTCATCCATATCGGACGCAAAGGCGGAAATCGCCGCGATGATCAGCGAATAGCTCAGGTCCCCGGTACCTGAAGGTAGTTCGAGAATCCTCGGGAACCCCTCTTTGACCTGGAAGAATTCCACACTTCTCACTTCGTACGTTGAAACATACTGACCCGCATGCACCTCAAGGTATCCCGCCTCACCGAGTGCATGATTGAACCGTCTCCGGCAGCCAGGGGAGTAAACGAATCTCTTTCGCAGCTCTTCAATGATCCCGGGGAGGGACTCCCCACCTCCTAGGGAACTCACAAGCGACAGAACCAGAAGATGCAGAGACTCAAGGCCTCTGTCATCGAGCTGCCTTTCATTACTGATGCGGACTCTCTTGGGTTCCTTGGAAAGCGTCGTTTTGACCTCCACAATCTTCCCCGACATTTCGAAGTCATGGTAGGCCCTCTCGCATCCCTTCCATGCCCCGATGACATGTGATGGTGGCAAACCGGAGTCGAGAAGCCGACGAAGAAACCAGAGCTCTCCATACAAACCTCTTTGACTTGCTTTTGAAAGTCCGAGCCAGCCCTGTTTATCAAAGAACCGAGACCACCTGTCGAGAAAGTCTGCAAGTGTTTTCTGTCGCTGATCCGGGCCAACCAGTTCCTGAAGCTCGGCCGCCAGATCGGCGCATACCGTCACGAAGACATCTTGGAGGTCCTTATCATCCAGTCGCAATGATATGTGCTTTGACCCCTTGGCCGGGACATCCAGGAAAAGCAATTCAAAGGCCATGCCCTGCCACTGTGGGAACTGGATCTCACCACCGGCACCATCGGGAGGAACCTCGACCAGAAGCTCCCAGAATTGTGCAGGGAAGAGACAGCTGAGTCGGAATCCACTCTCCCTCTCCAGATCCAGCCGACGGTATCTGCGCCCCGTAAAGGACAGGTTGCCCTCCGGGTGCACAGCCAGATCCCTCCAGATCTCAACAAGTCGGTCCTGCATGCCCCCAGTCACGCGGCATCCTCCCCGTCCGCATAGACCGAGTTAACCACATATTCGATGGGCTCGGCGGTATCACTCCCCGGGAAACTAACCGCGAAGCCCACAACCTCTTTCCCATCAAGTCCGTAACGGAAGGCCCCTCCCTCGACATCATCGTCACAGGCGGGAAAGTAGATCAGCAGCAGGCCGCGTTCTTTAGGTCTCTCCAATCGGGCGAAAGCTGCGAATCTCGTCTTGTCGTCCTCGTCCTCAATCTTGAGGCGTTCATACAGCTTCCTTACCCTTTCATATTCGTCCTTCTCCATATCGATGTATTCATCCATGGGGCTTGTCAGAGTACCTATGGAGATGAGACGCT
Organism: Desulfuromonas sp. TF; assembly: GCF_000472285.1. NCBI lineage: Bacteria > Pseudomonadati > Thermodesulfobacteriota > Desulfuromonadia > Desulfuromonadales > Desulfuromonadaceae > Desulfuromonas > Desulfuromonas sp. TF. The sequence continues at coordinate 90,807 of NZ_KI421422.1, forward strand.
CCTCCACTCTCCTGAGGGGTTTGCGCAGAACGGCGCCGATCTCATATTTACCAACCGGAAACCTGTGGATTGGATTTGAATTGGAGACCAGAACGACGTGCCAGTCCGTCAACTCATTCCGGGCGGTCTGTCGGTCGATATAGTCGGCAATGCGGGCCGGATCGACAACCCGCTTCTCGTCTTCCTGGGTCACATAGCTTCGCATAAACTTCGTGACCAACTGCGGTGGCACATTCGTCCAGTAAAAGCGAGGCTTCTCTGGAATTATCTCCCGGTCAGGCTCCCGCCCGATTTCCTCGATTAGCCCTTCCAGCGCCTCCATGTTGGGCGCTGAAAATCTGGGATCAAAAACAATCGTACGCAGACATCGGCCTGCAAAAGTGATCTGCATCCTCTCTGTTGCCCTAGCCTTGCCAGCGGCTGTTATGGCGAGACGTCCAGGGTGCTTTCGAACCTTGAGGCCGAACTTTTCGGGCGAACTGCCGATGGCCTCCATGTAGTCGAACTCGTTCCTGAGTTCACGATTGGCCAGAGCGATGTGCTGATACCAGCGCATAAGCTCTTCCGTGGTGTAGATCCGACAGAGATCATTGTAGCCGTCACGGTAACCGAACCATCTGCCCATCTGCATGAGGGTATCATACATCCTGGCCGCACGCAGATAGTAGGAGACGGAAAGGCCGTCAAGAGTCAGGCCACGAGAGAGTTTGTCCCCGCCGATTGCGATGATGGTCGCACCCGACTCCGCCCAAGGGACTGTCTCGCCCCGTTCAACCCTCTGCCTTGCGTTGAGTTCCGACTGACGGTAGTCGAGCGTATCTCCGATTTCACCGTTGATACCCTTAAGCTTCAGAGAGCGGATCACGTCGAAGAGAACGGGGCGGATCTCGGACCAGTCATGAATCCGAGCGTCTTTGAAATCTCTTCTCTTCATCTCGACACTCGTCGGAATGAAATCCTCCTCCCAAAGATCCCTGAAGTCGTCCAGCGAATCGGTGCCGCTCATGATTCGCCCCGAAAGTCTGGAAAGCTCCGACTCTACGAGATCCCTCACCCGTGATTGAACACCGGTAAATCGTGTCACATGAATAAGCATGGAATTGTGCGGTGTGCCTGTAGCACGCAGTCTCCTCGCCGAGCAGACCAGAAGAAAGGATTTGATCGCCCTTATGAGTGATTCCGGCAATTCATTTATGACCAAGTGGGACTTGTGACTTCCGGGAATGACCGTTTCGGTATCGTCGACGTCGCGCAGGAGTGGGAGAGGCTCGAGCGCGGCAATGCCAACATCCGGGTCGCCCCTTAGGCCGAAAAGCTTCTCCGGGCCGACATAGTTGTCAGGCTGGGGAAGACTGACGAGAAAATGCTTCGGGAAGAGATCGTCGCCGTAAATCGGATGTGGATCATCTTTGTGAATGAAAATGTTGGCAAAGGGCGTGGCCGTATAGCCGATATAGTTGCTCTTTGCAAAGCTCGACAGCAGCTGCCTGATGAGCAGATTGGTGCGGGTCGGGTCCCAGTCTTCGATGATGTTATGGAATTCATCCCTCACCGGTTCGCGGGTGTTCACTGAAGCGAAGTCACACTCATCATCGATAAGAAGCAGCGGGATGTCCTGAACGACACGATGGCCGCTGCTGTCCGGTCTAGCTAGGCTGGTGGCCCACTCGATGAGGTTCCGGAGGATGGACACATTCTTCTTTACTACAAGAATGATCGGGTCGCCCGTCGTGGAAGGGATGATGCCGGCCTGATTTGCGACAACACGACTGAAATCGCCACAGTCCGCGGAGCTGGTAAGCGTATTCACAGTCCTATGATCGTTGAACATTCTGCGAACGCCTATACGGCGTTCTTGGCCGGTGATCCGTTGAATGACTTCGAGATCATAACCCAGGAATTCTTCGTTGAGCCTTTCCTGGGTCTGGCTTCGGAGGCTGTTGTGCACACCGGCCAGCACGACAAAGAGCTTGTATCCGGCGTCCGCAGCCTTTGTAATCAGGGCTGTATAGTTCGCCGTCTTTCCCGATTGGACATTGCCGACGACCATCCCACGTCGATCCCAGTACCCCGCTCGCAGCGGATCCTCGATCCTTGAGAGGACCAGACTCGAAAATCGGTCCATGCTCTTGACGATGTTCTTCGGCCATCTTTTCCTGAGCAGCAGATACTGCTGATAGTGGTCCCAGAAATGCCACTTGAAGTCCCGTTTGAGAGGCAGGTGCGTGTCGGGATTGAACCAGTCCTCGTGGCCCTCCGAATCTTCCAGAATTCTGGCATCATCGGAAATGGTTGGAGCATGAACTGTTTCAAGGGCGTTGAAGAGTCTCTTTTCGTCGAGTGAGTGCTCCGGATAGAAGCCCTTGGCTCGTGCGATGTAGTCCCAGATCGTCTCGGGAGTAACCGGTCTGCTTTCAAAATAGGCAAATGAGAGTTTGATGATTTCCTCGTAGATCTGCTCCATCAGTTTCTTCCCTCCGCAAAAGAATCAAGGGTTGCACGATAGCTTGGGTGGACATCAAATGGTTCGATACTGCAGACAATATCGACCGCCTCTTCATGTGACCTGCCCTCGCGCAGCTTGTCCAGGTAGATCTCCCTGCAGTAGTCCATGAGCCCCGGGGGTGGCGCATGAAGAGTTTCCGGAAGATCAACATGGCAGTCTTCGTTTTCAATCCCATCCATAATGATGAGTCGATGCGGGACGGTAGATTCAAGAACATGAAAGAGTTTCTTCGCCCACCCACGCGGGGCGTCGATCTCCTCCAGAAGTTTAACCAGTACGGGGTTGCTGCTGTTCACCCTGTAGGTAATCTTTCCGTCCGCTTCACGTTTGAGCCAGACATCATTCGTCGCTCTTGCTGTGGCACCCCTTCTTCGTGCACCAGTACGGGCTCTGTAGATTTCGGATGCTTTCTGACGTGTCGCTCTTGCAATTCGCAGCAGCTCGTTTCGAAGACGGTCGGGTGGTGAAGCCACGGCCTTGCGGACATCAATTGACCATTCATGATCCATGTCGTTGGTGATGTCGATACTTATACGAGCCAGCTTGTAATGCTCCTCGGGCTTGAGGTCCAGATCAAGATACCCCCCCGAGACGATCATTCTGTCATTTCGATAGACATAGAACCCCTGCTGAGCGTTCCACCCTTTGATTCCACCACCCTGTTCATTCTCCTGAACAGATCTATTCGAGACATGCGGAAGGACATAGGGAACGACCTTGACCCGGTTGTCTTCATGTCTCTCGCTGGAAAGTTCACGGGTAAAATTGTTTCTAAGCAGAAAAGGGTCCCACGCACTGCATTCACTAATGCCGATCTTAATTTTGATCCGTTTGGGACGTTTCTCCAGATAACGATGAAAAACCATTTCTAAGTATGTCTTAACGGCCAAGAAACGACCCAGAAACGCATCTCTCGGATCATGCCGATCCGTAATGCTGTGATCCACGATCCGATCAAGTGCCTTCCAAACGACGATGGTCCCATGCTCAAGATCGTCGAGCGGGCGCAAAAGTTCACGAATGTTCGCTGGAGGGTTCCGCCCGAGTTGCCACATTTTGGTCCGCTCCACATGGTCGAGATCCCAATATCTGGTCGAGGGTGCTCCTCCTGCCTGTCTAGTCCGTACTGTCAGCAACTTACATTGTGAAAAAGATGCCGTCTTAAGGCCCAGCCCGAATCTTCCCAAGTCAGTCTTATCTCTCTCCTCGAGTGGACTCTGGGTTCCCAGCCGCATTGCCTCAACCAGTCTGGCCTCGGACATGCCCCTGCCATCATCAAGCAGGGCCACCCATGGATCGCCGTGATTCCAGTCATAACTGAGCCATATGTTCGAAGCTCCGGCAAAAATGCTGTTGTCGATCAGATCGGCGATGGCCATACCCAGATCGTAACCAAAGGCCCTCAGGGAGTGGATCATTGCCTCAGCCCGTGGCGGACAGTCCTCAAAGTCTTCGGACATGAGCCATTCTTTCAAGTAATACCTCCGTACCCTTCACTTGCATAATGGCAGAATGGATTCAATGCATTGAACCAGTGTCCGCTCATCTTTGGTTTGGCATTCCCAAACGATCCCTACGTTCCAGCCAAGGTCCTCAAGCTGTTGCCTGACGACGGCATCCCGTTTCACGTTCGCCTGAAATTTCGCTTCCCAAAACTCCCGCCGCGACTTTGGAGAATATGCGAACTTGCATCCCTCATGACGATGCCAGAAGCACCCATGAACAAAAATGGCAGTCCAATGCCTCGGAAGCACAATATCTGGACTGCCAGGAAGCTTATTTACATGAAGTCTGAAGCGAAAACCTGCCCGATGCAAAAAAGATCGCACTAGTTTTTCAGGCGATGTATCCTTGGAGCGGATTCTCGACATGTTCCAACTGCGACGTTCTTTAGTGATTCGATCAACCACAGTCGCCAAAAGCCTCTATCAGCATTTTCTTTACAATCAATGCTATCTTGTTCGCCAACAATGGCGGAACCGCATTACCTACTTGGATATACTGCTCTGTCCTGTTGCCGCAAAAAAAGTAATTATCTGGAAAAGTCTGAATTCTTGCTGCTTCTCTGACCGTCAGGCTTCTACATTGCGAGGGGTCAGGGTGGATAAAATAATGTCCATCCTTTGATATATGGCAGGTCACTGTAGTCGCAGGTTTTCCAGTCACCTGGACTCTAAACCGGTCATCAAAATCACCGGAGTCTCTGTTTTTGTGTGCTGGCTTTAAAAGCTCAGGAAACTCTTCCATTCTTGGAGACCTTCCCTTTGCCTTGGCAAAACTGGATGCATATAAATATCGGTGAAGATCGGACTCCATGTGCGTTCTTGCTGAATGGTTGAAAACTCCTTTAATACGTTCATCTTCATACCAGACCCTCAGGTGTTCAGCTTTTATTGAGGATGGCGGCTTATCCACAAAGTTACCACCCATATCACTTGATGGAACCCTCAGACCACCTAAGGCATCCCGGATATTCTCCATCGTCCAGCGATCCGACAAGCGCTCTATCTCTTGTCTCAATTTGTTTACTGGGAACCTTTTAACAGCCTGCATCCAGTCACTCTCATTATATTTACCCCTGGAAATTCCACTCCGTAATTCTGGAAGAGTAAGAATCTTATAAAGACTGATTCTTTTTTCTTCAGTTAAAACGGAGGGCCTGACACCTTTTTGGCAAATGTCTTCTCTGACCCCGAGAAGAATAACCCGATGCCTGGTCTGAGGAATGCCATACTTTTCAGACTCAATTACAAAATCCTTGTCCACAAATTCCGGCTCATCATAAGAATGGGGGGCTATAGCAAGTGAGAAGATTCGGTATCTGCAACCATGGCCATTTAAAGGGGCTCGAAGATCTTGCAGGATCTGCTTGAAAACTGCACTGCCGTTAACCTTGGACGAAAGCAGTCCCTTAACGTTTTCCATGACAAAAATTGCCGGATTGTGGACACCTACAATCCGCAAATATTCCTGGTACAGATAATGGCGGTCGTCCTTTTCCGGAACATAATCTTTTTCGCCCTTATTTCTGGAACGACCAACGACGGAATAGGCCTGGCAGGGAGGCCCTCCAATAAGTACCCAATTCTCATTACCCCGAAGAGCCATACGGACTCGTACATCAAGAGCCGTATTGAAATCATCGTCATTACGAAGAGTCTCATTCCAAGCTTCATTTTCTGCAGTTCGAGCCTGCTCTGAAAATTTTTTTAGTGAAAAAAGAGCCTCAGGGGGTCTACCCTCTTTTAAAAATTGAAAATATTCTTCCGGGATTTTATCATAGGGGAATTTCCGTACAAAACTTCTGAGTCGAAGAGTACGATGCGCAAAAGTTTCTTTTTCAACTGAAAGGCCGATCCGGAAGAAAGGATTCCCTTCGCGCCATCCAACTTGGCTGAAGCCTTCACCCAGCCCGCCCGGGCCAGCAAATAAATCGATTATTGGTATCGCCATATATATCTGTTATCTCTTGAACAAATTAGCGCGGTTATTCGGGTCATCTTTGGTGGACGAACAAGGGGGCGAATTCTGCTATTCTCTTTTCCCCGTCAATATCCACAAAACAGTACCCGGGCCCTTCGCGACCGCGTTGAGGAGAACCAGCCGCGAACTGCTCCTGGGTCAGGCCGGTCCGCTCCCGGACCTGTTTGACATCGACCTTTTCCGGAGTGAAAAGACGGTTTTCTCCCCGTTTTGGTGCGCGACAGCCTCTTCGAGCCCGCGTTTGATACTGGCAAATAGATCACTCATGGGTTCTCCGTTGATATCGTCTCCCCCTCCCCTTTCGAGTTCTACGCAGGTAGTCCCCAAACACCTTATTTTCACGCGGATAAAATCTGATCACTTCCGATAAAGGCGGATAAATCTCTTTTTTTATCCGAAATGCCTTTCAAAGACGGCCGAAGGGACGTTCCTTTCTATTTTTCTATTGAGCCTTGGGTGTTGCCGGGGGCGGCCCAAGCCAAGCATCGGTATTTATACAAGAAAGAGTAGTTTATCACCCCTCCACTGAGCTTAAAACCCCCTTTTTGGCCCCAAACCAGCAGAGAAGAGTCACACATACGCCGCGCCGTCCTCCTCCACCTTGAACCCGATCGACTTCTTACCCTTCTCCTCCGGCCGCATCATCTTCCGGATGGCGTCGAAGAGGGTGTGGATGGCCTCGTCATGCTTCCCTACCCGCGCTCCAGCTCGGCGAACTTGCTCGCCAAACTCACGGTTGGATGAGGCCAACTCCCGCATCTGCACAAAGGCTCGCATGATGGCGATGTTCACCTGCACGGCGCGCTCGCTATTGAGGACGCTGGAAAGCCGCGGCCTATTGGGGTCGGACCAAACCATGTGTCCGTTTTCAAACAACAAAGCGCGATTTTTAACCACTCCACAGCGCTTAAAGCCCCCATTTTGCCCCCAAAACCAGCAAAGAAGAGTCACAGATACGCCGCGCCTTCCGGCGCCATACCTAAGGTCCCGAGTCTCGGGTCCCTGGTCCCGAGTCCGTTAAACTTCTGGTCCCGAGTCTTGAGTCATTGGCTTTTCGACCCTGGACCTTTGACCCGGGACCCAGGACCGAGAAGTTTATTTGAACTTTTGCCCTTTATAATCCGACACCTTCAGATAATTCATCAGCCCGCCAAGCATTCGGCCGATCTGGACTGTCAGCGCACTGACGCGGTCAAACTTCTCCTGATTGAGATACCCTTGATCGAGCGCAACATAGAGCTGAGCCCTGACTTCCCCGCACGACCCCTTGGCCAATGCCAGGAATTGGCGGAACTCACGGTCACCGCCCCGCTCGAACCCTTCGGCGACATTCGAGACGACCGACACAGCTGCCCGACGGATCTGATCCCTCAATCCGAAATCACGAGCGAAATCCCCATCCCTGCAGCAGGCGTAGATCTCTCCGGCCATCTCCCGCGCCCTCTGCCAGACATCCAACTCCTCGAAATGCTTTACCCCTTTCACAATCCCCCTCCTTGTATAAAGTCCCGAGTCCCTGGTCTCGGGTCCCGAGTCTAGAGTCTCTAATTCCGAATCCCGAGTTCCTGGTCTATTTCTTGGGCTTTTAACTCGGGACCTTAGACCCGAGACCCGGGACCGATGTGTTCACCTGCACAGCTCGCGGACTGTGCAGCACGCTGGAGAGCATGGCAACGCCCTGCTCGGAAAAGGCGTAGGGCGGAGTGCGCCTGCCACCCCACTGACTTGAGGTTCCAGATTGGAACCTCAAGTCACTAAATTCTTGATTCGTCAGCTGAAACATGAAGTCGGCAGGAAACCTGTCGAGATTTTGGTTTCGACGCCGTAGAGCTCTGCCAGGTCTTCATCGAGAATCACCTTGTCGCCACGAATCAGGCGAATGGATCGTTCGATGCGGAGCAGATCAATTTTCACTTTTTCCATATTCCCCTCCTTTTCCGCGGTAACAGTAGGTGAACTTGAGGTCACAAATTGTGACTTCAAGTTTGTATCCTGCTGAGAAAAATAGCGAATCTCGACGACCTCTACCGGAATTGTCACGTCCCCCTTCTTCGTGTTCCTTCGCGGCTTCGCGTGAGACAAAAAAAACCGCCCGCACCTCACGGCGCCAAGCGGTCCCATCAATCTCTACGGTTTGCCCCCAGCACTCTCATCAAAACCCTCCAGAGCATACCAAAATGTAAGAATGCCCTAAAGTACCCGCAACGGCGGTTCATGTCAAAGAAAAGCTGGCTTATACAGGATCTTGGTTCACGCACCCCCTCGGGTGCGAAGGTTTTTTACCAAAAAGGGGAACTATGCTGCAGGTGCGTAACTTGACGCTGGAGACCCATTGCGCGAGGCTCCCGTTTAGCACCGGTGACCGGGCTGCGGCTCTTTTTCCCTGATCATCCTTTCAGCCGCCCTTCGGCAGCACCATCCCCTTCTCAAGCCAGAATCTTTTCGCCCCCCGGGTGAAGCGGAATCTTTAATGTCAACAGCTTTCGTCCCATTCCGTTCCTCACTAGCGCGACTTCATCACTCCCGCCCTTGGACAATATTCCAGCACCGGGCACCCCGAGCAGCTGGGAACCGGGGCCTTGCAGATCCGTCGTCCGTGGAAGATCAGGACGTGGCTGGCCTCCGTCCATCGCTCTTCCGGGAGGAGCGTGGAAAGATCCCTTTCGATCTTTCCGGGATCCTTTTCCGCCGTCCACCCCAGGCGAAAGGAAACCCGCTTGACGTGGGTGTCGACCACCATCCCCGGCAGCCCGAAGGCATTCCCCCGGACCACGTTGGCCGTCTTGCGCCCCACCCCGGGAAGGTCGGTGAGCTCCTCCATGGAGGAGGGGACCTTCCCTCCGTGATCTTCGAGGATGGTTCTGGCGGCGGCGACGATGTTCCGGGCCTTGTTCCTGTAAAAGCCCGTGGACCGGATGTCGTTCTCGAATTCGGAGAGGTCCGCCTCGGCATAGGCTCGCGCGTCGGGGTATTTTCGGAAGAGGTCCCGCGTCACCTGGTTCACCCGCACGTCGGTGCACTGGGCCGAGAGAATGGTGGCCACCAGAAGTTCCAGCGGGTTGGAGAACTCCAGGGCGATGGCTGCATCCGAATGGGTAGCCGCCAGGATATCCAGAACCTTGAGGGATTTTTTCCTGATATCGGATCGGATCATGAAAGATCTCCTAGGGGGAGTTTTGCCCTCATCCCGGAGCGATCTCCATGCGACTGCGGCTTAGCTTTTCAACCCGAAGATAGGTGCGGGGATCGATGACCTGAACGGTCAGAACCAGGGGCAGGTGAGAAGAGGCCTGGCGGGACAGGGATGAACGAAGAATCCGTGAGTCGACCACCCGCAGATCTCCTCGCAGATAGGCGCGATCCCGCCCCAGCACAGGGAAACGGGCCGGATAGGTGGCGTTCCACAGAAGACGGGGAGCCCTGCGAAGAGACAACGAGAGACTTACATTACCCATCCAGCCCAGCAGGTCGGCAAAATCACCGAGAATCAGGGTCGGGCAGACCAGGTTGCGGTTGCCCAGGATATCGGGCCCCAGCAGGCCTGCGATCTGGTTGTGACGCCGCCCGGGCGCAAAAGCCAGATGGACATCGAAGAGGTGCAGGCGTTTTCCGGAAAATTCCGCATCGGCCTGCAGGCAGCAGCCTCCGTCTCCCAGCTCGTATTCCCGAATCCCCTTCAGCATGTGATAGGAGAGAAAGGCGTTGCCGCCCTCACCGGGGCTGCCGTAGCTTTTCATGCCGAGCCGCCTGGCCAGGTAGGCGAGCTGATCGGCAGTGATGTCCTGAAGGGCCACGATATCCGGCGCTCCTGCACCGATGACGCTCAGCGTACGGTCGGGATCTACTTCACCGTGCCGTCCCCGGCAGCGCCGGACGTTATATGTCATGACGCGGGTGGTTGTCACGGGAGCCCTTCTCCGCCTTGGCTGCAGACAAGGCGACGGTGCGTTTATCCTGTTACTTTTCCACCTTCCTGACGGATTTTATGATCACGGTCTCCACCGGCAGATCCTGGAACGGACCGCTCCTCCTGGTGGGGCTGGTACCGATTCTGTCGACAACGTCCATCCCCTCCACAACCTTTCCGAAAACGGCGTATCCGTAAGCTGGGGGCGCGTTCCCCGCATGATTGAGGAAATCATTGTCCTTCAGATTGATGAAGAACTGACTGGTGGCGCTGTCCACCACATTCGTGCGGGCCATGGCGATCGTTCCCCGCCCGTTTTTCAGGCCGTTGTCCGCCTCATTCTTAATAGGTGCGAGATTTTCCTTTTGTTTCAGGTCGGGGGTGAATCCGCCGCCCTGGATCATGAAATCCTTGATGACCCGGTGAAAAACCGTTCCCTCATAAAAGCCGTTTTCGACATAGTGCAGAAAGTTTTTCACGGTGATGGGAGCCTTCTCCTCATTGAGCGCAAGCTTGATCTCTCCATAATTCGTCTGGATGACCACATTCTCCTCGCCCAGAACCGGCGCTGCCAGGATCAGGAACGCAAACAGGAACACGACTGTTCTCGACATGATTTTTCTCCTTGGGGATCAGACCCCTTCCGGCTTCAACTCCCGGAGCATAAGGTCGGTAACCGCCTGGCGGGCCTCTTTGCCCTGGTACAGGATAAGATACATCTGTTCGACGATGGGAACCTCTATCTGTAGTTTCTGCGCCAGTTGAAAAGTGGAGAGGGTCGTCTTAACCCCTTCGGCGACCATGTTCATTCCCGCCAGTATTTCCTCCAGGCTTCTCCCGCGCCCAAGTTCCATTCCCACGGTTCTGTTTCGGGAGAGGTCGCCGGTGCAGGTCAGCACCAGATCTCCCATACCGGCCAGTCCGGAGAAGGTGGCCGGATTGGCGCCCATGGCCATCCCGATCCGGGTCATTTCCGCCAAACCCCGTGTGATCAGGGCGGCACGTGTATTGTATCCAAAACCCAGGCCGTCCGAAACCCCTGCCGCAAGCGCGATAACGTTTTTAAGAGCTCCCCCCAGTTCGACCCCGATGACGTCGTCGTTCGTATAAACCCGGAAAACCTCGGTGCTGAATATCTCCTGCACCTTGCGGGCGATTTCGGAATCGCCGGAAGTGGCCACGACGGCAGTCGGCATCCCTGCGGCGACTTCCCTGGCAAAAGAGGGGCCGGACAGAAAGGCCAGCCGACGGTTCAGGTCTGGAGCCAGAAGGTCATTGAGAACTTCGGACATGGTCTGAAGAGTTTCGTTTTCGATTCCCTTGGAGGCGGAGACCAGCACCGTATCCGGCGCGATGTGCGGCACCGCCCGGGACATCACTTGGCGCATGAGCTGGGAAGGGGGAACCAGAACCAGGACTTTCTTGAAGGCCACCGCCTCAGTCAGATCGGAGGTGAAAGAAAGGTTTTCGGACAGGGCTACGCCGGGCAGATAGAGATCGTTCTCCCGGCTGCGTCCCATACGCTCCACAAGATCTTTCTCATAGGCCCAGAGGGTGACGGTGAAACCCTTTTTGGCCAGCAGGTCGGCCAGGGTGGTTCCCCAGCTGCCGGCGCCTATGACGCCGATTTCCAACTTGTCACTTGTCACTTGTCACTCGTCACTTGGGGTTAAATGGCGCGTTTCTTTTTACCTATCCGCTCTTTGACCTGGTCGGTCTTTTTGGCCAGCGCTTCGGCATTGGGGTAGGTCCCCTTCAGTTCCTCGAGTATCTGAAGGGAGGCCTTCAGTTCGTCCCGCTCTTCCAGAACCGTCGCCAGACCGAACCTGGCCTCGGCGGTGTAGGGACTTCCGGGCCATTTTTCAATTGTAACCCGAAACGCCTCTTCTGCTTCTTCGGACGACCCTTCGAGTGAATAGGCGACGGCTATCCGGTACTGAACCCCGGCAACAAGGGGGCTTTCTGGGTAATTTTTCAGCAGACTCTCGAATTCGATGCGGGCCTGCTCAAAGTTGTTGAGCCGGAAATAACTGTCTGCCACTTCGTATTGAATGCGGTCCCCATCCGGAGCACCGCTGTCGAGAAGCTTCTGGTAGGCGACGATGGCCCGGCCGTAATCCCTCAGGCTGTTTTTGTATATTTCCGCGACCTGCTCCTGGGCCTTGCGGGCTTGGTCGGTATCAGGGTAATCCTTCTCCACCATCAGATAGGCGAGGATGGCTTCATGATACCTTTCCAGGTAGTGATTGAGCACTTCGGCCGAACGAAAGAGGGCCTGGGGAGCGAGACGAAATTTGCCATGGCCCCGGTGAATGCCGCGAAAGATCTCTACGGCCTCCCCGTATTCACCCGCTCCCACCATCTTCTCGCCCCTGATATAGCGCGCCTCCAGCCTCTGGTCCAAAGTGGCCAGGTAATAAGCTCCGACGGAGCACGCCAGCAGGAGAAGAAGCAGGATGCAGATCCATGTGCGGGGACGGCTAGAATTCTTCCTCCGCCTCCTCATCTCCTCCCGCAAAATCTGCTTCTTCAGCTTCTCTATCTCCATGATCCTCATCCTTTTCGGCGAGCCTGGCCACTGCCACAATGCGCTCTGTCGGCTCCAGAACCATCAGCCGCACCCCCTGGGTGTTGCGCCCGATGATCGAAAGGGCGCCGACTCTGGTTCGCAATACCTTGCCCCGGTCGGTGATAAACATCAGATCCGATTCTTCATCGACCAGCTTTATATCGACAACCTTGCCGTTGCGCTCGGAAGTCTTGATTGTGATGATTCCCTTGCCGCCCCGGCTCTGCAGCCGGTATTCGTCCAGGGAGGTGCGCTTGCCGAAACCGTTTTCCGTAATCGTGACCAGCGTGGCGGCCGTCGCCTCGGTCACCACCTCCATGCCGATGATCCGGTCATCCCCCTCCAGCATCATTCCCCGCACTCCGCGGGAGGTCCGCCCCATGGGCCGAACGTTCTTCTCGGGGAAACGGATCGATTTTCCGTCCCGACTGGCGAGCAGGATATCCATGTGCCCGTCGGTAAGACGGGTGGAGACCAGACAGTCCCCCTCATCTATGGTCAGGGCGATGATCCCCCCAGCCCGGGGATTGGAGTAGGCCATCAGGTCCGTCTTCTTTATCACGCCATTGCGGGTAGCCGTGACAATATATCTGCCCTCGACGAAATCCTTGACCGCCAAAATCGAGGTGACCTTCTCGTCGGAACCGATCTGAAGCAGATTGACGATGGCCTTGCCGCGCGAGGCCCTTCCGCCCTGGGGAATTTCATGGACCTTGAGCCAGTAGACCTTCCCCATGTCGGTGAATACCAGGATGTAGGAATGGGTGGATGCGATGAAGAGCAGTTCGACGAAATCCTCCTCCTTGGGGCGCATCCCGGTTTTGCCCTTCCCTCCGCGGCGCTGGGCCCGGTAGAGGGAGACGGCGTTGCGTTTGATGTAGCCGCTGTGCGAGACGGTGACCACCATGTCTTCTTCTACGATCAGGTCCTCAAGAGAGAGTTCACCTTTTTTCTCGATGATCTCGGTGCGTCGCTTGTCGGCGTAGCGGTCCCGGATCTCTGTCAGTTCCCCCTTGATGATATTGAGGATTTCCACCTCGCTGGCCAGTATTTCCTTGAGACGTTTGATCAGCGCCAGGATCTCATTGTATTCGCTGATGATCTTGTCCCGTTCCAGGCCGGTGAGACGGTGCAGGCGCATATCGAGGATCGCCTGGGCCTGAATGTCGGAAAAAAGGAAGCGGGCGATCAACCGTTCCTTGGCTTCCGGGGAGTTGGCCGACGCCTTGATGATCTGTATGACCTCGTCGAGATTCTCCAGGGCGATCTTGAGCCCCTCGAGAATGTGAGCCCGAGCCTCGGCCTTTTTCAGCTCGAAGATGCAGCGCCTGGTGACGATCTCCTTGCGGTGCTCGATGAACTTGTCGAGCACCTCCCTCAACGCCAGGATCCGCGGCTGGCCGGAGACGATGGCCAACATGATGATGCCGAAGGAGCTCTGCATTTGGGTCATCTTGTAGAGCTGGTTGAGGGTCACCTGGGGAATGGTGTCCCTCTTCAGTTCGATCACGATGCGCATCCCTTCGCGGTCGGATTCGTCCCGCAGATCGGAGATTCCTTCGAGCTTTTTGTCCTTGACCAGGTCGGCAATCTTTTCGATCAGGCGGGCCTTGTTCACCTGAAAAGGAATTTCGTTGACGATAATGGCCTCGCGCCCGGTGCGGCGGTCCTTCTCGACCATCGCCTTGGCTCGCATCTGAATGATTCCGCGCCCGGTGCGATAGGCCTCGTTGATTCCTTCCCGGCCGAGGATGAAGCCGGCGGTGGGGAAGTCGGGGCCCGGAATTATTTCCAGAAGCTCGTCTTCGTGAAGAGCCGGATTGTTGATGACGGCGATCAGCCCGTCGATCACTTCCCCGAGATTGTGGGGCGGGATCTTGGTGGCCATGCCGACGGCGATCCCTTCCGAGCCGTTGACCAGCAGGTTGGGAAACTTGCAGGGAAGAACCAGCGGTTCCTGAAGGGAGTCGTCGTAGTTGGGACCGAAATCGACCGTTTCCTTGTCAATGTCGGCCAGAAGCTCGTGAGCCAGCCGGTCCATGCGAACCTCGGTGTAACGCATGGCCGCCGCCGAGTCGCCATCGATCGATCCGAAATTCCCCTGGCCGTCGACCAGCGGATAGCGCATCGAGAAGCTCTGGGCCATGCGCACGATGGTGTCGTAGACGGCCGTGTCGCCGTGGGGATGATATTTACCGATGACATCCCCGACCACGCGAGCGGATTTCTTGTAGGGCTTGTTGTAGTCGTTTCCCAGCTCGTTCATGGCGAAAAGCACCCGCCGATGGACCGGCTTTTGCCCCC